>CAZGBP010000020.1:0-44026 GCA_964524035.1 uncultured Bifidobacteriaceae bacterium
TAATTCTACAGATTGACTTGCCTATAACCGTAAATTTTTGCTCCCTGAGCGAAGCCGAAGGGCGCAAAAATTTAACTCATTCTTCCCGAAAATCCGGCGCTTCGGCTTCGCTCAGCGACCGGATTTTCCTTGCCCTGAGCGTAATCGAAGGCGAAGCCCTGAGCGAAGTCGAAGGGCGGTCTTCAAAATATCAAATCAACCCAACAAGTTCAAAACAGCAAGTTGTTATGAGATCCTTTTAAGAGAAACTATTTACCTCCTATCACTCTCTCAAAAATCAGTTTTGCAGTTTCCATGATTTTTATATTTTTGGAGGCATCAGCAGGAATAAATAATACCATTGCACTTTAGCCGATTATCATTAAAAATTGCATTAACTTAAATTGAATAAATTAATAAATATGAGATCCTTATTTCTGCTGCTGATTATATCATTCCCAATTTCAGCTGCTGCACAAAGCCTTCTTATCTACGAAGACAGTATTAACCATTTTGAAATTGGGGTTCCCAATACCTGGCGGTATGGCATTCCAAAAGATAAGTCGACCAGCTTTCGTGCCGTTCGAAGAGCAACAGACAGTACGGATATTGTCCGGGAGCAGTTTACGGTAAATGTGCTTTATGACAAGCCTGCTGATCTGGAAACTTCTTTTAAGGAGTATATGAGTTATGTCAGCAAGGCACCTGGTTTTAAAATATTAGAGCAAGGCGAGAAAGAGATTCATGGCCGCAAATACAAATGGCTTGTTGAAACGCATAAGTATAATCCCGGAAATGAGGACGTTATTAATTATGTCTACTTCGCCAACAGCGGAAAGTCGCTGCTCATCCTTACGATGGTAACCAACATGCAGGCCTGGCCGAAATACCGTGAATTGTACGATAAAATTGCCGGCACAATAAAATATTAGCGTTCAGTACCGGCATGACCTGTTTTCTAAAAATCCACTTATCCTGAATGGGAAAATTTTATGATTCAATAACACCGCATCAGCAACTTTTTATTGAAAGACAACATCTTTTTTTTGTGGCCACTGCGCCCTTGAGCCAGGAAGGACATATCAATCTTTCACCAAAAGGACTTGATTGTTTCCGGGTGCTTTCTCCGAACAGCGTGGCGTACATGGATCTGATCAGCAGTGGCAATGAAACCTCTGCACATACGCTGGAAAATGGCAGGATAACTTTTATGTTTTGTTCTTTTGACGTTGTGCCATCCATCTTGCGGCTTTATGGAAAAGGCCGTACAATACTGCCTGGTGATGAAGAATGGCCTTCAATTTCAGCGCAGTTTAAAATTTATCCGAGTACCAGGCAAATCATTCAGGCAACAATCAGCAATGTGCAAACATCCTGCGGCTTTGGTGTTCCGCATTATGAATACAAAGGGGAACGCAACCTACATTTTGAATGGGCTGAAAAAAAAGGAATGTCCGGACTTTCAAAATACATAGCGGACAACAACCTGGTGAGTATAGATGGCCTGCCGACTAAACTGGGCCGTACATAAAATCTCTGGCTTGCACTACTCCTGTAATAAGATTCTTTTGAGGCTTACCGGTAAAAATTAAAAAGAAGGATAACCGGATGTTATGCTTCTTTCCATAGCCTTCCTCACTGCTGCCTGTTATTACTTTGTTATAACGAAACTGGCAGTAAGATGCCGGCTTCCCGAAACAAGGTCAATGAAATATATTCCATCCTGAAATCCGGAGCAATCGATCTTACTAGCCAACTGTCCAGCTGTAATCTTTGCTCCATGCCATTGCTTTACCACACTTCCCATGGCATTCATGATTTTTACCGTCGCTTCATGGCCATCCAGCCTGGTTGAGAACCGGATATAATCGCCGGCAGGATTTGGATAAACGATCAGTTCATACGGCAAATTCTCCGGCGCTTCAATTCCTGTTGCAACAATGGAACTGTCCAGCAAAATATCTTCATCGCCGGGTTGATATTCAGTAAAAGCCATAAAAGTCATCAGCATCTCATCTGTTGTATAGGGGCCCTGTTTCACTGTTATGGGCGGGTTATTCGGGTTGTAAGGATTATTTGGCGTATTGTCGTACAGCGCCTCCGCATAAATTCTTGCTCCTTCCGGTATTTTTTGCACATAAGGGAACATATAGTACATCTGCCAATGAAAATCCCAGTTGGGAATATCAATGAGCGGGAAAGAATCTCCTTCAATCGTTTCAAACCATATCTTATAGGTTCTGCCTATTAAATGCATGTGAGGAGAAAGACTGATGAAAGACATATCAGCCGGCATTGGTTGTGACTTCTGATAAAAAGTTTTTACTTCATTCGCAGAAATTTTCAATGGTGGGTTTATGAGGCTTGGCGGGAAATCATAGATGGGAACATCAACAATCACCGCCCGAACGTTACCGGTGTCCGTTACATACTTAAAATTTACCAGTGTACTATCTAAAGCACCTATATTGCCGGGAGCGTAATGTATCTCCAACACAAAATCAACACCTGCAGGAATCCTTACGCCCCAGTTTTCAGGAAGTTTTAGCGCATTGCCACCGGGCGACCATCCTCCGATGTAATAGTTCATTGCCGGAAATCCGGTAGTATAATTGAAGCCCGGCAAAGGATCTTCCTGGTCTTGTTCATAGGAATGTCCGGTGCTGTCAAAATACATATCCACGTGATGTACCAGCGACCAGTTACCCGGAATAATCTCAATTGCATTGAGATACATGGTTTCCGTGAACTCAGATGGAATTACAAACCAACGGTATTCATCTTCATCGAACTGTGTTGTATAGGTTGGTATCTGAATGGTATGATCAATTGATGAAAGCGTGGAAGCTCCATTATTATACGCAGGAGGATCCGGTGCTGCTGACAGATCGCCGGAAGGCATGCCGCCATCTACCCATTGATTGATGGCATCAATTTCCGATTGATCCAATACTGCTTCATAGGCAAAGTGACGGTAGTTTGGGTCAGGCGGCCAGGGTGGCATGATATGCGCATTTACAGCAGCCTGAATCGCGAAGGCATTGTCAAATGCATCTTCATAGCTGCTCAGTGTAAAAGGAGCAATATATCCTTCCCGATGGCAGGAGGTACAATTGTTATAAATGATATTCGCGATTTGCGTACTCCAGTCAGGTGTTTGCGGATATGCGGACAATACGGCCATCATCAGTGCAGAAAAAAAGAAGTATTGCTTTAGCATCATGAAGTATTTTACCAGTCTAAAATAGTGTTAAAAAAATATACCGGAAAAACTTATCGGCAAACTCGTACTGCACTGCAGAAAAGTATGTATACGCGAGCAAAATGGAATATGAAACAAGACTTCCCGGCAAGCGCACTTAAAATAAAAAGGCGGCATGTAAAGCCGCCTTTAGAAACAATTATTAACTGTTTATGAGTGCATGTATCGTTATTGTTTTACCACTTTCCTGATCATACTGCCATTAGCGGTCTTTGCTTCTACCATATAAATACCATTTGGTTTTCCGGAAAGATCCACCTGTAATTCCTGCTGGCCGGGTATGCTACCAACAGGTTGCGCAACAAGTGTTCTGCCAACAAGATCCTTTATAAATAGATGTGTAACCGGTTCATTTCCCTGGTTCAATGTCACCGTAAATGTTGCATTTGTCGGATTTGGGTAAATGGTGAGACCGGATGCGGCAACAGATGCTGTTTCGATTCCTACACTTGCGTCAATCACAAAGTTAATATCTGAGATATCGAAAAATACGTTGCCTGCGGATTGTACCATAATGCGGGCTTTGTTGGTAAACAGGTCAGCATTGTTAGGCAGGGTAAACACTTCACTGCCGTCATTAGGCGTATTGGCCAATAAGGTTACAGGATAAGTATAACCACCATCAAGCGACAGCAGGATATTTACCTCGCTGCAGTTTATAGGTGCCAGGTTGGTTGATGAAACATCCCAGGCAACAGATACTTCACTGCCGATTCCCCAGGTTGTGGCGGTATTCGGATGGACCACTTTAAATGGAGTTCCGGTATTGATTACAGTAAGGGTTACCGGACTGTCATCGTAGGTAAGTCCGCCACCGTCGGGCCTGTTATCACGTACAACAAAACGGAATTTCAGGGAGCGCGCGTAAGAAGGAAGCGTTTCCCCGTTGGAAACGGCGCCGGTTACGATACTTGAGAGCTTTGGGAAATAACGGTACGGTACTGAATCGGCTTTAAAACTTCTGAAACTTGGTGCATTGCCGGTCGGTGAATTCATGCCGGTTGCAGGACCTTTGTCTATTTCCTCCCACATATAAGAAAGTGAATCACCATCAGCATCTGAACCCGTTCCTGTCAGTTTAAAATACGTCTTATACGGAATGGTGTAATTGCTTCCACCTTCCGCCGTTGGTGCCGTATTTCCGGTTTCAATTACAACCGGGCAGGAAGATCCTTCTGATTCAAAGGCATAATCGCTGATTTCATCATAGCTGCCCACATGAAAAAACGGATCGCTGTGTGCCTGCAGATCATTAGGTGAGCAGATGCCGGCATATGCCATAATGGAAGAGCCGCTGCCGGGTTCAAACGCAGTACCCGGCCACCGGTTGCCACCGCCACAGGAGCCGCTGGTGGAATTAAACGTATGGTTGGCGCCAAACTGATGGCCCATTTCATGTGCTACATAATCAACATCGAATCCATCGCCGGTAGGATTTGGCAATCCGGTAACACCGTTCGCTTTCTTGTTGGTAATACAAACAACGCCCAACCCGGCAATACCACCGCCTCCGGTACTGAAAACATGTCCGATATCATAATTGGCATTTCCTATAATATCATCGATATGATCCTGGTTTTGATCGAGCATTACGCCCCCGTTATTGTTGGTATAAGGATCAGTTGATGAAACCAGGTGAATCAGCGTATCATTATTGGCAATCAATTCCAGCCGGATGCCAAACTCTGATTCATAAATGCCGGTTACCCTGTTAATGGAAGTTGTCATTCCCGATAAGGCTCCCGATTTGGTACCTCCCTTGGTATTAGCATACTCACCGGTGCACGCCAATGCCAGCCTGTATATTCGTAACTGATCACCGGAACTTCTGTATTGAGGTGCATGCTTTCTTTCCAATGAGCCTGCACCCGTTTCTTCTCCGGCTACTTCACAATCAAAGGAAAACTCACGAACCAGGTCTTTTTTATTATAGGAAAGGTAGTAATCCTGATTTTCATTGCTGATCGGATCAATAAAAACATCTCCTCTCGGTGACAGGATCATTGCATGAAAACCCAATGTGGTCATATCTAATCGTATACGAGCACGGGGATCGCTGATGCCAATGCCGGCATACGTTTTAATTTCGGGATACCTGGCGGCCAGTGCCGGCGCCATAACCGGTGATTCAAATATCTGAAAATCTTCGAATGAACCGCCTGGCATCGGAAGGCTGATCGTAACCAGGGAGGTCCGAGCTGCTTCGGTAAACTCCATAGGTGCGGTGGCTAAATGGCCGCGCAGTGCTTCTGTATTCAACTGAAGCGTTCGATAACTGACCGGTGTGCTGTACCGGCTTCCAAAAGCCGAAATGACGCCGGAATTAACATCCTGCCAGAAAGAAGCAGATTGTGCAAAGGTGAAGGTGGCAATACTATTCAAAAGAAAAAGCGCAACTAAAAAATACTTGTTCTGTTTGTTGCGCTGAAAGGGTAAAAATCGCATGGTCACTATTGATTTTATGGTTGGGGTAAAGGAAATTTTAACGGATATGCACTCCATTTCTGGTGTATTGCATGCATCAAATCTTAAGCCACAAAGATGGGGATCCGGTATTCAATCAAACTATTGTAACTCCTTGTAAACTAACCGGGTAATACAAAGGAAATTCAGATGAAAGGCGGCCTGAAATCCTTAAAAGCGCCGCGAAGATAACTCACGCAGGGCATTAAAACAAATTGAATTGACGGAATGGGTAAATGGGCCTTTTCAGTTAGAATTTTAAGCCCAGGTTGACGAAGCCATAACTGCATTTACCATCCAACCCATCATTAAACAGGTTGCTGAGGCCAAATGAGTAACCGCCATCCAGTGAAAAGATCAATACATCCAAACCTGCCCCAAGTGCACCCTCCACCCTGAACCTCGAAAAATCTTCCGGATACATTGGAAGGTCATTCTCAGAAATATCAAAATCATAAGAAATGACCGGTCCGGCAAAAACACGAAGGTTAATAACCCCGTCAATTATGGGAATGAGGTTGAGTCCGCCATAAAGCGGAAGTTGTATCCGTTTAAAAGTCACATCGTCCGTAACATCGGGTGTGGAATCCGTCATTTGAAAATTGCTGTTCATTCGCTGGAACTGTAATCCAGCCTGTCCATAAACTAATTTTCCGGAACGATAAAAAATGCCCGCCTGATAACCTGACTTTGATTCGGCATTGAGTTGCGGCGAGGTGATATCTATATTGCTGAAATTCGGTCCTATGTAAACGCCAATTGCATTGTTGCGGTAATGGCCCTGGGCCAGGCTTTGCAACGAAAATAAACAACTTGCAAGAATGAGGAAAACAGAAGTACGCTTATGCATAATCCGGTGTTTTTTAAAAGGGAGTCGATAGTCTCGGATCGAAATCCCTAAAATCATGCCATGCTCTCAGAAAACGTCCGGTTCGCTAAATTTCAACAGAAAATTCAGCGTTAAGCAGTTTTCACTGGCAAAGGTCAGGATAAAAAACGCTATTTGCCTGCCTTTTTCTTTCTTAATTCTTCCCATTGCTGGTTTGTCATCACACATCGAAATCCGCAATGCTCCAATCCGGTATCAGGGCTGGTTTTCATTCGGGCTGCCACCCGGTAACTGGAACAGTAGCTGTCGTTGCATAAAAAAGAACCCCCCCGGTTTACTTTTTTAGGAATAGTTGGCTCATCAGGATCAAAACTATCGGAGGGCCCTTGCGGATTATTAACTATTGAATTTGCCACACAGGTCTTATAATAATCATACCGGTACCAGTCACTGCACCATTCCCACACATTACCGGCCATATCATATAAGCCATATCCATTGGGCGCATAGGTTTTAACAGGCGCCATAAGTTCATACCCGTCTTCCATTGTATTCTTATCAGGAAAATGCCCATTCCAGGTATTGGCATGTTTAGCATAATTTTTATCATTACCCCAGGGATATTTCACGCCCTGTTGTCCGCCGCGGCTGGCGTATTCCCATTCGGCTTCTGTTGGCAGGCGCTTGCCTGCCCACCTGCAATAGGCAACTGCATCATCCCACGATACCTGCACCACGGGATATTTTTCTTTTCCCGCAATGCTGCTACCGGGGCCAAGCGGCTGCTTCCAACTGGCACCATGCACCCATGCCCACCACTGACCTATGTTATCAAGTGAAACAGGATAATTGGGCGGATTAAAAACCAGGGAGCCCGGAACAAATATTGAATCAGGTGGCTTTGGTGTATCAGGGGGGAGTTGTTTCTTTAGTTCCTCCCAGTCCGGCTTTATTTCAGCGGTGGTAACATATCCCGTAGCCTTTACAAATTCAGCAAACTGTGAATTGGTAATTTCCGTGATATCCATCCAGAATCCATCTACGTGTACTTTATGGGCCGGTGATTCATCCGGACGTGCCTCGGGGTCGTTTTCGCTACCCATTATAAAATCGCCGCCGGGGATCCAGACCATGCCCGGAGGGCCTTCGCCTGCAGCAACCTGACTGACATGACCTGCCATTGATATACTGTCAGATTTAGTATCATGCGACACTGATTGATACTCATTTCTGGCAGAACTGTTGCTGCAGGCTGTCCATTGCAAAGAAGCAATACACAGCAAGCCATACAAGAGCAGTGCAGTTTTGTTAAAGGCCATTATCAATAGTTCTGAGGTTAAATGTACGACGATTCACCAAGTTAAGGCCACTTTGCATTTGAGAAGCTGAATTTACCATTGAGAGTCACGCACTATGTTTTCCAAAACTTCCGGACCATACAGTATCCTGATTTTGATATTGGTTTACAGATTCCGTTGCCGGATTTCGCAACCAGTCAAAGCATGCTGAATTGACGGGCATAGGTCTGTACCATTTCCCTGTTTACTTCCACCTCTTGCCGAATCCTTCCCAGTACCGGCAGTTTTGAATACTGCAGAATGATTTCTTCCGATGCTGCATTGGGTTCCCCATTAAAGATAATGCCAGCCAGTGCCAGCTTACGATTCCGGGCACAGTCAATCGTAAGCAGCGAATGGTTGATACTGCCAAGGTAGTTGCGGACAACGATAACGACTTCCGTTTTTAGCTTCTCAATCAGATCGACGACTAACTTACTGTCACTCAGGGGCACGAGGATTCCGCCGGCTCCTTCAATAATTAATGTGTTTTGTGTTTCAGGCAACTTAAAATCCTTCAGCCTGATCCTTACACCGTCGATCTTTGCGGCAGCATGCGGCGACATGGGTTGGGTAAGCCGGTACCTTTCCGGGTGAATGACTGAAACTGAATTTGAAATCATACGACGGACAAAGTCTGAATCCGTGTTTTCCAGGCTGCCTGCCTGCACCGGCTTCCAATAATCAGCTTTCAAGGCTTCTGCCAGTATTGCTGCCGCTACCGTTTTACCAACATCGGTACCGATACCGGTGATAAATAGTCTGCGTTGTTTACTCACTTTGTTGCAATTTTTTGTAACTGATTTCTGTGGTTTTATTGGAATATGAATTGAAGCCTTTCCAATTAACCGGATGGCCATATCATTCTACTTTATATGAAGTTTAATTTGATTCAGCCTTAGCAAAAGATCTTTGCTGACTGTAACTATCTCTCTCATTTTAATGCATCAATACCATCCCCTTTCAGCGAATGCCTTCATCTTAGCGGCAAGGTGTCTCACCTCTTCATCCGTATTGTATGCATGCAGGCAAATACGCAATCTTTCTCTTCCGGCCGGAACAGTGGGTGCTACAATTGGGCGCACATCAAATCCTGCCGCCTGCAACGATGCTGCAACCGCTCTCACTCTTTCATTTCCGGGTACAATCACACTTTGTACCGGACTGCTGCTTTCCAGAATTTCAAAGCCGCTCATTATTTTCATTTCCTGCTTAAAAACAGTAATTAACTGTTGTAACATGTTTCGCTGCTGATCTGCTTTTGGCAATAACTCATAAGCACACCTTATAGCAACCAATGCAGGATAAGGCAATGCGGTAGAATAAATAAATGGCCTTGCAAAATTGATGAGGTAACTACGAAGCACGTTACTGCCAAGCAGAATGGCACCATGTGTGCCCAATGCCTTTCCAAATGTATGTAAGCGTGCAAACACCTTTTTCTCCAGGCCAAGTTCATTCACCAACCCCTTTCCCTCTTTTCCAATGATTCCGGTGGCATGCGCTTCATCAACCACCAGCCTTGCACGGTACTTTTCACAGATTTCACCGAAAGATGATAATGCAGCAAGGTCACCATCCATGGAGTAAATTGATTCAACCGCAACAAACACTTCTTGTGAGTCCGGCCTGGCTGCAGTAATGCTTTCCAGTTTTGCGCGCAGGTCATCGCTATTATTATGAAGAAAGGACATTGTTGCTGCTTTGCTCAGCCTCATCCCATCATGTACCGATGCATGAATAAGCGCATCATAAATAACAATGTCCCCTTTACGGGGAACAGCTGAAAAAAATCCGGAATTGGCATCGTACCCTGAGTTAAACA
Source organism: uncultured Bifidobacteriaceae bacterium (assembly GCA_964524035.1). GTDB lineage: Bacteria > Bacteroidota > Bacteroidia > Chitinophagales > UBA10324 > JACCZZ01. Next base: position 9,696 of record CAZGBP010000020.1, read on the forward strand.
GAAGACCTGATTCTGCACGATGAAAACCGGCTATAAACTTTTCCAGCTCTTCTGCAAAGACGGTGTTGCCTGCCAGCAACCGCGAGCCCCGTGAACCTAACACGGTATGTTGCGGAGGCACCGGAAACTGTGCAATCAAAGATTGCAACTCACCAGAATTGGCAAAGCCAAGATAATCGTTTGAACAAAAGTCAATAAGCCCCTGGCTCTGCTTTAGAGTGCGCAATAACCCATCATTTTTTCTTTTGGCGAGTCGTTGCTCCAGGAAGTTTTCGTCCAATAGTGTAAGAATTATAAGTATTTAAACAACAGCGCTGCAAAAAAGCATGCAATTGAAAAAAAATTCCTGCTAGGCCCCTACCGGCTGTACTGCATTTTTTGGTACCTTAAAAGGTTCCCGTGATTTTAAACCAAGCTTATTAAACATTTGCATATCATCATCAAAATCCGGATTAGGGGTAGTCAACAGCTTATCCCCTGCAAAAATTGAATTAGCCCCTGCCATAAAACAGAGTGCCTGTCCTTCCATGGTCATTCTGGTTCGGCCGGCGGAGAGCCGCACAACCGAAGCCGGCATTGCAATTCGTGCAGTAGCAATCATACGGACCATTTCGAATATATCAACCAGTGGCTGATCTTCAAGTGGGGTTCCTGCTACCGGCACCAAAGCGTTAACCGGCACTGATTCCGGATGAGGATTCAGGGAAGATAATGTCAGCAACATACCGATACGGTCTTCTACGGATTCTCCCATGCCGATGATGCCGCCGGAACAAACGGAAATGCCGGCCTTACGTACGTGTTGCAGGGTGTTTAAGCGATCTTCATAATGGCGGGTATGAATAATCTCACCATAAAATTCTTTTGAACTGTCGAGGTTATGGTTGTAGGCATATAAACCTGCGGCTGCGAGTTTTTCTGCCTGCTGTTCTGTAAGCATACCCAGTGTACAGCATACTTCTAAACCCATACTGTTAACATGCTTCACCATTTCCAGCACCCGGTCAAAGTCGCTGTTGTCGCGCACTTCTCTCCAGGCGGCTCCCATACACATGCGCGATGCCCCGGACGCCTTTACTACGGCAGCTCTATCCGTTACTTCAGATAACTCCATGAGTTTATGAACAGTAACATCGGTTTGATAGCGGGCTGCCTGAGGGCAATAGGCGCAATCTTCCGGACAGCCTCCTGTTTTAATAGAAAGCAAGGAACTAACCTGCACTTCATTAGGGTCGTGGTATTGCCGGTGTATGGTGGCTGCCCGGTAGAGCAAATCCATTAACGACAGTTGATAGACCTGAAGCAACTCCTCTTTAGTCCAATCGTATCGAAGCATATTGGCTGGTTTAGCTGTTGGCAAAGATAGTATTTGGCTCAAGCTAACCATCTGTGTAATCAACAATGTTAAATGGCAATCTGCAGATGCCGTTCTTATGCTTGCAGTCATCGCACTATATACTATTCAACCCGTCGTACTGGTTGTCCTTTTCGCTGCTGCAACCTGCCGGAGTGCTGATCATGCAATACAATTTTCCAAATTGTCGAACCTGCCACACGCCTGGCACTTCCATCTTCATCAATCATTTGCTACCTTTGCGCCTCATTTTAAGTACGGATTACCTAAATACGTGCATCCAAACCATGCAACCCGCTGTGGCTGTACATTACAAAAAAGCGTGAACCGAAAGCGGAAATCATTCTCAGATAAGCAATCATTCATTCATCATCAAAAATTTTTTTCCTGTGAGCGAACAACATGTTAAGTGGCATTCACCCGTTTTAAACCGTGAAACTGAAATGCTGGTCTATGGAGACCGCGGATACCCCATCGTTACTTTTCCGACTTCGATGGGAAGGTATTTTCAGAACCGTGACTTCAAACTGATAGAGAGTATACAATGGTATATTGACAATGGGTATGTAAAAGTTTATTGTGTGGACGGAGTGGATGAAGAAAGCTGGTACAATAAAAAAGTGCATCCTGCCATCCGGGTTCAGAATCACCTGGTGTATGACCGGTTTATCAGGGAAGAGATATTTCAACGGGCGCTTTCAGAAACCGGGTATTCAAAACTGGCCCTGGCCGGTTGCAGCTTTGGTGGCTACCATGCCGCGAATTTTGCTTTCCGAAACCCGGAAAAGGTAGGCTACCTCTTTAGCATGAGTGCTGCTTTTGATATTAAGCCGCAGCTCGACGGGCATTATGATGATGAGGTGTATTTCAATAATCCGCCTGACTACCTCCCCGGACTTGAAAACCCCGCCCTGCATGAGATGGGAATTGTGCTTGGTGCAGGAGAACATGATATATGCCTAGATGCCAATAAAGAACTTTCAGAGATTCTGAATAAAAAGGGTGTTCGCCACTGGCTGGATGTACGTATGGGTGCCAACCACGACTGGCCGGTTTGGCGCGAAATGTTCCCGCACTATCTTTCACAGATGAAATTCTGAACCGGATTTTAACCGGTTAGCTCACCATAGCATTTCATCCGGTTACAGGTAATGAAGTATGTAAAAAGCAAAGACCCTTTAATTCTAAACCTCTTTCAATACTCCTTAAAAACAAATTAAACCAGCATGAAAAAAATTGGAATTCTTTTTGGCATGGAACGGACGTTTCCACAGGCCTTCATAGACCGGGTAAACTCAAAAAACGTAGAAGGCATTACTGCCGAAGCGGTGCGTATTGATAAGGTGGCACAGGCTTATGCACCCGGATACGATGTGATTATTGACCGCATCTCACAGGATGTTCCGTTTTACCGCACGTTTCTGAAGAATGCCGCCATTTGTGGTACAGCCGTACTTAACAATCCATTCTGGTGGAGCGCCGATGATAAGTTTTTCAATAATTGCCTGGCAATAAAAGTGGGTGTGCCGGTTCCCAAAACGGTTATTCTTCCTTCTAACGAGCACCCGACAGATACTTCTTCAGAGTCGTTTTCAAACCTGGTTACCCCGCTCGATTGGGAATCGATGCTGGGCTATATCGGGTTTCCGGCATATATGAAACCTTATGCAGGCGGAGGATGGAAGAACGTTTACAAAATCAATGATTCTGGCGAACTCTTTGCAAAACATGCGGAAACCGGGCAACTGGTCATGCTGCTGCAGGAAGAAATACAGTTTGATGCCTATTTCCGTTGTTATTGCCTGGGAGGCAAATATGTCAAAATCATGCATTACGAACCACGCAACCCGCATCATCTCCGCTATGTAGCCAATCACAATGTTTCCGACGAGCTGATGCATACGATTCATAATTATGTGCTGAAACTGAATCATGCTCTGGGATATGATTTCAATACCGTTGAGTTTGCAGTGCGCGATGGCATCCCGTATGCAATTGATTTTTGCAATCCTTCTCCCGATGCCGATCGCCATTCTGTTGGTGAAGAAAATTTTGAGTGGGTAGTTGAAAATGCAGCAAACATGGCCATTGAAAAAGCCCTTGCCCACCGCGATGGAGCCGACAACCTGACCTGGGGAGCTTATTTGAAAAAGGCGACACAAGGACAAGGTATTACACCGGATCTATAATGATTTGCTGCCGGTAGAAGCACCAATAAGGGTCACTCTTTGTGCCATTAACATTGGCCAATCAGTGACCCTTTTTTTTACATAATGCTAAAAATGTAAAAGTCCGAATGTCACTTTTCGGGTAAAGCGGTGCTGAATAAAATGCGTAATCCTTTGCATCGTGTTAGTGAATTCATGTTTTGTTACTTAATTTGCCCTTCTGAGTTCTAACAATAAGATTCGCCAAGATGAACAAACTATTCACGATAGGTATTGAAGAGGAATTCATGATTATCGATCCGGAAACCAGGGAACTGGTTTCTCATATGCATGAGGTTGTAGAAGGCGGCATCACCTTGCTGAATGAGCAGGTAAAAGCCGAAATGCACAAGGCCGTGGTGGAAGTGGGAACCAATATTTGCCATGATGTAAAAGAAGCGAGGCGGGAAGTAAAACACCTGCGGAGCATCATCTCCGGAATAGCGAAAAAACAAAACTGCCTTATTGGGGCTGCCGGAGCGCACCCGTTTTCCCGCTGGCAGGACGCAATTATCACCGACCACCCGCGTTACCAGGAAATCGTAAATGAGATGCAGGATGCGGCAAGGTCTAACCTCATTTTCGGATTGCATGTGCATGTGGGGATTGACAGCAGGCAAACGGGTGTACAGATTATGAATGCCGTTCGATATTTTCTCCCGCATATTTTCGCAATGTCTACCAATTCTCCCTTCTGGCTCGGCAGGAATACCGGTTACAAATCTTACCGTACAAAAGTTTTCGATAAATTTCCAAGAACCGGCATACCGGAAAACTTCACCACAGCATCAGAATTTGATGAATACATCGCATTGCTGGTAAAAACCAATTGTATTGATAACGGTAAAAAAATATGGTGGGATCTGCGCCTTCACCCCGTTTACAGTACCCTTGAGTTCAGGATCTGCGATGTGCCCATGCGTTTGGATGAAACCATTGCCCTGGCTGCCATTATGCAGGCAGTGGTAGCAAAGCAACACCGGCTGATGCAACAAAATCTCACGTTTCGCACCTATAAACGTGCCCTCATAAATGAAAATAAATGGCGTGCCGCTCGCTATGGCGTGGAAGGCAAGCTTATTGACTTCGGAAAAGAAGCGGAAGTTCCTTTTCAAAGCCTGCTTGATGAATTAATTTCATTTGTAGATGATGTTGTGGATGATCTCAATTGCCGGGATGAAGTAAATTATCTCCATGAAATTGTAAAAATGGGTAGTGGAGCCGACCGGCAGCTGAAGGTGTTTGAAAAAACCAATGACCTGCGCAAAGTGGTTGATTATATTGTAGAAGAGACCAATGCCGGACTTGAATGACTGAATTGAAAACAGGCAATCATTCCATTCTCTACCCGATAACGCAAGGCGGATTGCCTAACTAAATTATTATATTTTATTCTTATATCGATACCCCAATCGTACTACAGGCCGACTCAGGCCTTCTTTCAATGGAAAAAAGCTGCAGATCGGTATATCCGGCACACCCGGGTGTAAACACCGGGCGGTGTATTAATTCTTCCAGTCTGTTGAAAATTAATTCTCTGTTAATTCTATATTTGAACCTTATTAACAGATTTTTGATTAAGGAAGCGTGTAAATTCGGTTTCTTAACAGCGCAGCCATCAGTTTTTTGCCACCAGCATGGAAAAGCCAACAATCAAAGTAGCCGTTCTGGATCTGTATAACAGGGTCCAAAACGAAGGTATGCGGGGTATTCGATCCCTGCTCTACCTTGAACGTATGAAAACTGATGCCCGGGTGCGCTGGGATATATATGATGTTCGGAATGCCGAAGAAGTACCTGATGAATCCTATGATGTATATATTTCATCCGGCGGGCCAGGCAGTCCTCTTGAAAGCGGGGAACATTGGGAAAAGAAATACTTCCGCCTGATTGATAATTTGTGGGAACATAATCTCAAAAATGCCGAGCAGAAAAAACATGTATTTTTTATCTGCCACTCTTTTCAGCTCATCTGCAGGCATTGGAAAGTGGGCGAAGTAACCAAACGTAAATCCACTTCCTTCGGTGTATTGCCTATTCATGAAACAGATGATGCGGTAAATGAGCCGCTTTTTGAAAAGCTTCCGGAACCTTTTTATGCGGTAGATTCCCGAGATTACCAGGTAATTCAACCTAATTTATCCCTGATGCAGCGGGAAGGGTATCAGTTGCTTGCCCTGGAAAAGCCAAGACCTCATGTAAACCTGGAGCGGGCAATGATGGCCATACGATTTTCTGATGAATTTATCGGCACCCAATTTCATCCGGAAGCTGATCCGGAAGGTATGTTGCGTTACTTTTCAAGGCCTGACAAAAAAGAACTGATCATAAAAAATCATGGGTCTGAAAAATATTATCAGATGGTGGATTACCTCGACGACCCGCAAAAGATTGTCTTAACACAGCAAACGATCCTTCCTACCTTTCTCAGCAGTTCATTTAACAGGGTATTGCAAACCGCAGATTGCGTTTAATGGCCTGTACCCGCCATGTTACCGGAGCCGGCCTTCCTTTCTGCTTGCCGCAGCATCAGGCTGCCTGCTGCTGGCTGACCTAATTTTTGTAATCAGGTGTTAATCCTGCTGTCTATTCAATCCGCTGTGAGGTAATTATCTATTTTTGACGCCATTCAATCTACTACGCATGGTACCAGCCTATCGTGAAAAATACAATCAGCAGTTTACGGATGAGAAGTACAGGCAATTCCTCGCCGACCTGGATCAGGAAGCCGGATATCATATTGAATTCCGCATTGCCGAGACTCCAATTTTTGTTCCGCGCAGTTTTGAAGATCAGCTCATAGCTGGTGGCAGGGAGATTCTGCAAACCGTTACATCACCGGAGTACCATAAAATTTCAGATGGTGCAATACCTCCGCACCTGCATGTACCGAATGAAGATGCAAGGCCTCAAACTATAGCTATCGATTTTGCCATTTGCAAAAATGAAGATGGGGAGCTCATTCCGCAGTTGATAGAAGCACAGGCATTTCCATCCCTTTTCGGATACCAGCATTGGCTGGCATTAAAATACCGGCAACACTTTTGGGTTCCGGAAAACATGAACCATTTATTCAGCGGTTTTAATGATGAAACATACATTCAGCGTCTCCGGCAATGGATACTTGCAGGAGAAAAGCCGGAGCATGTAGTGTTGCTGGAAATTGAGCCGGAAAAACAAAAAACACGGGTTGATTTTGAACTCACAAAAAAAATGCTGGGCATTGATTATGTCTGCATCAGCAAGGTACTGCGTGAAGGCCGCAAGCTCTATTACGAAAAAGATGGCCGCAAGATCGCCATCAACAGAATTTATAACCGGGTAATTTTTGATGAATTTGTAAAACGCAAGGATCTGAAATGTCAGTTTAATCTGGTGGAAGAGGTGGATGTTTCCTGGACGGTACACCCCAATTGGTTTTTCAGAATCAGCAAATATGCAATGCCTTTTATCAACAGCCGGTATGTGCCCAATACCCAATTTCTTCATCAGGTGACAACAATCCCTGACGACCTTGAAAATTATGTACTGAAACCACTCTTCTCTTTTTCCGGTCATGGTGTACTATTCGATGTGAAAAGAGAAGACATCACTTCCATAACTGACCCGCAACAGTACATCCTGCAAAGAAAAGTGCAGTATGCTCCTGTGGTGCAATCGCCAACCGGGCCGGTAAAAGCGGAGATCCGCTTACTGTATATATGGCTCCCGGAAGAAAAGGCACCGGTACTCACCATTAATCTGGTGCGGTTAAGCAAAGGAAAGATGATAGGCGTTGACTACAATAAAGACATGGACTGGGTTGGAGGAAGCGTTGGATTTTATGCAGTATAGATAAGCCCGCAGGAAATCTAAAATCAGCAGCATCCATGGTTACCATGCCAATCGAATTGAACGAGGGCTCGCAGACTAAGCTGATTGCCATCGTGCAGTAACGGTAATGAACCGGTATTAACTAAGATGAATTGAACCAGTAAAAATGAACTCCGGAATTGTAACCATGCTTTTGGCTACGGTGCTGTTAGCAACCAGTTGTGCTGAGCAAAAAACTCAGGCAGATTTCTTTTCAATCGAACTCCAAACCGTTGATCATGAAAAGTTCTCCTTTGATACGCTTCAATCCGGAAAAGCAACGGTCATAATTTTCCTGCAGCCTGAATGTCCTTTTTGTAATTCCTATGGTAAAACCCTGCGGCTGCTGGACAGCATTTTTACTGAAACCGGCCTGACCTATATCGGTGTGGTTGCAGGAAAAAATTACCCGGAAGAAGAAATCAAAATCTACCGGGAACATAACCGTTTAACCTTTCCAATACTGCTTGATCCTGACTTTGTGCTGAAGGAGCGGCTCAATGCCATCATAACTCCGGAAGTTTTCCTGGTAAGTAATCAAGGAGAAACGCTTTATCGTGGTTTGATTGACAACTGGGCTTATGAGATTGGAAAAGTCAGGCCGGCAGTTAGTGAGCACTATTTACTGGATGCGGTGAATGCTTTACTGAATAACCGGCCTATTCAACCTGATTCTACCAAAGCCATTGGCTGCTATATTGAATAAGCCTGGAGGGCTTGCCGGATCAACAGGCAGGCATCGCTTCCTGTCAAAAATGGTTTCGGCAGGAGTAGTTTTCAATTGGCTGTCTTACCTTGCGGTTACAATCAGGTGTTTTCTTACAATCTGCAAATGATTTCATTTATAAAGCCATGGGCCGGCCGGTTACTTGCTGCTTGCTGTATCGTTTTTAGTATAACAGCATGCACAAAAAATAAAACGGTCACATTCGCGGAAGATATTGCACCCATCATTCACGATAAATGTACCAAGTGCCACAGGCCGGGACAACCTGCACCTTTCTCACTCATCACTTATAAAGATGTGGCTAAAAGGAGCAAAACCATTCGTGAAGTGGTGAACAAGCACATCATGCCGCCCTGGCCGGCCGATCCTGCCTACAGTCAATTTTTGGAAGAGCATTATCTATCAACAGAACAGTTAACGCTGATCAACCAGTGGGTGGAAGGCGGTTTAGCAGTGGGCGATACCGGTAAAATGCCTGCGCCTCCGGTTTTTCCAACCGGTTCAATGATCGGAAAGCCCGACCTGGTTTTAAAGATCAAACCTTATTTGATTAAAGGAGACCATACCGACCGGTTTATGGTTATGAAAATTCCTTTTGAACTGCCTTCCGATACATTCATCCGTGCCATTGAATTTGTACCGGGATCGAAATGGGTACATCACGTGAACGGGCGTATCATTTTTTATGATGAGGATAAGAAGAAAGATATTTTTTCAGGAGCATATGCATTGGATACTAAAGAAGAAACAAGGGAATCTGTTTTCAAAAAAATGAATTTGCTGAATGATGACGGAAGTTATCCGGGAAATGATCATTACATACATTCAGCCACCAACTACCTGCCCGGCGTAATTACCACGCTTTATCCGGAAGGCATTGGCGGTTTTTTCGTAAAACGTAAAGGAATCATTTACCTGAATGACATACACTATGGGCCTGCCATGGAAGATGTGCTCGATACTTCTTATGTGAATATTTTCTTCGGGAAAGAACGTCCGAAACGGCCTGTCCAGGAAATTCAATTGGGCACCCTGGGTATTTCAGATATCGTTCCCGAGTTAGTTATACCGGCAGATACGGTAATGACTTTCATTACCCGTGCAAAGATTCTTGGCGATATTTCGCTGCTATCTGTTAATCCGCATATGCACCTGCTTGGCAAATCATTTATTGCCTATGCCCTGAAACCTGATGGAGATACCATTCCGCTAATACGGATCAGGGCATGGGATTTCAGATGGCAATACTTCTATACCTACCGGAAAATGCTTCCAATTCCTGCAGGCTCTGTGATAGAAGTTGTGGCTACCATGGACAACACCGTTGACAATCCCAATAATCCACATACCCCGCCGCAGCAGGTTGCAGGCACTAACGGAAGTATGAAAACTACGGATGAGATGCTGCAATTAATACTGACTTTTTTGCCCTATCAACCGGGGGATGAAGCTGTTAGCCTTGCCAGTAAATTACATCGCTGAGGAAGGTGTTGCTGCACCATTTTTCCCAACCCTTTTTTTCGGGCAAGTTGCGCCGTTTAAGATGAAAAGTATACTTTTGAGACATGAAAAACATACTCTGCATTATTCTTCTTGCCCTCATTGCAGGGCTCACTTCCTGCGGTACTTCGCAGGAAATCACCGGCTCTTGGATCAATAAGGAAGCCGTATCCCAAAACAGAAATTACCAGAAAGTTTTGATCGCGGTTCTTTCGGGAAATCTTGATGCAAAAATGACCGTTGAAAATGACCTTTCAAAAGCTGCCACTGCTTATGGAGTAAAGAATATCAAAGCGCTCGATATTTTTCCTCCCAATGTTTCCATGGTAGATACTTCGCTCTTAATGCAAAAAATAAAAGATAATGGCTGTGATGCAATATTCACGGTGGTTTTGCTTAAACACAAAACTGAAACGCAATATGTGCCCGGCACCACTTCCTATGTGCCAAGTTATGGCTACGGTTATGGCGGTGCATACTATGGCGGCGCTTATGGAGGATACAGTGCTTATGGGGGTTATTACCGAAGCCCGTATGGCTATTATAACTATATGGGTACAACGGTCAGCACACCGGGCTATTATACCGAGGAAAATACTTATTACCTGGAAGGCAACTTATTTGATGCGAATACAAATGAATTGTTGTATTCCATACAATCAACCGCTTACAATCCGTCCGATATTGCAACGGAGAGTGCGGTTTATACCACGCTGGTTTTTGACCGCATGGTAAAAGATGGTTTGATCACTAAGCCGGCTAAATAAAATAAGCGCCAGCATGTTGATTTTGAAAAGACACCTTCAACTGGTGTCTTTTTTTTGCGTACCGGTATCAAAAATGTTTCCATCTGCCTATTCAGTTGAAATAGTAATCACCAAGGTTTATTGTCAATCAATTGACATACATTTCTGTTGTACTTTTGGCTTCCTTCTTTTTCCATTCACACATGACACTACATTCCCGAAAACTGGTAGGCGCCTGGCTGATGCTGGGTGTAGCTATGATTATGATTCAGGTTTTGCTTGGGGGCATCACACGGCTTACCGGTTCAGGACTTTCCATTACAGAGTGGAATGTCATTATGGGTGCAATTCCGCCAATGAGCGGTGATGAATGGCAAAAAGCATTTGATCAGTATAAAAAATTTCCCCAGTATAACCTGATGAACAGCGACATGACATTGGATGGTTTTAAAAGCATTTTCTGGTGGGAATATTTACATCGTTTATGGGCCAGGCTCATGGGATTAGCTTTCATTATCCCGTTCTTCTATTTTCTTGTCAGGCGGATGATTGATAAATCCCTGGGAAAAAAACTTGTTGTTATTTTTATTTTAGGAGCCTTGCAGGGACTGCTTGGCTGGATTATGGTGCAAAGCGGCCTCATTGAAAAGCCCTGGGTAAGCCCGATCAACCTGAGTGCGCATCTGTTACTGGCATTGTTCCTCTATTGTTATTTGCTCTGGGTTGCGCTTGAACTCCTGCAGCCTCCCGTTGAAAGCGGCAAACTGTTTTCAATGAAAAATTTCGGTATTTTTTTATTGGCTCTTTTATTCCTCCAGATATTTTATGGCGGATTAATGGCCGGTAATAAAGCCGCATTATATTATCCGACTTTTCCAAAGACCGGTTCGGGTTATTTGCCGCATGGTATGCTGAAATTACATCCATGGCCCGCCAATTTTATCGAGAATATTGCCATGATACAGGTCGTACACCGCACCCTGGGATTCATCATCGCTGCCTGTATTTTCTATTTCTACCGGCTATGCAGCCCTCAACCTGCCACCCCGTTTTTCCGGAAATTACTGGTAACCCTTCCCGCATTGGTAATCATACAGGTATTGCTTGGCATTCTTACCCTACTCAACTCTTTAGGTAAAATTCCGGTAACCTATGGTGTATTGCATCAGATGGCAGCATTGTTATTGCTCACCAATTTAATGCTCATCCTTTTTCAGTTGTCGGGTAAATCTAAAACAACCGGTACCATTAACATCCTCAGCAGGTCAGGGAATCCTGTTGCAGGTTGACCGGAGGAACATTGCAGCAGGTTTTTAAGCCGGCAGAAAAAATAATTTTCCGCAACGTCAGTTCATTTGACTAAATTTATTCACAAAACTTCCCATGAAAAAAATACTCGTTGCATTTGATGGCACTTTTTTTTCAGAGGGTGCCCTGGAGTATGCTTTTAGCCTGAGTAAAAACAGCGGCGACCTGATTGTAGGGGTTTTTATTGAAGATCTCAGCTATGTGGGCTATGCAACCTTGTTTGGTGAAGATTATTTTACATTCAATGATGCATTACTGAACAAACTGGAACATGAAGACGATACTAAATTTTCATTGAGCATTGCGAAGTTTGAAAATATTTGTAAGGCGGGCGGAAGGAATTACCAGGTGCACCTTAACAAAGGTGTTCCGGTAAATGAACTGGTGCGCGAAAGCTTGTTTGCCGACCTTATTGTAATTGGTTACCGCACCTTCTTTTCCAATATCATTGGTGAAGCCAGTTTTCTGAAAGATATTTTACAGGAAGCAGCATGCCCGGTAATGGCAGTGCCGGATCAATGCGCGCCATTAAAAAGTATTTTGCTCACGTTTGATGGTAAACCGTCTTCTGTTTATGCCATTAAGCAATTTACACAATTACTGCCGGATGTTTATGATGGATTGGATGTTGTTTTACTTTCCATTACTAAATCAAAAGAAGAAAAGCTGGAATACAGTCAATTGCTGCGGGAATACCTGACCGTCCACTACCGGGAGGTGCAGTATGAAAACATTGCCGGAGAAGCCAATGAAGCCATTTTGCAAGTAGCGGAGGGAATGAAGAATCCGTTAATCATCATGGGTGCATTCGGACGCAATGTTGTATCACGTTTTTTTTCACGCAGCACAGCTTCCAAAATACTGAAACATCAGTCATTGCCCATTTTTGTCTGCCACAGGTAATTTTCCATTCCACGTTTATGTTTGACAGCCCGTAAACAGTCCGTATGTATTTCATTAAATTTTTTCTGATTGCCCTGATCCTTTCCTGCACCATGACACACCCAACTTTAGAAACCGTAGCTGCGGTAGATATTAATCGCTATGCCGGGAAATGGTATGAGATTGCTGCTTTCCCGCAACGTTTCCAAAAAGGTTGCCGGTGTACAACTGCTGAATATGGTGTCAGCGATCAGGGATACCTGACGGTTTACAATCAATGCCGGAAAGGCGATGGAGAAGGAAAAATTTCAGGAATCAAAGGAAAAGCGTTTGTTGTTGCAGGCAGCAACAATGCCAAATTGAAGGTGCAGTTTTTCTGGCCTTTTAAAGGCGATTACTGGATCATTGATCTTGCAGAAGACTATTCTTTTGCTGTAGTAGGAACAGAAAACCGAAAGTATTGCTGGATACTTTGCAGGACTCCAAAAATGGATCCGGCCGAACTTGACAAGATAATGACACGCTTAAGAGCAAAAGGATTTAATACTGAGTTACTGGAATTTACCAATCAGGATTGCGGCAGTTATTAATATCAATCTCCTTTTCTGCTCACAGTTACCAAAAAATGCAGTTGTTTCCTCTGAGGTAAAATCTTGGTACCGGGTTGTGTTCCTCCTTACAGGAATAGCCGGCATACTATAATGCCGACTTTCCGCCTAATACAAATCAAGGCTCCAGCCTGCCATACATTCTTGGAAACGGAATGGTTTCTCTAACATGCGGCAGTTTGCACACCCAGGCAATCAGGCGTTCCAACCCCAACCCGAACCCGGAATGAGGTACAGAACCGAACCGGCGTAAATCAAGGTACCATTCAAATGCCGACATGGGCAACTTATGCTCTATGATTTTTTCTGTAAGCAAGCCTATATCCGTTTCCCGTTCGCCACCGCCCACAATCTCTCCGTAACCTTCCGGTGCCAGCACATCTACCCCCTTTGCCCAGCGTGGGTCCTGATCACGCTTCAGGTAAAATGCCTTTACAGCATGTGGCCAGTTATACACCAATATGGGCACGTCAAACAGCCGGGTGATTACGGTCTCATCGCTGCCACCAAGGTCATTGCCATATTCAAATGTGCGGGCGGAGTTTAACCATTGCGGAATATTTCGTTCATCTTCTTCCAGGTCTTTCACTTCATTCCGTAAGTTGTCAATCTTATTTTTATTGAAGGCTATTTCACCCTTCTTCATTCCGGGCTCTGACATTTTTTGTTCCCGGTCAGCAATTTCTGCTTTTAGCCTGACTATTTTTTCCTGAACCTGTTTCAGTTCCTCTTCCAGCGTGGTGATGGCATTCTTTCCGTTTACATCCTGCTCTCCTTTGATGATGCGCACCGCTTCATCATAGGTAAGCCTGGGGAATTTTTTGCCGGCCAGGTTTTCAAGAATGGTGGTATCGCGGCCTATCATCTTAAACTCGTTACTGCATTCTGCCAGGAGCGAACTGATAATAAACTTCAGCATGGCTTCAATCAGGTCCATATTCATTTCAAGATCGAAGAATGCCATCTCCGGTTCTATCATCCAGAACTCTGAAAGGTGCCTTCTGGTCTTTGATTTCTCTGCCCGAAACGTCGGGCCGAACGTGTAAATCTTACCCATGGCCATGGCCATCGCTTCACCATACAACTGACCGGATTGTGACAGGTATGCAGGCTTACCATAAAAATCCGTTTCAAACAACGTGCTTGTTCCTTCCACTGCATTTCCGGTAAATATGGGCGCATCGGCCTGTACAAATCCTTCCTGCTGAAAGAAACGATGAATAGCAAAGATCATGGAATTGCGGATGCGCAATATGGCCCACTGCCGCTGCGAACGCAACCAGAGGTGGCGCTTGTCCATCAGGAAATCAACACCGTGTTCTTTCTTCGAGATGGGATATTCTTCCGCTATACTAATAACTGTTACCTGTGCTGCATGTAATTCATATCCGCCAATCTGCCGGTCGTCTTTCACAACTTTGCCTGTTATGATGCATGAACTCTCCATCGTTAGTTTTCCTGCATTATCAAAGTCTGCTGCCGTTACATTCTTCTCGTCTACTACGCACTGGCAGAAGCCCGTGCCATCGCGGAGTATAATAAAATAGATACCCTTGCCCGACCGCTTGTTGGCAGTCCAGCCCTGAAGGGATACTGACTCCCCGGCATGACCGGAGAGATCTGTTATGTATATTGCTTTCATCATGATCAAAAAATTTCAAATAAAATCCGGCACCTGCCTGGCAGGGCAAGGGGCGAAAATAACCATTAATTTGAGTTCACTCCCGTCATAAAAACTTTTATGGTACGTTGTTTCATCGCTATCTTTACACAGTTTAATTCTTTCGACCGATCATGCTCAAGCAAGGACAATTTCAGAAAATGTTGCAGAAGCTGTCACCACAGCAGATACAGCTCATCAAGCTGTTGCAGGTGCCAACTGATTCGCTGGAAGAACGCATTAAAGAGGAGTTAGAAGCCAATCCGGCCCTGGAGGAAGGAATGGATGATGACACGTCGATGGAGGAACAAGACAATAAGCAAAGTGAAGAAACAGAAGGAGACCGGGAAGAAGAAGAAGAGAAGACGGAAGAAAGCGAAGGGGCAGAAACTGACAACAATGCGAATGAAGAAACACCTGCAGCAGAAAGCGATGTAGATAAAGACGAAGAAATGATCGTGGATGATGCACCTGATCTCAACGATTATACAGACGATGATGAAACCGCGGATTACAAACTGCGGGATGAAAATTACCCTGAGCAGGATGATAAACGGGTGATGCCAATGCCGGTTTCCAGGAGTTTTCACGAATACCTGGAAGAACAGTTAGGTATGGAAGAACTGGATGAGCATCTGCATGCACTCGGTGAATACATTATCGGAAGCATTGATGATGATGGTTACCTGCGCCGCTCATTGGATGCCATGGTAGACGACCTGGCGTTTTCACAAAACATAACCTGCACGGAGAGAGAACTGGATGAGGTTTTGAAGATCATCCAGCATTTTGATCCGCCCGGAACAGGTTGCCGTGACCTGAAGGAATGCCTGCTGCTGCAACTTGAAAGGAAATCAGGTAATCCGGAAATAAAAGAACTGGCCATCAGAGTTATCAGGGATTTCTTTGATGAATTTGTAAAAAAGCATTACGAAAAACTTCAGAAGCAGCTGGAAACAGATGACGAACTGTTCAAACAGGTCATCAATACCATAATCCACCTCAATCCAAAACCCGGAAGCGCCTATACCGGTGCCGGTGACCTGGAGAAAATAATCATTCCCGATTTCTATATTTCAAATACAGATGGTGAGCTGGAACTTTCGCTCAACCAGATGAATGTGCCTGAACTGCGTATCAGTCAGCAGTTTCGTGATATGCTGCAGGATTATCAGAAAGGCGCCAGGAAAGACCGGCAGCAACGGGAGGCGGTTATGTTTATCAAGCAGAAGATTGATTCTGCCAAATGGTTCATTGATGCCATTCGCCAGCGGCAACAAACCTTGCTGCTTACCATGAATGCCATTATGGAATACCAGTATGATTACCTGGTGAGTGGCGATGAAACCAAATTGCGGCCCATGATCCTGAAAGATATTGCGGAAGCAACCGGTCTTGATATTTCCACCGTTTCACGTGTTGCGAACAGTAAATATGTGCAGACTGAATGGGGTACCTTACGATTAAAATCATTTTTTTCAGAATCCCTGTCAACAGATTCAGGTGAAGAAGTTTCCACACGGGAAGTTAAGAAGATTCTGCTCGATATGATTTCGGTGGAAAACAAGAAGAAGCCCTTGTCGGATGAAAAGCTCACCGACCTGCTGAAAGAAAAAGGTTACAACATAGCAAGGCGCACGGTTGCAAAATACAGGGAGCAACTGGAAATACCTGTTGCGAGGTTAAGGAAAGAACTCTGAACCGGAACTATTATCAACACGCTGACAATTCGAATTTGTGCAACTACCCGCAAAAATTATCGCTTTCCTTTTTCATCCGCTGATTTTACCAACGTATGCATTCCTGCTTATTTATTGGACCAACCCGCTGTTGTTTTCCAATTACGATACCACCGACCTCAGCAAGATTTTCTTAACCGTTTTCATCAACACCTTCCTGTTTCCGGTCATAGCCATCCTGCTTATCTGGAAACTGGGGTTTGTGAAATCACTGCAAATGGATTCTCAGCAGGAGCGAATTGTTCCGTATATCACGAGCGGCGCCATGTATATCTGGACGTATGTGGTATTCCGGAAGTCCGGGTTGCCGGAAATTCTTAACATCGTTCTGTTAGGTGCAACCATCACTTTATTCGCCTGCTTTCTCATAAATATTTTCAGAAAAGTAAGCATTCACACTGCTTCCATGGCCTGCCTGTTTTTACTCACACTTGCCATGTGCCTGCTTTCCCAAGACGACTATTCATTTTTACTGATGGCCATCGCATTGCTTGCGGGCATTGTTGGCAGCAGCCGCCTGTTGACCGGCGCGCACAATCTTCCTGAGATTACACTGGGTTACTTTATAGGCCTGATGAGTCAACTCGTTGCTTTAAGATTTTATTGATCTGCAACTTCAATCAATACGCCCGGTTATTGCCGGCGCGATGGCTATGCTAAACTTAAGAGCAACCGTAAACTCCTGGTCATTCAGAAATCTTAACAGCACTATTTATTCAATGTCCGGAAACAATTTGATTGTTATTCCGTCAAAAAGAAATAGTTAAATGAATGGAGCCTTGCTTACTCTTTTCAATTATAGTAATAATTTACACCCAAAATCCCCCTTAGACGATGAAAAAAATCAGCCACCTTTTTTTGTCTTTTCTTTTGCTTACCACTCCAATGCTTGCCCAGCAGAACATGTCACTTTTAGGCAAATACACCTATTCCAATGACATCGGAAGCCTTTGGGGCTATGCTGATGGCAATGGCAATGAATATGCGTTGGTTGGAGCCTATAATGGATTGTCTATTGTAGATGTAACAGTTCCGACCAACCCCGTTCAGGTGCAATTTGTACCTACCAGTAATTCCTATTGGCATGAAGTGAAGACCTGGAGCCATTATGCCTATGTGGTTAATGAAACGGGCGGCGGGCTGCTCATTGTTGACCTTTCCAACCTTCCCAATGCTGTTTCTTATGTTAATTGGACGGGGGGTTCACTTGGATTATCGACAGGGCACACCTTGTTTATTGATGAAAACGGTATTGCATACATCAATGGTTCAGATGTTGGAGTCGGTGGCGTTTTGTTTCTCAACCTGAATACAAATCCCATGAATCCGACACATATCGGCACCTACACCAATGGTTATGTTCATGATTGCTTTGCGAGAAATGATACGATGTGGACGGCACAGATTTACAGCGGGCAGTTCAAAGTGGTGAATGTTGCCAATAAAGCAGCACCTGTAGTATTGGCATCACAATCTACGCCGGGTAACTTCACGCATAATACCGCCTTGTCTGATAATGGCAAATACCTTTTTACTACAGACGAAGTGAATAACTCATACATTACCGCATACAATGTTAGCAACCTGGGGAACATCAGTGAAGTGGATCGTTTCCAGGCAAACCCGGGAACCAACAGCATCGCACACAATGTGCATGTGAAAGGAAATTTTCTTGTTAACGGCTACTACCGCGATGGGGTTATTATTACAGATGCGCGCGACCCAACCAACCTGATCAAAGTCGGCAACTACGACACGTCTCCGCTTTCAGGCAGCGGTTATAATGGCTGCTGGGATACCTATCCTTACCTGCCATCCGGCAATATTATTGCTGCTGACATTGAAGAGGGATTGTTTGTGTTGGGTGTAAACTATGTTCAGGCTGCTTTACTAAACGGTAAAGTGACTGATTATACCGGTGGTGCAAATTTAAACGGAGTAAGTGTGGCCATTGTGGGTGCAAATAATACTACGGTTACTACCGATCTTTCCGGAAACTTTAAAACGGGTTATGCCACTGCAGGTACTTATAGTGTGACTTTTACTAAATCCGGATATCACACAAAGACAATTACCGGCATTGTACTTGGCAATGGAGTGAATACGGTCTTAAACACGAGCCTGAAAAAAACAACCTTATCACAATGTGTGATTCCAACCGGTTTATTTGCTGATAATCTGACGGCTACCTCTGCAACACTGCATTGGAGTGATGAATATGCAAGTTTATATACCGTGAAATTAAAAAATCTGTCTACCGGTGTGACACAAACCATTACTTCGCCTGTTAATTCATTGGCGGCTACCGGCCTATTGGGATGTACGGGTTATAAATTCAGGGTGAAAGCAAAATGTAATTCGGGTGCAAATACGAACTTCTCCGCCTGGTACTCTTTTAACAGTGGTGGGTTGGGTTGCAAGGAAAATGAAGTACCGATGGTGGTAAGCGGTGCGTTGGAAGATATGATGGTCTATCCGAATCCATTCAGCCAGGTCTTCGATATTTCTTTTTCGCTGGAAGAAACTACTCCCGTATTGGTTACGATTAATGATGTATCCGGCAGGGTAGTTATGACTGTTGCCAGTGAAACCATGTCTGCCGGAAAACAACTGTTGCATGTTGATGCAAAAGAATTGAATGCAGGATTTTATTTCTGCGTATTGCAAACGGGAGAGCAGGTGATGATGAAGAAGATGGTGAAGAGTGAGTGAGGTAGTCGGAAGTAGTTGGTCGGAAGTCGGAAGTAAATTTTAGTGGGACATCTTTGGCTTAAACCGGGGAAATTGAAAAGAGATTTTTGGTTCCCGGGGTTTGAAATACAAATGCATCAAGTAGTTAAAGTGAATATGGTTGACAATTTATCGTACCATATTTTTTTTGATAGGAAGACAGCTAACCAATTAAAACCATCTGCTTTTCAACCGGCTTTTGCATATGTGCAGGTGGAAAAGCATGGTACACACGCCCATTCAATTGACAACCTCCTTTGGCATGGTTTGGATGAGCTTTATTAATAGTAGGGTCATTAGGATTTATATTGAAATGTGGTTTGCCCCATTGTTTGAAAAAGAAAGCTACTTTAGATTTATCCGCTTGCTTTTTAATTTCCAATACCCATTCCTTTTTTATTGTCCGAGCCTTAGGGCCGGATTCACCTCCTACAATCACCCAATCAATGTTTTTAAGATTGAGGATTGAAAGCGGACCAATTAATGGTTCAAGAGAAAGAAATTTTGTGCAGGCATTAGTTCTTCGAAGGTGATCAATCCTCCATGTTACACGTTCATCTTCTACAGAAACACCCATCCAGATATTGGGAGTCCAGTTCAAAAACTCATGAAGTTCTTCTAACCGATCTGCACGTTTGGTTAAGATTTGAAAAATATGTTGTGGTAAATCATTCATCACTTCAAAAACTTCCTGTATGAATTTCAGTGGAACATCCTTGTGGAAGAGATCACTCATAGAATTCACAAAAACCTTTTGGGGCTTACTCCAGGTATATGGAATCATTAATGCTTCCGGATGAATGGTAAGGTTGAAACCATTCTTATACTTTTCCATACCCATTGCTTCCAATCGCTTACTCATAACTTCAGCATAGCAATACTTACAACCTGCACTTACTTTAGTGCAACCTGTGGTGGGATTCCAGGTTTGTTGTGTCCATTCGATGGAGGATTGTGCCATTTGATTCAGTATTTAATTTGGTAAAAAACTCTGTTGGGTTTGTCACGATAGTTTTCATAGTTGATGTAATATGATCCACTTCTAATCTTCTCTGTTGAATTAGAACTGACAATCATTTTACCTTCCTTCTGCCAGTCTCTAAATACTTCATTAATGTGTTTAGGTAAGAAGCCTTGATGTAAAACAAACTCAAAAACATCCTTATTATACCTCTTTCCACTTTTGAGGAATTCAAGCAGTTTGTCTGGAAAATTGGTTGACTCAGAAGATGAAAAAAGAGTCATTGATTTCTCAAACCGAAAACCTCTTCCCTGCTGCTCATCCAACTCCCATTTTGTCTCCAGCATCTTTTCAAAACCTCGAATATGACTGGTAAAAAAGAACAGAGAAAAATATTGCCCTGGCTCTCTTTCAAGAATGAATGTATCAACAAAAAATTTAGTAAGGTTCTTTTTAAACCCTTCCTTTAACTTGTCAATAAAATCAAGTGCGTTATTAAAACGTGACAAATCATTTCCGAATAATTCTTTCAAAAAGAAGTGCAAAGGTTCCTTACCAGAAGATGAATCCTCTATTGCAGTATTTGCAAATCTTGACATGAAATATATTGGAAGGAACAGCAGGACTTCGCTTTTCCCATTTGCCAACAATTCCCTAAGGTTGGATATCTTAATCTCCTTATAACCATATGGATCAATGAAGACTACAGCTTTTTCATTTTTCAGTCTTGAAATTATTAATTCAACTTCTTTAACGATGTCCTTGTAATCATCCTTCCGAAATTCTATGATACAATTTTTAGGAACAAAAATCTTTTTAGATTCTGCCTTCAATTTTTCGATTTTATCTTTGTTAATGTCATTGAATAGGATAAGCATGTCAAGGCATTGCTGGTTATTTGAGTAATAATGATTTTTAATAGTTTCCAGGGCTGCGACAGGGCTTCCTTTACCGCCGTCATCATACTTTCCTTCACCGCTAAAAAGATCAAAAAGATATATTTTCTTCGTAAAGCCATCTCTTGAAATGATGTTCAAAAATCTTGACAGGTATCTGGTGTATAATTCAACCTTTGCCTTTGAATGATCAAGTAGAAATTTCTGAGGATTCCTTTTCATTTGAATTATTTGTACAATTTATAAAATAACCTCCACCTTCAACTTATTCTTAATAATCATCAGTTCCTCTTCCATCTTCTCCACCAGGCCCAGTAATTCATCTTTGTGTTTAACAGGTTCGGGTAACTCGCTGCTGATATAGTTGCAGAATTTCCAGACTTCCTTTACTTCACTTACATCGAGCTCATATGGCTTGAATTCGCTGTTGAGCGAATGCAATTCCAGTTTTTTCTTCTTGCGGATTTGGTTGAACGCGACTTTGAAAACGATGCCGTCTTCCTGTGTCAGCAAGATGTAGGCATGGCCGTTTTTTATGTCGTGCCAGTTTTCTACATATTCGCCGATCACCCAGCTTTGGTTGGGGATGGGCAACATCGAATCGCCGTCTATCTGGAACATGCGGTACTTACGGTCGTTGAAGAGGATGGGTAACTGAAAGGTCGGCAGCTTCTTTATGAAATCAGGATCGGCATAGCCATTCCGGTATCCTGCTTTCGCCTTCACATTCACCGCTTCAATATTTTCATGATTGCCGCTGTCGACGGTAGTAGCCAGCACACGCAGCTTGCTGCCGGTGATGTACACGTCGTGGCCACGTTCCAGTTCCGACAATTGAAAACCGGAGAGTTTTCCAAGGTCCATTTTCACCAAAGTATCAATGGACACTTTGTAATATTTCGAGAAGCTCATCAGTGCTTCGAGGGTTGGGTTTTTCACACTGCCATTTTCATAACTGTTGAGGGTGGAGCGGCTCATGCCCAGTTCGCGGGCTACGATGTCCTGCGTTTTGCTTTTGCGGGTGCGCAGGAGTTTGATGTTGTTGCTGAAGATCATGGTTGAGTGATACTTTGTATCCCGCCCCACCCTGAATGGTGGGGTTTGGGGATGATTGGTGATTTGTGCTCTGCTCTTCTTCCTGCCCCACCCTGAAGGGTGGGGTTTGGGGATGTGTGTTTTGCGATCTCATAACACCACCCTTTAGGGTGGTGATTGGATCAGTATCTTGAAAGGGCTTTAGCCCTGACCTCTTGTGAATCCATGCTTTCTCATGAATTCTTTACATTCATTTTCAAAAGTCTGCTTTCGATGGTGTGCTTCCTGGTTGCGTATATAGTCCCGGACTTTTTCCACTTGTGATTCACTAACAGAGGCAGCATAATATTCATCTGCCCATCTCAGTTTTCCTTTTAACAAGTGCTGTTGATTCGCCCAATGAGAAGATTCTCCTTTGATGTTTTGTATCAAAGCAGAAATACTCATGCTTGCACTCAGCAGGCACAGGCAATGCACATGGTCCAAATATCCATTTATAAAATCAATATCATCACCTCTTTCTTCTCCTTTTTCTTTAATGTGCCTGAAGAGTTTAATTCTTGCATCAGGCGTAAGTACTGGCTCGCGGTTTTTGGTGCCCCATACTGCATGAATCCATATTTTGACGAATGACATAGTTGTTTAGTTAGTTGTCTATCTTATTTAGATTTGGTATCCTGATTCCTCCACCAAGGTGGAGTTTAGGGATGATTTGTGGTTGCTATACTTTTCTATTGACCCCACCCTTGATGGTAGGGTTAGGGGATGAGAGTTGGTTATGGTTTGGAGTTTCCAGCGTTCTGGTATGAAGGGTGGAAGCAGGAAATGGGTGGTGGTATTCAGGATTGAGATTCCTTTCAGTAATTCGTTGATTGATGATCGCATGCGGCTTTGTTTGTGAATTATTCTTCTGTGTTCCCACCAAATCAAACTCCCGCACCACTTCATACTTTGCAAACCTTTGTGTCGCCTCTCTTTTCAACAGCACCAGGGTTGCGGCCACAAAGGAAGCGGCATATTCCTGTTCGCAAAAAACAGCCGAGGCGCGGCTGAATTTTTCTTTGTCCAGCCCTTTCGCAATGGCAAGATGGGGTTTATGCATGAACCGTGAAGTTTTAGGTGAAAGCCCGAGTTCCTTCTTCAGGTCGGCTGTTACATTCAGCAGGTCATCGGCATTCAGCACTTCTATATAGATGGTATGTGATGAGATGCTGTCAAAATTTTTCAGCGATAAGACAAACGGCGCATGCCTGACGGCTACTGCTGATACCTGCTTAACCACCTCTGTTTCCCTTGTTCCGCTCATCAAAAAACTACACAGCTCAATATGCGGTTTGGAAGTAACGGCCTGGTAATGGTCGAAGTGCCGGTGAAAGTTTTTCTTCAGCAGTTCCGCTTCATGCCTGATGTGCGGCGGCGGATGGATAGCCAGCAGGTATTGGTATTCTTTGGAAGCAGGCACCACCCTGGGTGCAATAACGGGATCGGGCCTCGAACGGGCAATGGTATCCGCATCAGCATCATACATCACATAATCCAGCTTGTGCATCTCCAGCACATTAATGGAATAGAACCCGAATTCCTCCGCCACTTTTCCTTTTATGCGGTAACAACCTTTTCCCCGGAAGGGAAAGTTGCGGCTTGCTTCCGGAAAATGATTGGTATCGAAGAAAAACCCTTCGCGGTCAATGAAACATCCAAACATCATGGCTTCTCCTTTTTTAGTCCGGGTGGGTTTATACGTCACATAGTAACCGGTAATCTCAATGATTTTGTTGTGGTGATCTTTCAGGTCGGCGGCCAGCAGGTCGTTGCCTGGATTTTTTGGCGGATGAATGAGGTCAAAGGGAGCACTTAAAGGGAAGCCCAGTATCTCCTGTTCGTCACGTGGCTCGTCAAAAGTATCCTGAAACAATTCCGGCAAGTCATACTTCTTGTTTTCTCCTTCAAACAGTTCCCGGCGTGCCACAGATTTTTTCTGATGGCCTAGTATGGAATGAATATCCCACAGCAGTTCCTGCTTAGTTCTGCCGGTAAAGCGAAAGGCCCGGATACGGATGAGGATGCGCAGCTGATCTACGGAAACCGTCACCCTCCGCATAAAATTCTCCAGCGAAGAAAAGGCGCCATTCCTGCTCCGTTCCTGTATAATGTCTTCCTGCAGTTTTCTTTCCAGGTCGGCAACAAGGGCAAAGCCAAGGTAGATATGTGTTCCGTTAATAGTAGTGAGCACATCGCTCTTGTTGATATCCGGCGCATGCACTGTTGCGCCGCACATGCGTGCTTCGTGGATGTAATATTCAGTTCTGAAAAAGCCGCCGCCGTTATTGATCACGGCTACCATAAACTCCAGCGGGTAATGTGTTTTGAGGAACATACACTGATAGCTTTCTACCGCATACGATGCGGAATGGCCTTTGGAAAAAGCATACCCGCCAAAGGTCTCCATCTGAAACCATACATCGCCGATGAGTTTTTCGTCGTAACCCTCCTTGCGGCAATTGGCAATAAACTGGTCTTTCACTTCCTGGAATTCCTGCCGGCCCCTGTACTTGCCTCCCATCCCCCTGCGCAACTTATCCGCTTCAGCCAGCGTGAGCTTACCGAAATGGTGGGCCACTTTAATCACATCTTCCTGGTAGACCATTACGCCGAAGGTATCTTCCATCAATTCCCACAGCGCGGGAATGGCTCTCTTTTTCCCATGGTCGGGTTCATGAAAACGGCGGATGTATTCCTGCATCATGCCGGATTGCGCTACACCCGGGCGGATGATGGAACTTGCCGCCACGAGGTCGAGGTAGGTAGAGGCACGCAGCTTGGTGAGCAGCATACGCATGGCAGGTGATTCCACATAAAAACAACCCATCAGTCTTGCATTCTTAAGGTTATCCCGCACGGCCCCGTCATTCATAAAACGTTTCACATCATGAATGTCAATGGCGACCTGCTGATTTTGTGCGATGATATTTACCGCATCGCGCATCTTCCCCAGGCCGCGCTGGCTGAGAATGTCGAACTTATAGAGCCCGACGTCTTCCGCTTCCAGCATGCTGAACTGTGTTAATGGAAATCCCTTAGGTGGATTACTGAGGGCGGTATAGGATGCTATGGGGTGTTCGGAAATCAGGATGCCACCGGCATGGATACCCAGGTGGCTGGGGAAATCATGCAACTGGCGGGCATAGCGGTAGATGAGGTCAACAATATGATCCCGGGATGGCGGGTACAGGCGCGGGTTTTGCAAAACATCAATCTCCGCTTTCGGCAGACCAAAAACTTTCCCCAGCTCGCGCACTACGGAATCGGCCTGCAGGGTGGTATAGGTACCGAGCAAGGCGGTATGGTTGCTGCCGTGCTTTGAGAAGATATAGTTGATCACTTCATCGCGTTCATCGGAAGAAAAATCAATATCGAAGTCGGGTGGATTTTTCCGCGAAGCATTAATGAAGCGCTCGAAATAAAGATCCAGCTCAATGGGATCCACATCGGTGATGTTGAGCAGGTAGGCTACCATAGAGTTGGCACCGCTGCCCCTGCCTACATAGAAAAAATTTTTGTGGCGTGCAAAGCGTATGAGGTCGTGGTTGATGAGAAAGTACGCTGTGAATTGCTGGCTGCTGATGAGGTCTATCTCTTTCTTAAAGCGTGCCCGTATATCCTCGTTGGAAACGGGATAGCGGTACCGCATTCCCTGCTCACAAAGAGTATTGAGCAATGCACGGTCATCCGCTTCCTTGCCGGTGAAGTATTTTTTGTTTTTGTTTTTGCCGAATTCAAAATCAATCAGCTCACATTCACCCAGTATCTTTCTGGTATTGTAAATAATGGAAGGAAAATCTTTATAGATGAAACACAGTTCTTCTTCGCGCAGCATGACCTCCTGTTCCGGTGCCTGCTCGCTCACCGACAGCTTGCTGAGGACGGTATTGTTATCCATAGCCCGCAGCAGCCGGTGTGTATTGAAGTCCACTTTGTTGCGGAAGGTGACCGGTGCGAGCAATACCAGTTTTTCAGGATGATGCCTGCAGGGTGAGAACCGGAGCCGGTTGAGGTCGGCGGGTTTAATGCCGATGAACTCATGGGCCTGAAGCCTCGTTGCTGAAACAGAAGACTCCGCATTCCCACTTGCCTCTGCTGATGCGAAAGGGTAAATCACAAAAGCATCTCTGAACTCAGGCGCATGATCGGGTATCAATGCCTCCCTTCCTGTTAAGCCCGGACCTCCTTCCAGCAAACACCGGGAGAGAAAGGTATTCAACTCTAAAAAGCCCTGCTGATTTTTTGCGATACCGATGAACTTTTGTTGAACGCCTTTTCTGAAGTCAATGCCGGCAACGGGTTGAATGCCGGCCTTCTTGGCGAGACGGTGAAAATCGAGGATGGCAGAGGTATTGTTAATGTCGGTAAGTACCAGTTTGTGCACCCCTTTGGCTATTGCTTCGCGCAGCAGATCTTCCGGACTCATGGTTCCGAATTTGAAGCTGTAGAAGGTGTGGCAGTTGAGATGCATAGAATTGCGGATTGACGATTGCGGATTTTCAATCTCCCGTGAAACGCGGGATCGGTTGGAATTGCGGATTGACGATTGACGGTTGCGGATTGAGGAATCCATCCTGCCAATGAAATTTTCTCTTCGTAAATCCATGATCATTGATCCATTTTGATGAACCGGACTTGATATCGCGCACCAAATCGGATATAGATATAGCGGGTTCCATTCCGAAAAAGGCATGTACATGATCCTTCCATCCATTAACTGCCAGTGGCTTCTGCCTGTTACCGGCTACAATGCCGGAGATATATTCGTGAAGGCGATTACGGAAATTGGTGGTGATGCTATTCTCTCTGCCTTTAACATCAAAAACCACCTGAATGGATATCTGTGAATAGGTATTTGCCATTGTAATCCGGTTTATGGTGAATTGAATTAATTGTTGCTGCTGCTACCATGCTGTTGCCCCTACGGGGCTGGTCTTGGATCCTGGTTCCTGACTCCTGGTTCCTGACTCCTGGTTCCTGACTCCTGGTTCCTGGCTCCTGCTATCCAAGCTCTATCGTTGTAGCAAAAGCTACATGATAGCTATACATCAGCAAAACAACATACCATACATCTTCCCCGTCTTAAGTCTTACGTCTTAAGTCTTACATCTTAAGTCCCGATCCTGGCTCTTGGTTCCTGGCTCCTGGCTCCTGGTTCTTCGTTTCTGGCCACTGCTCCCGCCACCCCTTTCCTTATGCCATTGAACGGATTGAAATCGCGTAACCGGAATCCGAGTCCTGTGGCACGCTGCACGGCATTATCGCCGTAGCGGCGGCGCATGTTGTCCATGGCCTGGTAGAGGCGGATCATCTCCTGCGAATCTTCAAACAAATTAATCTGGTAACCCCCGCCTACCAGGTGGCTGCACCGTACCCCCACCAAACGGATGAGCATACGGCGGTTGTAGAGTTTATCGAACAGCTCCTTTACTCTTGGTATCAGGTGGTGATCGCAATTGGTATAGGGCACACGGCATTGCATGGTATGCGTGTCGAAATTCGAATAGCGGATCTTGACGGTGATGCAGGAAGAGAGTTTGGTTTCGAGGCGAAGCTGCAGGGCCAGTTTCTCCGTCATGGAAATCAGCAATGATTTCAGTTTCGTAACATCAATGGTATCCTGGTCAAAGGTCTCTTCTGAAGAAACCGATTTACGTTCGCTGTAAGGAATCACCGGTGAATCATCAATACCATTGGCCTTTTGCCAGATGGTAACACCATTTTCACCCAATACATCACGCATCAGCTCTACCGGCATCTGCTGCAGTGTATGTATTTTTTCCACGCCCATCTGCCGCAGCACCTGGTACGTTTTCTCTCCCACCATGGGAATCTTGCTCACACTCATGGGAGCCAGGTAGGCCTTTTCCGTTCCGCGGTCTACTTTTTTATTGTTGTCGGGTTTTACATCGTCGGTAGCTACTTTTGATACCGTTTTATTCACCGATAATCCGAAGGAACTGGGCAGGCCGGTTTCCTTCTTCACCTTATGCCACAGTTCCGTAGCCCATTTATAGCAACCGAAAAACTTATCCATGCCGGTGAGGTCCATATAAAATTCATCTACCGACGACTTCTCATACAGGGGCACCTTCTCGCGGATGATCTCTGTTACTTCATCCGATTTCTTCGTATACATCTCATAATCGCCGTGCACGATCAATGCTTCGGGGCATAACCTCTTGGCCAGCTTGATGGGCATGGCGGAATGGATGCCGTATTTACGGGCTTCGTAGCTGCAGGCTGATACCACCCCGCGGTCGCTGTTGCCCCCCACCAGCACGGGCTTCCCATTGAGGGCAGGATTCATCAGCCGCGAAACGGCAACGAAGAAGCAGTCGAGGTCGAGGTGAACGATGGTTTTATCCGGGCTGAGGAACATGACTATATTACAATCAATTTTATGGATTGTAATTTAATCAATTGTTTGAAAAGTGGAAAAATAATTTACAGGAATGTTCAAGACCCCAGAGCCAAGACTTAAGACTTAAGACTTAAGACTTAAGACTCAAGACGGAAGACAGAAGCCGTGAGACGGAAAGACTGAAGACCGCACCGGCTTCGCCGCAACCATTCAGCCATTTAGCCATCTAACCACTTAACAGTTTTACAATTTAACAATTTAACAGTTTAACAGTTTAACAATTCAGCCATTTCACCACTTAACAGCTTACCAGTTACCACCCCAACCTACGCTCTTCAAAAAAATTCCTCCCCTCCCTTTCATAGAACCATTCTTTTCTATTTACTTTCGTGCCGACTTGAAAAAAAGGAATGCCAAAAACCTGTGTATTCACTAACCAATATTCACCAGTAATTTCAACCCAGCTAAATAAATCCATCCCATGAGAAAAATGAACTACCATAGCGGGCATCTCTTATTGCATCTTCTGCTGCTAACGGCCTTGTCGTTGTTTTTTAATGCAAATACAGCCTATGCACAGAATGTATTTATCGGTGCGGAAATACGGCCCCGTTTCGAAATACAAAACGGATACCGCTTTCCACCTGACACACTTACCACTCCGCAGGTGCTGGTATCACAGCGCACACGGCTGAATGCCGGCTTCAACAGTGAACGTTTCAATGCATACATCAGCATCCAGGACGCCCGAATCTGGGGCGATGAAGTGCTGGCAACAGACGTACCTTCTTTCGGCATGCATGAAGCATGGGGTCAATATAACTTCAACAAAAATATCGGGTTGAAAGTAGGCCGCCAGGAAATACTATACGATAACAAACGCATGATCACAGACGGGCAGTGGATACAACAAGGTCGCGCCTATGATGCCGCTACCTTAAAAATGAACCTGGGCAGTGGATGGAAGCTGGATTTAGTTGGTTCTTTCAATCAGCAGGTGAATAACTACTTCGGCACCTATTACAACCTCAACAATCCGAAAACCGTTGATATCATCTGGTTAAATAAATCAAAAGTAGACAGCAACTATAAGTACAGTGCTACCCTGATGATCATGGGCGATGGCTACCAGACTCCGGATACTTCGGGTGTATTTATGCGCTACACGTATGGCATCAATACAAGTTATGATCACTATCAATGGGGGGTGAATTTTGAAGTGTACGGGCAAAGCGGTAAAACGCGCACCATTAACCAGAGCGGCAACATCGTACCAGATTCCTTTCAAACCGTGAAAGCATTTATGTTCTCCATCAATCCATGGATTCAGGTAACGAGGAATTTCAGAGCCGGTATAGGTCTCGATTACTTATCAGGAAGCGATGCATTGAGAGATTCTTCCGAATTGGGAACTACCAACATGTTTAATTTCCAGTATGGTGCGGCCCACCGTTTCTATGGCAAGATGGATATCTTCTTTAACCTGCCGCAGGGAACCCGCAATGCAGGATTGGTAGATGCTTACCTGACGGCACGATACAGTTATAAAAAATGGGATCTGAATGCAGAATTTCACCGCTTTGCCCTGGAGGATCAGGTAGAAGATGTAGAAAATTCTACGCCCCAGGAGCCGGTAGCACTCGACAAATTACTTGGCTATGAACTGGACCTGATCGTGACAAAGGACCTGAGCAAAGACGTAAATCTGAATACCGGCTTAGGTATTCTTTTCCCTACCCGCTCCCTTGAATTTGTGAAGACATCTACCTTCTCTCAACTCGGCAGCCCTACGGTAATCGGATATTGGTTTTATGTGATGCTTACGTTTAAGCCGACGTTCTTTTTTAAGGGATAGGCTGGGGGCAGGAACCAGGAGGCAGGAGCCAGGAGCCAAGAGCGAGGATCGGGACTTAAGATGTAAGACGTATGACTTAAGACGTATGACTTAAGATTTAAGACGGGGAAGATGTAGGGCGACATTTATGTTGCTTTTGCTCCATCTATAAAACTTCATTAACAGGAACCGGGAACTAGGAACCAGGAGCCAGGAACCAGGAGCCAGGATGGGTTCGGCCTTAGCATTATTTAAGATTGTTTACTCAAACTTTGCCAGAGCAAATCGCGGCTTTTTTGTTATTCATTCAAGATGGCTTAATTTGCGGGCATTAAAAACCAATCGATGCGTAAATACACTACCCTTACAGAAAAATTAAAAGGATATTCTTTGCTGGCCGGCTCCATAGCCGCTTCAGCATTCGGCGCACAGGCTCAGATTATCTATACCAATGTAAATCCTGATGTGGAACTTGGAGGCAGCGTGCCTGCATCGTATCCGGAATTGACTACTTATGCAGTTGATATGAATAATGACGGATCGGTCGATTTCAATATCAACATGAATATTAAAGCACCGCTTGGCAATGAGTTTTCTTTCTTCGAAAAAATTGATGGTGCCGCCAATCCAAGCAACCTTATTAATTCTTACACTATTGAATATGCCCCCTTTGTATTTAAGAATGACCTGGGCGACAGTATTCCTTTCGGCCCTTCTTTCTATGGTTTTGTGAATGTGAATTTTGCTTTTCAGACGGCAGGTGCCGTTTCCTATATCTGGAATAACCAAACGGATCGGTTTGTTGGCGTACGCTTTAAAGATGGCACCGATAATTACTATGGCTGGATTCGGCTCGATGTAAATACCAATGGCTCGATTCCTAATATAGTCATCAAAGATTTTGCGTACGAACAAACCCCCGGCGATAAGATTGCCGCAGGTGACACCGGTGTTGGTTTACCCGTTGGCATAAATCAGATAGCGAATACAGAAGGCATGGTGCTATTCCCTAATCCTGCTACCGGCAATGTGGTGATCAGGTTAGCCGCACCGTTATCAGGAAGTGTGGAATTATCCGTGAAAGATGCGGTAGGCAGAGAAGTTTACACGGCAACGCTGAAAACCACCGCACAACAAACAGAACTTCCGGTTGATATTTCTACCTATGCAGCCGGTACATACTTTGTGCAGGTGAAATCACCGGAGGTGACCATGACTCAAAAACTGATCAAACGTTAAACCATTGCGATTGGCAGGTGTCAGTAACCTCACCGGCTACCTGTAATACCCCATTTTCATCTTTAGAATAATTATACCAAATCAATTTCTTCACCTTGCTGTACTGTTGGGTAACCAATAAAGTACAGTCTAATAAAAATAAAATCCAATCACTTTGAGAACCTTTACATCCCGCCTGCTGACGCTGATTGCGTTATTGGCATTTTCTGCTTCCACTGCCTGGGCACAGTTTGAGTACATCTCACCGAAAAACGGATCCATCAACAACTTCCGCGAGGCCCATTTGATTTTGCGCAATGGTGCCTTGATGGATGAATCAACCGTTACAAACGATAAGATTGAAATAACCGGCTCATTAAGCGGAACTGTACCGGCTTCTGTGGTTCTTTCTACGGATGGAAAAACCGTTTGTGTTGCTCCTGCCGTTAAGTTCGCTTATGGAGAAACGGTTACCGTAAATGTAAATGAAGGTTTAAAAACCTTATCAGGACAAACATTAGCTGCTACCAACTTCAGTTTTTTGGTACGCAAAGAAATGAGCCCTGAAGCGAAACAACAACTGGAAGAATACCTGGCTACCCATGACGATGGAGGTTATCTGTTGAGCGAGCCCAGGGAATCTGTGTATATGCCTTATGACAATTCCACCAACCGCGACAATACTTTTAAATTCATTAATATCTATACCAATAATACGGCAGCCATTGCGCCGGGTGAATTATTCTTTCACAGGAACAGCGGCGCATCTCCAACCACCTCTTCCGGAATCGGTTATGGCATAATGACCCATGATGCTGATTCCATTTTCTATCGTCCATCCATTTATGACGGATCAAACTTCCAGGTAAACCTGAATGGAGATCTCACTGCCTTGCGATTGAATCCAAATGTGGATACCGGTGTGATCGTATTGGATTCAGCTTATAATGAAACGGGAGAAATCTATTGCAAAAACGGATTGGCACCCAGTCAGCATGAACATTTATTTTTCCCTGATGGAACGAAATGGTTCAGCATCTATGACTGGCAGGCTGGCTGGAACCTGGAGCCCTTTGGTGGCAGCCCCAGTGCAACCGTGAATGTTTCCTGGATTCAGGAACTGGATGCCAATAACAATGTGATTTTTGAATGGCGCACAGATGAATATTTCCAGGTAAATGAAGCAACTCCGGATATCAATCTTGGTACCAATACAGTGGATCCCTGGCACATCAATTCTATTTTTAAAGATACCGATGGCAAACTCATTGTATCGTTAAGAAATATGGATCGCATTGTAAAAGTAAATCCAAGTAATGGAAGTATCGTATGGCAGTGGGGCGGTCTTAAATCTACATACAATGAAATCACCACTACCAATGATCCAAATGGCGGATTCAGCCACCAGCACAATGTACACCGCATTGACAATGGCCATATCCTGATGTTTGACAATGGCAATTCACAGGCTTCACCCAACCAGCGTTCGCAACCTAAAGAGTATATTCTTGATGAAACCAATCTTACGGCAAGTTGTAGCTGGTATTACACCCATCCGCAGGTAAACGGGTTCAACATGTATACCCGCAACCAGGGAAGTGTACATCGTTTGCCAAATGGCAATACCATTATCGGTTATGGCTTACCTGATAAGCAAGGGTTACCCAACGGAACTGAAATTGATGCAAACAAAAATATAGTTTGGGAATTCCGTTTTAAAGATTCAACCGAATTCACTTATCGTCTTTACAAAACTACATGGGATCCAAATGTGGGAATTGACGATATAGATGTTAGCGAAAACAAGTTGCAGGTTTATCCGAACCCGGGCAATGGAATGATTACGGTGACAGCTGATATTCCTGTAGCTGAAAAAGCGACCATTTCAGTATTGAATTTGCTGGGACAAAAGGTATTTACCAAAACAGAAAAACTGCATGCAGGCATCAACACCCTTTCACTTGATCTTACTGCCTTGCATAAAGGAATTTATATTCTTGACATTGCTGCGGGCAAAACAAAAATGGAAAAGCGGTTGATTATTCAATAGCCTTAATCCTTAATTCTTCAGAACCCAACCATTGTTTTAGTGGTTGGGTTTTTTGTTGGTATAACCAGGCTGAAAAAATGATTCTTTATGAAAACAACTGCTTTCCTTTTGATATATCTTCCAATCGTTGTGTCATGCCGTCGCGCCAATGGCGGATCGGCATCTCTGATTCAATTTAAAGATCCTGAAACAAGTTCAGGATGACGCGTTGGTGTAAGGTTGTGACAAAATGCAGGAGCATCTATTCAGTGCCCATTCAAGGCAGCAGCACTTTAGTAAGAATGGTTCAATGCAGGAAATGCGTTTGCCTTATATCCAATCTCCATCCGAAGCGTCATGCCGTCGCGCCAATGGCGGATCGGCATCTCGGATTCAATTTAGAGATCCTGAAACAAGTTCAGGATGACGCGTTGGCGTAAGGTTGTGACAAAATGCAGGAGCATCTATTGAGTGCCCATTCAAGGCAGCAGCACTATGGTAAGAATGATTCAATGCGGGAAATGCGTTTGCCTTACATACAACCTACCTCCGAAGCGTCATGCCGAACTTGTTTCGGCATCTCGGATTCAATTTAAAGATCCTGAAACAAGTTCAGGATGACGCGTTGGTGTAAGGTTG
>CAZGBP010000021.1:0-42610 GCA_964524035.1 uncultured Bifidobacteriaceae bacterium
CTGATTACCTGGTAAAAAAAAATATCAGTGCCGATTATTATCATGCCGGATTGGATCATGCCTCGCGCTCGCAGAAACAGGAAGCATGGACCCGGAACAAAACACGGGTGATGGTTTCTACCAACGCGTTCGGAATGGGTATTGACAAACCGGACGTGCGTCTGGTGGTCCACCTGGACGTACCCGACAACATCGAATCCTACTTCCAGGAAGCAGGCCGTGGCGGCCGCGACGGAAAGAAGTCATTTGCGGTGTTATTGTATAATAATGCGGATATCGCTGAACTGGAGGATCGTTTGGCCAACTATATTCCCTCCATAAGCAAAATCAGGGCAACGTACCAGGCATTGGCAAACCATTTTCAACTGGCTATCGGCGCCGGGGAACAGACAAGTTTTGATTTTGATATTTCCGCCTTTTGCAAAGCGTATAAATTAAAGGCACCGGAAACGCTGCAAACATTAAAAGCGCTGGAACAGGAAGGTTATATTACCGTTACTGAATCGGTTTATCTGCGATCGCGCCTGCTGGTTATTGTAAATAAAGAGGTGCTTTACAGGTTTGAAGTGGAAAACAGGAAGTACGAGATGCTGATCAGGACATTGTTACGTGCCTATTCCGGAATATTTGAATCATTTGTGATGATCAATGAAAATGATCTATCAAAATATACCGGTTTGACCTACAAGGAAGTAGCACAACAAATCAAAGACCTGGAAAATTTTCAGTTGCTGAAGTATGAACCGCAAAAAGATTCTCCCCAGGTTACTTTTAATGTGCCGCGGGCGGACAGTGAACGGATGCCCATCAATGCTGAATTACTGAAGCGAAGAAAAGAAGCACATGAAAGCCGCGTTACGGCTATGAAACGGTATTTAAAGACAAGCTATCGCTGCCGCAGTCAAATGCTCCTCGCCTATTTTGGCGAAGAGAATGACACACGATGCGGCATCTGTGATGTTTGCCTGAACCGCAATAAACTCAATCTTTCCGACCTAGAGTTTTCACAGATTACAGAACACATTAAGCAGTTGGTTAAGCAGCGGCAGTATACCATAAGCGAACTGGTCGGCAAAATTCCCAGGACCCAGGAGAAAAAATTACTGGAGACCATAAAGTGGCTGCTTGACAGCGAGGAACTAAAGCTAAATGAACTAAACCAACTTACTTTTCAATAATAAATTTGCCTGTTTTTTTTGTGGTTTTAATCAACGAATCAGTTTGATGCAATGCGCGTAGTTGCGTTATCAAATCACAATTTTTGAATTGGTGAAGCACTGAAACACAGGGTGAGAATTTGTTTAAACCGCTTGTAATCTTCCAAATCCATTGAGCCGAATCATATTCACTGTTGTTAATGACCTGACATATGATCAGCGCATGATGCGCATCTGCGGTTCGCTTGCTCATGCCGGCCATACGGTGTTGTTGGTCGGAAGGCAATTGCCGGACAGCCTGCCCTTAAACAACACATCGTACAGGCAACACCGGCTCAGTCTGTTTTTCAGGAAAGGCAAATTATTCTATTTTGAATATAATGTGCGCCTGCTATGCTTTCTTCTGTTTAAGAAGTATGATATATGTTGCGGAATTGATCTCGACACGATCCTGCCCTGCTACCTGGTTTCCACATGGAGAGGAAAGAAATGCGTTTATGATGCGCATGAACTTTTTTCGGAAGTGCCGGAAGTTGCCCGGCGCCCTTTTATTCAGAAAATCTGGCGACTGGTGGAAAAATTTTCCATCGGGAGAATCAGGAATTGTTATACGGTGAGCGATGGACTGGCGGATTTCTTCCGTCAAAAATACAAACGGCACTTTGAGGTAATCAGGAATGTCCCCTTACTGGAAGATGCGTACCTGGCAGAAGCGGTTCCAAACACACAGAAGTATATTTTATATCAGGGTGCCCTGAATGAAGGAAGGGGCTTACCGCAGCTGATTGGTGCTATGAAAGAACTTCAGTTGCAGCTTAAATTGGCCGGCGAAGGAGACCTTTCAGCTGAGCTGAAAGAAATGGCCCGCCAGTCAGGTTATCCTGAACAAATAGAATTCCTGGGGCTAAAACAACCGGCCGCATTAAAGCTGCTTACTCAATCATGTTATATCGGAGTCAATCTGCTGGAAAACAATGGCCTGAGTTATTACTATTCTCTTGCCAATAAATTTTTTGACTACGTTCATGCAGGGGTTCCGGTAATTACCATGAATTTTCCGGAGTATAGCAAGCTTAATCAGCAGTTTGAAGTAGCGGTGCTTGTTAATGATCTGCAAAAGGATACAATAGTACATGCCATAACCCTGCTTGAACAGGATAAAGATGCTTATTTTCGCCTGAAGAATAATTGCCTGCGTGCTCGCAGCACATGGAACTGGCAGCAGGAAGAACGTAAACTGCTGGCGTTCTATCTGGCATTACAATGAGTAAACATCTGCACATTATCTCCTTTAATGTACCCTACCCTCCTGACTATGGTGGTGTGATGGATGTATTTTATAAACTCATGGCATTGCATATTTATGGTATCAAAATCACACTGCATTGCTTTGAATACGGTCGCAAGGAAGCCGATGTCCTTAACCAGATATGCGACAAAGTTTTTTATTACAAACGGGAGCACAGTTTCCGTGATTTCACATCTCCCACGCCATACATCGTCAAAACACGGAAATCCAGTGAGTTGCTGAAGAACCTGGCTATCGATGAGGCACCGATCTTGTTTGAAGGGCTGCATACCTGTTATTACCTGTCGCATGATGAACTCAAAAACCGGTTAAAGGCAGTACGTATGCATAATGTTGAGTGGGATTATTACCGGCATCTTGGAAAAAATGAAACCAGCATGTTTCGCCGGTTTTACTTTTTTACAGAATCCATTAAGCTCAAGAATTTTGAGAAGATCTTATCGGTTGCCGATCATTTGCTGCCGATCTCAAAGAATGATTATGAATATCTGCACAAGAAGTTTGAAAATGTAACCTGGCTGCCCGCCTTTCATCCAAATGAGTCAGTATTGTCGTTACCCGGCAAAGGTTCCTATGTATTGTATCATGGTAACCTGGCAGTGGTGGAGAATAACCAGGCTGCACTATTTCTGGCGAGCAAAATTTTTAATGATATTCCTACAAAACTGATTATTGCAGGATCAGATCCTTCGGCAATGCTTGTTGAACTGGTTAAGAAAAACAGGAATATTGAATTGCGTATCAATCCCGGGGAACTTGAAATGATGCAGCTAATCCGTAATGCGCACATCAACCTGCTTCCAACCTTTCAAAACACCGGTACTAAACTAAAATTGCTAAATGCATTGTTTAATGGAAGATTTGTAATGGTGAATTCACCCATGATAGAAAACACCGGGTTGAGCGATTTGTGTATCGTTCGTGAAAAATCTGAAGAAATGAAACAGGCAACCGTTGAACTGATGAATCAATCCTTTGAAGAAACAGATGTTCAAAAAAGAAAAACCGTGCTAGGCAAATCTTACTCCAATAGCGCAAATGCTGCGCACCTTATCGACATTTTATACGCGGTTAGCCAATAGGATATTATCTTTATGAAAAGCACTGCAATAGCACTCAGATCTTCATCTGCAATGAAAGTGGGTCACATCAGGTCGCATTTGAAGAGTTCACGTTCATCCGGAAAACTCTTTTTCCGGCGCAACCAAATCGAAGTCAAAAAGCAAGTAAGTGGGTTTAGTTATTGATTCACTTCAACGCCCGCCACTTGTTTTTCAAGCCGTTTCTAAAATGGCAGTGTCCAGTACCTTGCCATTCTCACATTTTAATGTCCGTGACGGAAATTTCTGAATGGTCATGAAATCATGAGAGGCGATCAACACGGCAGTGTTTGATTCTTTGCTGATCTCCATCAGCAGCCTCAGTATCTCATCTGAAGTATCCGGATCAAGATTACCGGTTGGTTCGTCGGCAAGAATCAGGGCAGGATGG
This sequence comes from uncultured Bifidobacteriaceae bacterium, assembly GCA_964524035.1. Lineage (GTDB taxonomy): Bacteria > Bacteroidota > Bacteroidia > Chitinophagales > UBA10324 > JACCZZ01. Next base: position 3,958 of record CAZGBP010000021.1, read on the forward strand.
TTTAGCAATGCTCGGGCGATCACTACTCTTTGCTGCTCACCTCCGGAGAGTTCATGCGGCATTTTAAACCCTTTTGTTTTCAGGTTCACCATTTCCAATACTTCCGCGATACGTATCCGCATTTTTTCTTTATCTGTCCATCCGGTTGCATGCAGCACAAAACTTAGATTAGCGTCAATGCTTCTGTCGGTGAGCAATTGAAAATCCTGGAAAACGATTCCCAGGTTCCTTCGAAGATAAGGCAGCTTTTTCCACGTGATTGTTTTGAGATCATGTCCTGCAACAAACCCGGTTCCCCCTGCCAGCGGTAAATCGCCATATAACACTTTCAGTAATGAACTTTTGCCGCTTCCGGTTTTTCCGATGAGGTACACAAATTCACCCTTATGTATGGTCAGGTTAACATTGTTTAAGATCAATGTCTCCTGTTGGTAGATAATTCCATTCTTTATTTCTATGATTACCTGGTCTTCCATAATTTTTTTTGTTTAATGCGATGGCTTCGTTTCAATACCTAAAGCACCATTTTCTGAATCTTGCCATACGGTAATGCGGCAATCAGTTTCTTCATTTCATCCTCCTTATCCCCTAAACCGATTTTTTTAAGCGCATCTTCCGGACGGTCTGCACGAAAATAAGACAGCAACGCGAACTGTTCGTCCCGTATCTGAATGTAATCCGGTATTTTTACTTTACCCTGAATCTTGATAATGTACATACGATTCATCCGGCTCGCTGCCGGAAGCAAATTTCGCAAACAGAAGCCGAACAAGAAAACAATATTTCAGAAGTTATCCCCATCTCTATCCAGCCGGTACGGATAAACATTATTGCCTGAAATACACCTAATGAATCAATGATGGCTGCAGCAAATCTTCTCGTGATTTTGGTTTTTTGCCGATCAGCCATTGGAAATTCCTGAGGCGTGCCTCTTCTTCAGGAAACTGGCTTAGCGGATACAGTGTAGCATCAGGTTTCGTCAGAAAGTAAATACGGTCAACCTGCTTGTCTTTTGTAAAATAGATATTCATATTACTGCAAATCGCTTTGTTAACTCCAATATAGCTGTTGCTGTCATCTTTAGCATAGTAAATGCTTTCTCCATTGCCCATCACTTCCAGCCGTTCTAATTGACCATCCGTAAAGAATCCAAACATATCCTTACCCTGAATCTGATTGTACAAACCTGAATCCGATTCATTGACGGCAAGGGCTGTTTGCAACAATTCCATTTTATAGAGTTGCTCTCCCCGCAAAAACATTCTCATTGTATCTGCGCTCAACTGGTTTTGATCTACCCAAAGGACCGGCTGGTCAAACATCCGGAAAACCGAATCCCGGTAACTGAACGCAATGGAATCGCAAATACCCTGGAGGTTACTTTTAAAGATCCTGACCTGGTGAAAGGCAAATAGATTGCGGAAACCACCCACCGAGTCCTTGTAAGAGAACAACGTGTCGGCCGTTACAAACATAGAGTCCCTGTCCACTACGAGTATCAGGACCGCGTCCCTGGTTGCGAGTATCCGGTCATTCTTTTCATTGTATTGCGCGTAATTTCCACGCATAAATATTTTATTAAGCGTATCTGCCCACCGGATATTCGACCGGGCATAGCCATAGCCTCGCTTACGCTGATAGAAAATGGTGTCGGCTACTAACTGTTGTGTCTGGGTATTCAGCCGTGCATTTTTCTCAAATTGCGATATATCATATTGTGTATTATAATACCCGCCTTCGCAATACACATTGAATGAATCCGACTCAATATGTGTAGGGCTCATGAAATAGGCAGTTCGTGAAGAGGTATTGAATACAAGTGTATCAGTACTAAGTACATAATCCGGATGGGTTAGTTTTACATCCTTCTTGAAGTACATATCGGCTGTATTCGAATAGTAGTATCCATGTTTGCTGGTAAGAACGGCATCCTCACTTATCAGGGTTCCCCCGGTAAGATAATAACCAACACGCGTATTCAGATCATAATCAAGTTCGTCTGTGGTAAGTACCATCCGGGAGTCTGTCAGCTTCACTTGGTTCTTCAGTTTAGCCAGTTTACCGTTACCATCGTAGTGAAGTGTTTGCCCAAACAAATGAATGGTATCTCCCTGCCTGATATGAACATTCCCAACCGCATCAACTATATTCTGATCGAAGTAAAAGTCCGCATTGTCGCAAAAGAGTATCACATCATTTTGCTTCAACTGAACATTGCCTACCAGTTTTCGCAATCCCACCCCTCCGGGCTCGCTGTATTGCAGTTCATCGGCATTGATTATTTCAATCGGCTCACCGCTTTGCGCAAACACCGCATTACCCGACATAATAAAACCGATTGCACTTAGCAGCAACAACTTTGACAAAAGCAGCAGGGAGGTTTGTATCCCTGCTGTCATCTTGCCATTGGTATCTATCGGGTTGGTTTTCACATCAGCAGCAATGAAGGAGCCACATCACTTGTTTTTAGACTCTTTTGAAGATTTGTCCTTTTTGCCAAAAACCGAAACCTGAACATACCGGTCAGGGTTGCTTTTAAAATCTGTGAGTAAGGAGTCCAGAGATTTGGAAGAAGCTTCGAGGTTGTTGTATAGTCTATCATCATTGACCAGCAATCCGAGTGATCCCTCTCCGGAATTTATTTTTTCAATCACCACACGCAACTCTTCCAGTGTTTCCTTCGCCTGCATAATCGTAGCGCTTATTTCACTTTGTCTTACCGTGTCACTGATAGCGGCAAGATTGGTCAGTATGATATTAATTTCATCCTGGTTCTGTTCGAGGTTTGCGGTAATGGATTCAATGTTTGAAAAAATACGGTCCAGCCTGCTCACGTTCTCATTAAGCATAATATCCACTTTAGCAGTTGCCATATCCAGCGTATTCAATGTGGTTTGTATGCTCTTGATACTCTTCTGGAGATTCAACCGCGTTTCGCTGTTAAATACACTGGAAATGGAATTGATGGCTGAATCCAGCGAAACAATTAATGCTTCTGCTTTTGTTTGCACTTCTTCCAGCCCTTTCCTGGAAATTTTTGCAACCAATGTATCATGTTCTGTATAGTATTCCTTTGATGCGGTAAATTCAAGCAGAATGGCTTTAGGACTTATGATATCCGGGCTTATAACCGTAGCGGTTGATCCTTTCGGAATATTTACATCGCGGTTGATCGCTAAGGCAACCACAATTTTGCCGGATGCATCTGTGGCCATCTTGATGTCGATCACATGTCCTACCTTCATTCCTTTATAGAGAACAGAACCGGCAGGTGCCACACCCCCCGCATCATCGTAGCGGACATAAAAGACATTGTCGCGGCTGAAGACATTTTTTCCGCGCAACAGGTTATATCCCAGCACCAGCAGCACGATTGAAATGGTGGCAAGTATTCCAACCTTGACTTCATTTGACACTTTCAAAGGGATGTTATTTTTTTACACGACGAAGTTATGACTTAAAAAGATATAGAACCGGTCGAGCTTGTTATGGTCAGATTAAACCGGTCTTATGGCAATTGATTCAAAGGAATACGTTTGCCGTCCTTATAGGCAACAATAAATGCATCCTTGAATCCTTTCTGACGGAGCATGGTAAGGCGCTGCTGCGTATCCTGCAGGTCGGTGTAGTTGCCAACTACGTACCGGTTTATGCCTTTTTCACTTTTGTCATTCACGATATCTTTTGTGCCTGCAAAACGCGGATCGTTTAAAGGAATCAATTTTTCTGAGGCGGTGATCTGAATTTTATAGACCACCGGCGGAGGTGCTGCATTTGGAATTTTCAAACTGCTGTCTGCAGCGACCATCCCGGAATGACCATTCGTACCACTGACCTCCGGTTTATCAGGTGGAATAACTTTTTGTTCATCATTGGCTGCGTTGTTAATTTGATCCTGTACAAATGCCAGCTGACTATAATCATTTTCTACTTCTGCTTTAAAAAGTGCCACTGCCTGTAAGATGGAGGCCGCAACTTCATTTTTGCCTTTCTCGGAAACCAGGTAACGTTCTTCTTCCCGATTAGTTAAAAAACCTGTTTCGATCAGAATTGCAGGCATGGTCGTCCGCCAGAGCACAAGAAATCCTGCCTGCTTAACCCCCCTTGTTTGCCTGCCATCCTTTACAAACTCTTCCTCTACCTTGGAAGCCAGGTTGATGCTCTGATCGATATGTGCATTCTGATTCATGGAAAGAATAATGTAACCCTCCGGCGAATTAGGGTCAAATCCTTCATAATTTTCCTGGTAGTTATCTTCCAGCATAATTACATCATTCTCGCGCTTTGAAACTTCCAGGTTACCATCAGACTTATGCAACCCCATTAACCAGGTTTCGGTACCGTATGCAGTTGTCGATTTGCTGGCATTGCAGTGTACCGAAACGAACAAATCTGCTTTTACCCGGTTGGCAATATTTGCGCGTTCATACAATTCAATAAATGTATCAGTTTGTCTTGTATAGACCACTTTCACGCCGGGATAGGTCTTTTTGATGAGGGCTCCCAATTTTAGAACAATATCCAGCGTTACATTCTTTTCATTGTCAATTACTCCCCTGCAACCGGTGTCGTGGCCACCATGCCCGGCATCGAGTACAATTGTTTTAAAGGTGTAGCCAGAACCCGACTGCGCCAATGCAGGGATAGTGCAACTTAAGGCGATAAGCAGAATGATTAGGATCGTCTGTTTCACTAATGGAATGCTTTATAGTAGTTTTGTTGCAAAAATCAGCATTAAACGCAAATTTATTCCTGATATTTTTTTGAAAAAAAGAGTTAGCCTTCGTCGTTTCCCCATTCTATTGTTGATACTGTGTTCCATGTACTCATACGGGGACACAAACGCCACCTTTTCTTCCAATCAGATTATTTTAACATCGCCCCCGGACACACTTCCTGCAGATACCGTAACCCTGCAATCGGTTACAGATTCCTCCTATGCAGATTCAACCATCACGGGTAATGTCAAAGAATCAGCTGACGGTCTTGATGCGAAAGTAACCTATGCTGCCCGTGATTCAATCTGGTATGACCTCTCCAATCAGCGGGTACATCTTGTCGGGGATGCCCAGGTAACTTACAAAGACATCACCCTTAAAGCAGACTCGATTGTTTTCGATTGGAAGAATAACATTGTTTTTGCCATCGGCAGAAAAGATAGTTCGGGCAAAACCATTAACCGGCCATCTTTTGAACAGGGTGAGCGGCATTATGATGCGAATAAGATCTACTATAACTTCAAAACAAATAAGGGAAAGATCAGTGAGATTTTAACTCAGGAAGATGAAGGATTTATCAGAAGCGAAGTGGTAAAGCGAATGCCGGATGATGTGTTATTCGGCAGCCATAATATTTACACTACCTGCAACCTCGATCATCCGCATTTTTATATCGGATCATCCAAAATAAAAGTCAATCCCGGCAAATCGATCGTTTCAGGACCGGCAAATCTTGTGGTGGCAGATGTGCCAACCCCGCTCTTTTTGCCATTTGGCATTTTCCCGCTTAATGCAAAACGAAAATCAGGCATCATCTTTCCTGAATATGGGGAAGACAAGAACAGGGGCTTCTTCCTTCGTAATGGCGGCTATTATTTTGGCATCAGCGACAACGTGGATCTTGCCCTCACCGCCGATATCTATTCCAAAGGTTCCTGGAAAGCAAGTGCCGCCAGCAGGTTCAACAAACGATATAAGTTTAACGGCGATATGCGAATGACTTTTGCCAATGAACGTGCATTCAGTACCGAGTTAAATGATTATACCTCAAACAAGCAGTTTAATGTGGCTGCCCGCTATAACCAGGATGGCAAAGCGCGCCCCAACAGCCGCTTCAGTGCCACCGTTAATTTCGGAACATCGGGATTTAACCAGCTCTTTGCCTCCAATACAAATTTCAACTATCTGAATAATACCTACCAGTCATCCATCTCCTATTCACAAACTATTCCCTATACCCCTTTCAATTTCACGATTTCTGCAGATCACACACAAAGCACGCTAACGCATCTTGTGAATGTATCACTACCCACCTTTGCATTTAACATGAATACCATTTATCCTTTCAGGCGCCAAATAGCAATTGGCAGCGAAAAATGGTATGAGAAGATTGGTTTTTCCTATAGTATGAATGCGGAGAACCAGGTATCCAACGCCGATTCCCTGTTCTTTACGGCATCCACTTTCCGCAACCTGGAAACGGGTTTTCGCCATAATATACCTGTCAGTGCACCGTTCCAGGTTTTCAAATTCCTGACTGTAACACCAGCGTTTAACTACAGCGAGATCTGGTCGCTGCAAACTATGCGTCAAAACTGGAACCCGGAAACCTCTACTATTGAGTACGATACGGTACAGGGATTTGCAACAACACGTGATTTTAATTTTTCGGTGAGCAGTTCCACGCGGGTTTATGGAATCGTGAAATTCAGGAAAGGGAAACTGCAGGCCATCCGGCATGTTATAACACCAAGCATTGGACTTTCTTATCATCCGGATTTCAGCGAGCCGCAATGGAATACTTATAAAACCGTACAAATTGATGAGGAAGGCAATACGCAACGTTATTCTATCTTCGGGAATAGCATTTATGGCGGGCCCGGCCAGGGTAAATCGGGGAGCATTAATTTTTCGCTTGCGAACAACCTGGAGATGAAGGTATTTTCAAAAAAGGATACCCTTCAGCAAACCCGAAAGGTGAAATTACTCGATGCCCTGAACTTCGGCGGCTCTTACAATCTTGCGGCTGATTCACTTAATCTTTCTGTTATTTCAATATCAGGCCGTACCAAACTACTTGACAAATTCGATATCAATTTCGGCTCCCGGTTTGATCCATATATTGCTGATTCTAATGGCCGCAGGCTTAACCAGTTTGAGTGGAATGTAAACAACCGTCTTGCACGGCTAACCAATGCCAACCTGAGCGTGGGCACTTCTTTTCAATCAAAAAAGGGCACCACCACTGAGCTCACTGACCTGCAGCGTGACTACCTTTCCTATTCTACCGGAGAATACATCAGTTTTGATGTTCCCTGGAACATAGCCTTGTCTTATAGTTTATTTCTTCAATCGGTTAACTCGGAAGCAGGAGACGATTCCCTGACATTTACGCAAACTTTAAATATAAGCGGCGGCCTGAACCTGACAAAGAACTGGAAACTGACGGCCAGTACTTCCTATGATTTTGTTAACCGCGAATTCCCCACGGCTACGCTTGGAATATACCGCGACCTCCATTGCTGGGAGATGAGTATACAATGGGTTCCTTTCGGTATCCGTCCCAGTTATAGTTTTGTGTTACGTGTAAAAGCTTCCGTTTTACAGGACCTGAAATTACCTAAACGAAGCGACTGGAATGAATTCTGAACAACCTTCAAATTGAAGCATAACGATCCGGGTAAATCGCAACACTGTGCGGCTTTAAGATCAGTGTCACCAGATAATCCGGTTATCAATGCTGACACCCACTCCTGATTTTACTTTTTACCAGCCTATTTTTTACCAAACACAGATTGTATCAGCGAGTTTGCTGTTGCAGCCGGGTCTTTTCTTATCTGTGCTTCCTGTTGCGCCATAGTATAAAATAATCCATCCAGGGCCTTTTGTGTCACGTATTTCTCAAGGTCAGGATTTATTGGTGTAGCAAATGGCAGCTTATTATACATTGTAAAAACATCTGACCAGTATTTAGTGGCTCCTGTTTTATCCAGGGCCTTGTCAATCACCGGCGTAAACTTTTCTGTTAGCTGCGCAGAGGTAGATTTCCGGAGGTATTGCGTTGCGGCATCTTCCGGACCGGTAACTAAAGCAATGGCATCGTTAACAGACATTCCTTTAATAGCATCCAGAAAAATAGGGGCTGCATCTTTTGCCGCTTCTTCTGCTGCTCGATTCATCGTTAACAGCATCTTATCCACCTCGCTGCCAAGCCCAAATGAACGGAGCTTGCTTTCTACTGCTTTTGCTTCCGGAGGCATCAATATTTTTATGGCCTGGTTGCCAAAAAAACCATTGGTAGCAGAGAGAATATCAGCACTCTTTACGGCACTGACAGACAAAGCCTCCTTCAATCCTGAAACAAGACTTTCGTTTCCTGCTCCGGTTAATGGATTGCTTCCGCCTGTTGCCGAACCGGTAGTGGAGGTCGTGGTACCGGAAGGCCGGCTAATCTGAGCCTGAGTCGTATAGCAGGTGATTACAAAAAGCAAGAAAACGGGAAGATATTTCATCAAGATCTATTTTGGCCATTAAATTATCAAAATCATGCCAAATGTTTTTCAATGCATTATGCACGAGCTATTGATTATGTTGGATCAACCGTAACCTAATCATGAATATCGCATTGAATTGTAATTTCAACCCGTAATTTATTTACAAATGCCACATATCAGGGTTAATACTTTTTGTAGCATTATGCAGTAAAAAAACAACTTATGCAGGTAAAGGCAAGTATAATCACCATTGGAGATGAGCTGTTAATCGGACAGGTGATTGACACCAATTCAGCCTGGATGGGCCAGGAACTAAGTAAAGCCGGCATAGCGGTGATACGCCGGTTTGCCGTGGGTGATGTTAAGCAAGAAATTATTGCTGTGCTCGATACGGCCCGTTCAATCAGCGATATCATCCTGATTACCGGCGGACTTGGACCAACAAAGGATGATCTTACGAAGTATACCCTGTGCGAGTACTTCAACAGTAAGCTGGTATTTGATGAATCCATTTTTGAGATGGTGAAAGGATTTTTCGAACGTTTTAAACGGCCGATGCCGGAAAGCAACCGTGGACAGGCGGAAGTGCCAGACAAATGCATTCCTATAAAAAATTACAATGGAACAGCACCAGGCATGTGGTTCGATATTGAGGGAAAAGTTTTTGTCTCCTTGCCGGGCGTACCCTGGGAAATGAAGCTAATGATGACAGATTTTGTCGTCCCACGACTTTTGAAACAATTTAAAACACCGCATATTATACACAAAACCATTCTGACCCAGGGAATCGGAGAATCACTTCTTGCAGAACGGATCAGCGATATCGAAAATAGTTTTCCGCCTGGTTTTAAATTGGCATACCTCCCCTATCTCTCCTCTGTAAGACTCAGGATCAGTGCGCATGGTGATGAGGTGACGTCGCTTCAACATACTGTGGATGAATTGTCGAAAAAGCTCCATGAAAGAATCGGTGAATATATCTGGGGCTATGATGAGGATAAACTGGAAGAAGTCGTAGGCAACCTGCTTAGGGCACAGCATAAAACACTGGCAACCGCGGAAAGTTGTACCGGCGGGCTTATCTCTTACAGGCTTACTTCCATAGCCGGGGCTTCTGACTATTATTACGGCGGAGTTATAAGTTATTCAAACAAAACAAAGAAAGAGGTATTGGGCGTGCAGGAAGAAACCCTCCAGAAATATGGTGCGGTTAGTGAAGAGACCGTCAGAGAAATGGTGACAGGTGTGTTGAATGTGATGCAAACAGACTTTGCAATTGCCGTTTCCGGTATTGCAGGGCCTGATGGCGGAACTCCGGAAAAACCTGTTGGGACCACCTGGATTGCCGTTGCAGATCGCAAGAGTATCATTTCCCGTCACTTCCATTTTCCCGGCAACCGGGAAAGAAACATGGAACTGGCAACGATCAATTCACTGAGCCTGTTACGGAAATTTATGTTAGGATTACTTCACACTTCCTGAGAACGGCACTATATCCTTAATTGAAGAAGGTCATCCTGAGGAAATAATTTCGCGACGCGGAAAAACAACGTAATGGTTACGTATCGGATCGTTTGCTAAATCCCCTCTTTCGCTTTACATTTGAGCACTGCAAAAAAATTAATCGATGCTATGGCTGAAGTGGAACTGATAATGCCAAAAATGGGCGAAAGTATAATGGAAGCCACTATTTTGAAGTGGTTAAAAAATGTTGGTGATACGGTTGCTGTAGACGAACCGGTTCTGGAGATTGCAACAGATAAAGTTGATTCTGAAGTACCTTCTACCCATGCCGGCAAACTTGCAAAAGTTTTTTACCAGGTAAATGATGTTGTCCCGGTAGGCAAAGTAATTGCTGTACTGGAAACTGATGCTGCTGCGGAAATAAAACCTCAAGCTGACAAACCAGCAGCAACTCCAAAGGTTGACAAACCGGCAGAAGTTAAAACGATGGCACCGGCAGGCGCAAGAACGGATGCCGTTGAAGCACGATTCTACTCCCCCCTGGTATTGAATATTGCTCGAAGCGAAGGAATTGCAATGAGCGTGCTCGATACCATACCGGGAACCGGCGAAGGTGGACGTGTAACAAAAAGAGATATTCTTGCATTTGTTCAAAAGGGAGGTGCAATAAACATACAACCGGTTGCGCCCGTAATTGAAAAAACTGCAGATACTCCGGAGCCGTCCATAAATCAAAGTGGTAATGTGGAGATTATCGAGATGGATCGCATGCGTAAGCTGATTGCTGATCATATGGTAATGAGCAAGCGCACTTCCGCGCATGTCACTTCATTTGTAGAAGCAGATGTAACCAATCTGGTGTTATGGCGCGAAAGAGTTAAATCCGCCTTTGAAAAGCGGGAAGGAGAAAAAATTACGTTTACTCCCTTATTTATTGAAGCTGTTGTTAAAGCAATAAAGGATTTTCCGCTGGTTAATTCATCAGTAAATGGCACGCAGATTATCCGTAAAAAGGACATCAATATCGGCATGGCAGCGGCCATGCCAAGCGGAAACCTGATTGTTCCGGTAATTAAGAATGCCGACACCAAAAATCTGGTGGGGTTAACGAAAGAGGTTAATGATCTTGCAAAACGTGCCCGTGCCGGACAATTAAAACCGACAGAAATTGAAGGAGGCACTTTCACACTTACGAATGTTGGCACGTTTGGTAATCTTATGGGTACTCCTATTATTAATCAACCGCAGGTAGCCATCATGGCTACCGGTGCTATTAAGAAAAAGCCGGCTGTTCTTGAAACATCGCAGGGCGATGTGATCGCAATACGACACATGATGTTCCTTTCTTTGTCTTATGACCATCGAATTGTTGATGGTGCATTAGGAGGCTCCTTCCTTAGAAAAGTAGCAGATAACCTGGAAGCGTTTGATGTAAGGCGTGAATTCTAATTTCCATCCTGTTAATAATAGCAGAGTCCGTCTTTTTTTGACGGATTGTTGTTTGTCAACAAACATTCAGCTCTTAAACCTAACCAATCTACCCCTCTAATGGAACAGCTTTATGTAGTGATCAAAGACATTCACTTTTATGTGCGCTGGATAATTCTTGCCTTGGCCGTTATCGTATTCCTCAAATACCTCGCATCGTGGCAGGGCAAAAAACGCTTTACCTCACTTGATAATAAGCTGAGCCTGTATTTTGTGAGTGCTATGGATGTGCAATTATTACTCGGAATCCTGCTCTATTTTTTCCTGAGCCCATTGGGAATCAGTGCCTTTCAGCATGAAAATACAATGAGTGATTCCATGGCACGGTTATATGCGCTGGAGCATCCGCTGACGATGTTGCTGGCCGTCGTTCTGGCTCATCTTGGCCGTGTGCAGGTCAAGAAATCTGCGTCAGACGATGCAAAATTTAAACGAGGGACCTTGTTTTTTGGATTATCTCTTTTATTTATGCTTTCGCGAATGCCATGGTAACCGGTTTTATTATGGAGCATATTATATAATCAGCCGGCTGATACATAAACGGCAGGCAATGCGGATATGTGCTTATTATTAATCCGGGAATAAAGCAATTCTATATTTTTTCCTAACACTTCTGCAAATCAGCGCATGGCCTGCTCTACCACTTCTTCCACTGAATGAAATGAATTTTTAAGGTATTCCCTCACTTTCCGTTTTGAACACCATTCTACTTTTTCAATGCCTTCCGCTGCCTGTGGCTCAGGCTTATGACGATCGGTGGTGTACATTTTAAACCAGTGAGTTGCTTTTAAGATCTTCTTCCCGCTTAATTCATAAGTATGAAATGTGCAGGGCTGTTTGTCAAACAGGAATTTGACAGGCGACACAATTTTCAGTTGCGATACACCGGTTTCCTCTTCAATTTCACGTATGGCTGCCTTCTTCAACGTTTCTCCCCGATCGAGTTTACCCTTGGGCAGGTCCCATTTGCCTCGCCGGAAAATCATCAGCAACCTGCCCTCGTCATTATAAACTGCACCCCCTGCTGCATGTATCAACCGGTATGCAGAAAAGAAAACTTTTTCCAGGGTAATCGAAGAATCGTGAATGCAGACTACCGTATCCTCTTTTACCGCTGCGGATAACCTGGATACATGTTGATGAAGATCTGTCTTGTTTTTATAATGCAGTACCGTATACTTTTTATGCTGCGCATCCAGCATTTCTAAAATTTTATTTGAACCATTCCTGCCTGCCAGGTACAACGTACTGTTCTGAATAAATATTTTTCTCAATTTTTTATTGCTTGTTTTTTAAATCATGTAAAAAATCATAAGGTGATTCAATTTGTCATCGTATGATCAGACATTCTTATCTTGCCGCAAAAATAAGAGAATGCTCGGGTCTGAAACAACTGCACGGAAAATGGCCACCCTTCTTTTGCAAATAAAGGCCATTAAGTTAAATCTGAAAGACCCGTTTACCTGGTCCAGCGGCTGGCGTTCGCCAATCTATTGTGATAACAGGATAACCCTGTCATTTCCGGAGATCAGAACTTTTGTCAAAGAATCGCTGGTGGAACTCATCAGGGTGAAATTTCCGGAAACGGAACTTATTGCCGGAGTTGCAACTGCCGGTATTGCGCATGGCGCACTGGTGGCCGATAGTATCGCTGCGCCTTTTTGCTATGTACGGTCATCGGCCAAAGGCCATGGCCTGGGAAATAAGATTGAAGGATTGGCATTACCCGGACAAAAGGCAATAGTGATCGAAGACCTTATTTCCACCGGAGGCAGCAGCCTTGCGGTAGTAAATGCATTGCGAGATGCCGGGTGTGATGTATTGGGGATGCTGGCGATTTTTACCTATGGTTTCCCGCTGGCCACACAATCATTTGAAGAATCAGGGTGCCCGCTATACACCCTTACGGATTACGAAACACTCATTGACGTGAACAAAGAAAACAATGCCCTATCGCCGGCTGAATTGAACAGCCTGCAGCAGTGGCGACTTTCACCATCAACCTGGGAGGGACTGAAATGATATACCTCATTCCGATACTCAATGCAGCCTTTGGATGGCTTATCATCACCCTGCTCTTCCAAATGCTCTTTCACCCACTTAAACGAAGGAACTTATTTATTATAGAACTGCAAGGAATAATTCCGAAAAAACTACCCGATTGGGGAATTGAAATTGGCCGGTATGCGGCTGAAAATTTTATTAATATCAGCAAGTTAAAACAAAATCTGCTTGAACCAGAAAAACTACGACAGATTAACGAAGTGCTAGAAGATAAGGTAGATGATTTCCTGAGAAACAAACTCAAGGAAAAGATACCTGTCTTCGGTATGTTTATTACAGAAGGGATGATTGAAAAAATGAAGGAAACATTAATGAGTGAATTGGAAAAAATGATTCCTGACCTGATTGGTTTTTTTGCAGATGACCTGGAGAAAAAGTACGACGTACAAAAACTGGTTGCTGAGAAACTGGCGGAGTTTGATCCTGCGGGCCTTGAGCGCATCTTCTATCAGCAGGCCGGTAAATCAATTTTTCAACTGAAAGTATTCGTTGCCGTACTGGGGTTGTTATTAGGTGCCGCAGAGATTTTACTCTTGAAACTGGCATAATCATGCAGCTATTTAAAGGCTGAACCTTAGGGCCTTTAACTCATTTTATTGGTAAAAAATACCGGCAGGCTGTAATTTTGAAATGACATGCTATTAACACTTTCTTATTTTGCCCCTGATACATTCAAAATATAAACCTCCGGTTTACCTGCCCGGTGGTGATCTGCAATCCATCATTCCCGCCATAGTCAGGGTTGTAAAAGGTATTCAATACCGCAGGGAAAGAATCAGCACCCCTGATAATGACTTTATTGACATTGACTGGGTGGATGCCGATTCAACAAAGATTGCGCTGATCATTCACGGACTTGAAGCCTCCGCTGACAGCACCTATATAAAAGGAATGGCAAAAGCCTTCCAGGATGCAGGCTACCGAGTAGCTGCAATGAACCTGCGCGGCTGCAGCGGAGAAATCAATCAACAGGTACGTTCCTACCATAGCGGCAGTACGGATGACGTAGAAACAGTGATACACCACATCCTCCGCAACACCGGCTGCAATAATCTGGTGCTTGTTGGATTCAGTCTCGGCGGTAATCTAGTACTTAAATACCTTGGAGAGCATTTTGCCATTCCATCCATGATTTCCGCTGCGGTTGCCATTTCAGTTCCATGCGACCTTCAATCCTGCGCCATTCATCTTGATTCAAGAATACCCTTCCTATACCGCGACCGGTTTCTCAGGACCTTGAAGCAAAAGGCTGCAACCAGGCTGAGTCGTTTGCCTTTTGACCTAAACCATCAGCAGTTAAAAAAAATCAGGACCTTCCTGGAATTCGATGACTACTACACCAGCCAACTCTATGGTTTCAGGGATGCAATGGACTATTATATGAAATGCAGCTCAAAGCAATTTATTCACCGTATTACAATACCTACTTTGGTTTTAACCGCCATGAATGATCCCTTCTTTACCCTGTCCTGCTTTCCTTTTAATGAGTGCAGGGCTTCTGCCAAAGTCTTTTTAGAAACTCCGCAAGAAGGCGGACATGTGGGATTTTGTGTAGACCTTTTTTCCGGTATCTATTATTCAGAACAACGGGCTATTGAATTCCTGACGAATGAATCGGAACAAGGTACTATTACCTGAAAGTTTATTGATGCAGCATTGCTCTGCAAAAAACAATCGGACTGCAGATTCATATACGCCTTGCTTTGCGGGATATCAGCCTGATTTGATCAATGCACTGTGCAGGTACCAGTTGTATGATTTAAAAATCTGAGAAGCATCCTAATAACATATTAAGACAAAATTAATACAGTAACAAAACAGGTATCATGCTTTATTGCGGAAAGAAAGCGTTAGATTTGATTTACTCGCTTTTATTCAACCCACCTAACAAGCGCTTCCAGGAAATGCAAATTCTTCAGCCAATAACTGACCCTACCTATACTGATAAGACCAGCGGTACATTTGAAAAGCTCATATTAATAATGATTAACGACAAGAGAGACCTGCCGTTTCTTTCTACTACCATTAAAATTTCTTTTACCATTATCCCATTGGCCATTTTTCTTTATCTGCCGGTAGTATCCGGCCTGTTGTGGTGGGCCATTGCCGGTGTTTATCTCTTTCTTAACAATTTTACGTTCAAAGGGCCTTTCGGACTGATGCTGCATTGCACCAGTCACCGGAAGTTTTTTAATAAACGATTCAAGCTGCTCAATCACTATCTTCCCTGGGTGCTGGGGCCATACTTCGGGCAAACTCCGGAAACCTATTACAGCCATCACATTTGGATGCACCATCCTGAAAATAACCTGGAAGACGACCGCAGCACCACCATGCCCTATCAGCGAAACAGTTTTTCTGATTTTCTCCGTTACTTTTTTGATTTTCTGTTTCTCGGAATGTTCAGACTGGTTAATTATTTCCGCAAAAAGAACCGGCACTTGCTGATCGTAAAATGCCTTATGGGTGAATTCCTTTTTATCTTTATGTGCATCGGACTATCCTTTATCAGCCTTCCTGCAACCATCATCGTTTTTGTTATTCCTTTTTTTCTTTCCCGTTTTGTAATGATGGTTGGCAACTGGACACAGCATGCTTTTATTGCGGCGGAAGACCCTTCTAATCCTTATATGAATTCAGTTACCTGTATAAATACGAAGTATAACAGGAAATGCTGGAATGACGGATACCATGCGTCACACCATGTTCGACAGGGGATGCATTTTACGCAGCATCCTGAATTCTTCATGAATACATTAAGCAGCTACATAGAAAACAAGGCAATTGTTTTCCAGGGAATCGGATTTCTTGGCATTTTCTGGTACCTCATGCGTAATGACTATGCCGCGTTGGCCAGGAATGCCGTAAATATTAATAATACGTTTAAGAGTAATGACGAGTTTATTGAATTATTGAAGTCCCGTTGCCGGCCAATACCTGTATCCGGCAATATCTGAGGCTGCGGCAATTAATCAGTTAAGCCAATTGTCAGCTGGATTCCATGTGAATTCAAATTGCCTCCTTTTGGCCTGACAACAGCAACTTGTTCAACAACTGCCCTAACAGTAATTCATACCCATGTTGAAATTCATTAAAATAGGCCATAATTTTCGGAGGCAGCTTGTCAGGATAAGATTTACGGATGCTGCGCATATCTTTCAGCAGGTAAAAGAAGTGGGCATTTTTATATTTCTTAAGCGACAACCTTTGCAGTTGTATGTAACGGATATTTCTTTGAGAAAGCCTGGTAACAAAATCGAAATCATCTGTGAAAGCAAAGAACAGTGTTTCCAGCATTCTGATCCTGATTTCATAGTGAAAGTAAACCTGAATAGAATTCAGCGATTTGGCAATGCTGATATTTTCAAATGCTTTGTCAAGCTCTCCTGATTTGAGATACAAATGGCCATACAGGATGGCACCCAATACGCCCGTGCTTTCATGCCTGTTCACAATATAGACTTTGAATAGTGTGTCGAGCATCCGGTGCGCCATAGGGAAATCATTCAGAATAATAGCAAGCTCTATGCAACGGGCAAAATGATGGAATTGATTTTTCAGCAATTCCATTTTCGTATTAAACAATTGCACATACAGCCGGTATGATTTTTCGTATTCTCCCTTTTCAAACATCAGTTCCGCAAAATGGCATTCAGCAATCAATTGTTCAAATGCCGGCATTTTTTCAAAACCGCCATATAGTTCAGCAATTTTATTCAGGTACTTTGTTCGCTCCGTCGCATTGATCTCAACCAGCCTGTAATAATTGACCATAATATGGTAAAGAACGGTCTTTGGCTCAATGGCCGTTAGCTTACTAAACTGACTTTCAAGTTCTGTAACTTCTTTATGTATTTTACCGGTAGCGCGCGGGTCTGGTGCCTGCTGGGTAAGTTTATTCAGCCTTGCGAAGAGAATTTTTGAACGCACCTCCAACTCCTTCGCCTCCTTATTTTCAATGATCCGGTCCAGGTATAGCGCTGCACTTTTCTCTACAAATTGCTCATCAAAATATTTTGCCGGAACATTGATGGAGAAGTTAAACAGCGCCGAGGCATACTTTTCCATCGCGGCCGGTTCCATTTTATTTTTTGCAACTTTGGAAGAGAGATGACGTATTTCGTGAAAAAGATGCTTAAACATAAACTTCTTACTCAGGAAATTCAATTGTTCCAATTCATCATCTCCGGCTACCGCCCTATAGGCCTTCTTGAGCAGAACAGTGCCAATCTTATCATAATGTGTTGAGGTCAGTCCCAGTTGACGCAGCATATCAGATTTCTCAACTTCCTCAATGACAGGTTGTTGTATGATTGTTTGCATTACCAACTTCTCTTTGCCCGCAAGTGGCAACTTTTTTATTCTTGCCAATTCAGCATCATTCAAAAACCGTATAAAAGAAACTAAAAGCGACATATCCTGCTTAATTAAGCATTCCATTCAACTTAAATCCTACTGCCAGTATGCATCCTAAAAGATATTATGCAGATGCTATAGCTGCACTCCCTGCCGTTTTCCTGCAGACTCAGGATTTGAAGTGAGGCCTATCCTCCCTTAAACCTTTTCGTAAGAATAGCAAAAAAATAAGCATAATATGAATACTGTCAAAATTAAATTTTTGGGTTAGAAGAAGCGGAAAGCAGAACCAGCGTGCATAACACGGATTTGATCTTATAAAATCGCCTTAAATACCTTCAGGTTTAATGATAAACATTGGCTGCTTTATTGATACTTATAAATACAAATGTTTTAACATTAGCTAATGTTGCCAAAAATCGGGCGATTTGCCGGTGCAATATTGAAAAAAACAACATATGGCATGCATTGCTTGAGGGCTCCGATCATACTTCTATAAAACAGCAGTAAATAGCCGTGTTACTCCGCCCTGAAATAAGCGGTTTGTGTAGATTCCTGCACTTCGACTTTCTTTGCTTTCTTATTGAGATGGATGGTTCCAAATGCCACATAAAACAGAGGACTGTTTTCACCATAATCAGGCAATTCCACGCCGTCTATGAGTTTAATCCCTTTGTAATCGAGAAAGTCAAGCAAATAATACTTAAACCGCAGGTATTGCCCTTTGGGAAAATGGACTTCAGCCATCACAGAAGGGTTGAATAAATTCACATTATCGTCGAACCATCTTGAAGTCTTATTTTTAGTATTCTCATCAATAATCTTTCTTTTATAGGCAAACATTAGCTCTGCCTCTGCGCCTGCGGCAAAATAAACTCCATCCTTCATATCACCCAATTTGAAAATCAAAGGCAAACCCATGGCATAGGAACGTTCCTTTATGGTCACTGTCTTTTGTATGGTGCCTCCAAAGTCGTCTGATAGCAGGTAATCTACTTTACTGATTAATCCGACGTTCCTTATTCCTAATCCTGTGTAAATACCAAAGGTGTTGGAGAAATCAAAATGAACCTGCTCCTGGAAATTGAAAACAGGTGACCAGCGAAGTACAGGGCGGATATCTGCATCTCCCGCATCAACGGTTCCAATAGAAAAAATGGATTCCCCGGCTGATGCCAGGTAATAACCCTGAGAAAAAGCAGGCAAACCCATTAAAAAACAGCAACAAAAAATCGCAATATGTTTTACCACTGTAAATTAATTTTGGTGAAAATTAAGTAAAGTATCTGATGTAATAATTCTGGGACGAATAACAGGGTGAGAAGTTACACATGGGAGCAACATCCGAGGAATCTTTTTTGGAGAATTGGATTTGTGAAGCGAAGAGGTATGATTTAGGACTTAGGATGAAAGACTTAAGACAAAAGACTGCTGTTGTGGAAGATCAAATTAGTTATGACGGTATCTTACCAATTATTGGTTGCTTAGAAAATTCTACTTCTCTTACCGCGCCTGTCTCCAATCCTTCCAGCAGGAATTCACCAACACGGACTCTTAACAGCCTTAATGTAGGGAACCCTGTTTTTGCTGTCATCTTTCGCACTTGTCGTTCTTTACCTTCGGTTAGTATGATAGCGACCCAGCTGGTTGGCCCATGCCGGTCGTCGCGAATTTTTTTGCTGCGGGGCGGAAAGCCTGGCACGGTTGCAAGTTTACTTGCTCTGCAAGGTTGTGTCTGGTATTTTACATTCCTGATGCCAATCTCCAAACCTTGCTGCAGTTGCCGAATTGCTTCATCGGTAATCAAACCATCTACCTGGGCATAGTATTCTTTCTCCGTTTTTTCACTGCGTATCTGCTCACTCACTTTACCGTCTGTGGTAAGCAACAATAAGCCTTCGCTGTCTTCATCCAAACGGCCTATAGCCATTGTACCGGCCGGAAAATCATACAATTCCCCGAGCAGTCTTTTGCGTTTCAGCGGACACACAAACTGGCTGAGGTAGCCATATGGCTTATGCAACAAAAAATGCCGGTGGTTACTCATGAAGACAAAAAATTAGCCGGAGTGATACAAAATGAAATTAGCGGCATAAAATTGAAGGTTTTGTTCAGGCAGATCCATTAAAAATTTATAGATTGCAATCTATTAAACCGTTTTCCGGTTGTAAGCATTTCTGAGCGACCGTTTTTGCAAAGAATGCTTGTTAACTGTCAATCTGCTGTTTTCATTTATCATGCTATGCAACTCAAAAACCAAACCTATGAAAAATTCCATTCCTGGTAAGATCAGCCCAATCCTTATGTTGGTGATTTTATTCTTTGCTGCTAACATGCAGGCGCAGGATCCTTCCACCCGGCCAAGCCCACCGGCAACGGCAACCGGAAAAATTAATACTGCAACCATTACCATTGATTATGGTAGTCCTTCTGTTAAAGGCCGCGTAATCTGGGGTGATTTGGTTCCATATGGAAAAGTTTGGCGGGCGGGAGCCAATGAGGCAACAACTTTTACCACCGATAAAGACCTAAAGGTAGAAGGCAAATTGTTGCCGGCAGGAAAGTATGCCTTCTTTGCTATTCCCAACGAAAAGGAATGGATTATCATTTTCAATAAGACAGCCGGTCAGTGGGGTGCTTATAAATACGATGCTGCTCAAGATGCGTTGCGCGTTACTGTGAAGCCCCGCAAATCTGAAAAGATGCAGGAGCGGCTTTTATATGAGGTTAATGAGAACGGGATAGTACTGAAATGGGAAAATCTGGAAGTGCCGGTGGAAATTAAGTAGAACTTTGTTAAATTGTGATGCTTCGAAATGCTTCTTTTATGTGAGTATAGCATGTTGGGTTTAATATGATTTGTTAATTATTGGAATAAAGATTTAAGCAAGAAAATTCCGGTACTTTAAGTATTGACTTCATTGTGATTTAAACTAGTGACCAGGACTCTCCCTGTTTCGCTAATTGCGTTTTATTAACATCAGGTTAAATAAGTAAGAATTAAGCAAAAATTGCATGATCAAGTATTATTATTGCTCTTAATTTCACAACCGTATATTTTGGTTGATTTTACAATCATTTTTTCTTCAATCCCGATTCTAAAATTTCCTAACAGATAAATCGAAATGGTTAAATATATGCCCCTAGATTATAATATAATTGACCGGAGTGAACTTGATATCTTGCGATCTTAAAATGTAACAATTCAAAAGAAAATGATCAGAAAATTTACAAAGGCGCTTATTCCTTCAGTTACCTATCTAAAAACAAAAATTACCATGAATAACATTTACACACGGCTCTTTTTCAGAAGGCCATCATTCCAAATGGGTTTCAATACTTCTTTTCCTTCAGGTAGCAAGGTTTTGTTCAGCATTTTTTTGCTGACTATTTTTCTACACTTAAGTGAAAAGAGTTGGGGACAGACTCTTAGTGAGACTTTCAATTATACTTTTGGAGGAAATCTTGGAGGAAATACTAGCGGTATTGGTACAACAAATAACAATTGGACAACGCATAGTAATTCGCAAACTGGAACAATTAATGTAGTTAGTGGGAGTTTAACTTTCTCTGGAATTTCTCCTTCAAATAATAGAATAAATATTCCTGGTTCAAATACCACTACTCCACGAGATATTAATAGATCTTGTGGGTTACCTGCAAGCCAGAACACCACCTACTATTCTTTCCTACTTAATGTAACTGATGCCACCCAGTTATCGTCGACATTTGGCACAAGTGGTAATAGTTACTTTGTGCACTTAAGTACAACAAATGGCGCAAGTGCTGCAAATTTCACAGCAAAAGTTCATATTCGATCATCCAACAGTAATGCTAATTATCGATTAGGAGTTTCTGAGACTACTAATATTCCCAATGAAGTTACCGGAGACTTAACTTTTGGTAATACTTATTTGATTGTACTTAAATATGTCTATAATAATACGCCAGGCAATGATCTTGCTACTATGTGGGTAAATCCAATTTCCTTAGGCGGCACTGAACCTGTGGGTGGAATTACGGGCCCCGGCTCTGGCAATGTAACTTCTTACAATTCTCTTAATACTGGCATTTGCATTAGAAATTCATCAGCCACCCCAAAAGCAGATATTGATGAGATCAGAGTAGGTACAACATGGGCACAGGTTACCACTCAAAATGTAGACGCTTTTATTGTTCCCGGTGAATATGGCACACACACCAACGGTCAGAATCAGCAAACAAATGGAGGAAATGTAACTTATATGAATTGGGATGCCAACAATTTATATGTGGGAGTTAGCGGCCCCAATCTGGCAGAAGGCTATGTACTTTATCTTGATAAAGATCCCCAAGTACCCGTTGACGGAGGAACCAATGCAAATGGAACCCTGGTAGGTCAAAATTATGACGGCGCAAATTTTGCCGGGTTACCCTTCCGGGCAGATCTTGTTCTTTATGTAAAAACAGGCTATAGAGAATATCGTACTGCAAATGGAAGTAATGGATGGAGTGCTCAAACCACCTCGTTTGGACTTGCTTCTGAAAGCGGAAGCGTAAGGGAGTTTTCAATTCCGTGGTCAGTGCTTGGAGGTATGCCTGCTTCCTTTAACTGGTTCAGTTTTGTAACAAGTGCAACCGGCTTTGTTTACTCTCAGACTCCAACTGAAAATGCAGGCGGTTTTATAGGGGCATCTGCCCGTTATGAGCGGTATTATACAGTAAGTACAACGACAATCGGCAGTGCAACACCTCCATTCAGTCGCAATAGTTTTGTTTTTAACAATACGGCTGATGAGAATTCCTTTGGTGCCATCTCCGTTTATGATTTTACCATGAATTCTGCAGGCAGGTTTATTTCCAGAACAGGTGCAACGACACAAAATTGGACTATTGCCGGAAACCTTGTTGTTGGGGCAGGCACCATCTATTTTGGAAGTGGTGGAACAAACGGCGCATATGGAACCACTAATGTCAGTGGCAACCTTGATGTCAGAGGGGGTACTTTGGATATGGATCAAACCACCAGTTCTTTAAATGTTGCGGGATCTGTAGCTCTTACTTCAGGAACATTGAAACTTTCAGGCAATGCATTTGGAGGAGGAGATATTAAAGTGAAAGGCAATTGGTCTAAGTCCGGCGGGGCAACCTTTACCCCAATGAATCGTGCAGTATTTTTTGATGGAAGCAGCGGCACCCAAGCGCTTACTGGCGCAACTACTTTTGATTATGTAATTGTTGATAAATCTTCCGGTAACCTGTTAGTTAATGATGATATTACCGTCAACCAGACATTAACTTTAACAAATGGCATTGTGAACATGGTAAGCCCTAAAACACTTAGCATCTCAACTGCCGGCAGTACATTAGTAAGGACAAATGGATGGGTGAGTGGCAATTTACAACGAGCAGTAGCTACAGGTGCATCAACTGTTCCTTATTTTATAGGAGATTTGGTTAATTATGCACCGACCAGCATCAATTTTTCCAGTGTTGGAACAGGCGGATTTTTGACCGCAAGTACAGTAGTTTTGGGTGGCCCACCAACTGCCGGAACACCACCTTCCGGATCTGGAATCAGTCAAACAAAATACATCAATCGATTATGGACCCTTACCAATAATTCCATATCATCTCCTGTTTTTTCTGCCACTTTTGATTTTATCAATCCAGGTGATATTGTCGGTGGAGCAATACCTGCAAATCTTATAGTTGCAAAAAATTCCTCAGGCAGTTGGACTCATCCGGGAGTAGCCTCAACAACTTCAACATCTGTTACTACAGTTTCCGGTCTTACCTCTTTCAGTGATTTTTATTTGGGAGAAGCAGGTTGTGTTAATAGTACCCCTACCTCCTTTAATATTACAGCTTGCGATAGCTACACACTACCCTGGGGCGGTTCAGTATCTACATCAGGTGCATATTCCAATACTTACACCAATGCAGCTGGTTGTGACAGTATGGTGACGGCTAATGTGACCATCAACTATTCAAATTCAACTTCATTCAATGCAACTGCCTGCAATAGCTATGAGTTGCCTTGGGGTGGAACGGTTACAATAAGTGGGGCATATTCAAATACATACAGTAATGCAGCCGGTTGTGATAGCTTGGTAACAGCAAATGTGACAATAAACTACAGTCCTGTGGCAGTTGTTACACCGGCAAATCCGGATTCACTTTGCTTTGGCGTACCGGTTCTGCTATCTGAAATATCCGGATCAGCAGTGAGTTATCAGTGGTATAACTTCGTAAACCCGATTGCGGGGGAAACCAACTCGACCTATATTGTTGGTGGAAACAGCAAGAAGAAGTATAAAGTGGTGATCACCGACATTAACGGTTGCACAGATACTTCCAATGTGGTGGATATTAACAGGCTTGCAACACCAAATGCAACGATCCTGGTGGTAAATCCTGACGACAATCCGGATCTGTGTATCAACGGCAAGGTTAAATTGCGTGGAAATGGTGCTTCAGGAATAACACTCGGCTATCAGTGGAAATATAATGGCAATGATATTATCGGTGCAACAAACAGAGACTACATTGCGACAGTTACCGGCAATTACCGGTTAACCGTTACAAATATGAGCACCGGATGTAGTAAGTTGTCTGCCGTAACAACAGTCTTTAGTGGTTGCAAGGATGATGACATTGCCGATCTTCAAATGGCCAATCTGAATATGTATCCCAATCCTACAGACGGCAGGTTTATGTTGCAGCTTCAATTGAATAATGCAGAAACGGGCAGTGCCACGGTAGAGATCTTCAATGCACTCGGCCAGTCAGTACTAGGTATAACGCTGCCGGTAATTGATGGAGAGCTGCAGCAGGAAATCCATTTAAATAATGGTGATGCAGCAGGCCTCTACTTTGTCCGGGTAATGTTTAATGACGTGCTGTATAATGGGCAAATAGTCTATCAACACTAAATTTCCAATCGCAAGTGAAAAGGCTGCCCGAACAAGGCAGCCTTTTTTGTGTACCATACACGTCTTAGAGGGAATACTTGCATTGGATCAATTGACTTAACTGACCGGCGATGGAATGGCTATTGAGACGGGGGTCTACAACGAGAGATCTGCAAAGAACATCAGGTTGTTGAAACAATAATTGCTTCCATTTTTGAAGCATCCGCTCTTTCCAATACCTTTGCCAGCCATGGAGAAAATCCTGATTATTGATTTTGGATCACAATACACCCAATTGATTGCCCGCCGGGTAAGAGAGTTGAATGTTTACTGCGAAATCCATCCATTTCACCATTTTCCGGCACCTGACCAGGATGTAAAGGGCATTATTCTTTCCGGCAGTCCTTATTCCGTGCATGATGCCAATTTTGCCGATTTGGACCTTGAGGTATTACTTGGCAAGTACCCGATTCTGGGCATCTGTTACGGCGCACAGCTGATTGCCAAGAAACTTGGTGGTAAGGTGATGCGGTCGCAAAAAAGGGAATATGGCAGGGCCATGGTACATCTGCTGATGACGGATGATCCTTTCCTCAGGGATGTAAAGGTGGATGCACAGGTATGGATGTCGCATGCAGATACGATTTCCGCCATACCTCCAAACTTTACATTGTTAGCTAACTCCGGATCTATTGACATTGCAGCTTACAAAAGCAATAAGGATGCTTTTGAAAAACCGGTTTATTGCCTCCAGTTTCATCCGGAAGTGATACACTCCACGGAAGGAAAGAAATTGCTTCAAAATTTTTGCGTTACCATAGCTGGTTGCCGGCAAGACTGGACGCCTGTTTCCTTTGTTGAATCAGCAATAGCTACAATAAAAAAACAGGTGGGAGAAGAACATGTAATGCTGGCACTTTCAGGCGGGGTGGATTCTACGGTGGCGGCAGGCTTGCTTCATCGCGCCATCGGTAAAAACCTATTTTGCTTTTTTGTTAACAATGGGTTGTTGCGCAAAAATGAATTTCAACAGGTTTTAAAGACCTATGAACAAATGGGCCTTAATATTGACGGAGTAGATGCCAGCGAACGATTTCTGTCTGCGCTAAAAGGTGTCAGTGATCCGGAGACGAAAAGGAAAATTATTGGCGAACAGTTTATTCGGGTTTTTGAAGAAGAATCCCGAAAACTCGACCATATCAAATGGCTGGCCCAGGGTACAATCTATCCTGATGTCATTGAATCTGTTTCCGTGCATGGTCCATCACAGACCATTAAAAGCCATCATAATGTTGGCGGGCTGCCGGAACGGATGCATCTGAAGCTAATAGAACCATTGCGGCTGCTTTTTAAAGATGAAGTAAGAAATGTGGGTGCAGCGTTGCAGATTCCGGCTGAAATACTTAACAGGCATCCTTTTCCGGGACCGGGACTTGCCATACGCATACTTGGTGATGTTACGGAAGAGAAAGTCAGTCTGCTGCAACAGGCCGATGATGTTTTTATTTCCGCACTTAAAAAAGAAAACCTCTACGATAAAGTATGGCAGGCAGGTGCTATCTTGCTGCCGGTGCAGTCGGTGGGCGTGATGGGTGATGAGCGTACCTATGAAAAGGTCATTTGCCTGAGGGCAGTAGAGTCTACAGATGGTATGACGGCAGACTGGAGCCACCTCCCCTATTCCTTTCTTGCAGCAGTATCCAATGAGATCATTAACACTATTAAAGGAATCAATCGTGTGGTATTCGACATCAGCTCAAAACCGCCGGCAACCATTGAATGGGAGTAGCATCCTTTTCCTTGTTTATCTGATCATCTTTTTAAGCAAAAGCGTGCATTCCCAAACAGAAGGAATGGCAGCAACTGCAACTTCTGTTAATAAAGGGACCGGATACGGCAACCTGTTTTCGGATACTCCCGGTGCATGGCCGAAATTCAAACCGGGCCAGAGAGAATTTACGATCGCCCTCCTGCTTCCTTTCGAAGGCAGCAAAGTATTTATTAATGACCTGGGAGATCCCTCCACCTATTATTTTCCTGAGGAAAGCCAGCTGGCTGCAGCCTACTATCAGGGTTGTCTGCTTGCACTCGACAGTCTGGCAAAATCCGGGCTGAGGACCAGGCTTCTGGTATATGATGTGGGCACCGATACCAATGCAATGCGTACGAAATTGTTTAATGGCGAACTAAAAAACGTTGATCTGATTATTGGTCCGGTTGCTAACCACAGTTTAAGAATTACCACTGAATATGCCGGCAGCAACAAAACCTGGCTCGTTTCACCATTCTCCACTACTGCTATCGGAAGTTCTGCTAATCCGTATTACCTGCTGGCAAATGCTACCATGAAAACCCATTGCGAAAAAACCATTGATTACATCAGCAAGACCTCATACCAGCGCAAATTGATTTTGATTTACAAAAAGCGACCATGGGAAACAGAACTTGCAGCCTATCTCAGGGGCTATCAACTGCGTCAACAAACAGATGGTAAGCCTGCAATAGAGTTTGTTGAACTAACCGATAGCAGCGCAATTAAATACACACAGGTTAAGAATGTGTTGTCTGACACCAGCGGAAACATCATCATCATCCCTTCTAATGATGAAACTTTTGTGCGATCGGTGATTAAACAACTAAACGGCCTTGCAGAAGAATACCTGATTACGGTCTATGGCATGCCCACCTGGACGAACTTTGAACACATTACAACAGAACAGTTTGCAAAAGTTTCCACTCATATCACACAAAATTTCTGGCTCGACAAATCTAATGCAGCAGTTACGCGGTTTCAGCAAGACTATGCTGCGAAATACTTGATGAATCCTTCCAATTACGCTGTGAAGGGCTATGACCAAATGCTTTTCTTGGGAAAATTGCTGCTGAAAAACGGAATGGATTTCGAATCGGTATTAAGCAAACAAAAGAGCATCGGGTTGGCTGAACATTTTGTGATTCAGCCAACGCTGCTGCCCGAAAGCGAAGAGGAAATCTGGTATTATGAAAACAAATCTGTATTTGTGCTCAGGATGGAGGACAATACCTGGAAAAAGGTGTCAGAGTAATAAAAAAAAAGTCCCGGCAAGCCGGGACTTTTAAAAGCAGATTGGAAAAGCAATTAATTAACCATCAAAGAAGTTTTGAGCTCCTTTCCGTCAGCCTTTATTGTTACAAAATAAACACCGGCCGCTGGATTATCAAGATCAATCACTTGATGATTTAATCCGGCAGCAGCCATGTTTTTGGTAGTATAAACCAGTTGGCCGAACATATTCTGCACTAAAATCTCTACTTCCGTATTTTCTCTGCCGCTGTCGAAACTAACCGTAAAAGCGCCGGTAGCCGGGTTTGGATAAACACTAAATGAAGAAACCGTTTCCGCATCACCTGCCAAACGGAAATATTCCGTTTCCCAGATGGTAGATGCACTCCAGGCTGAATTGGTCGCACCGCAATCATTTGCCACCTGTGCTTCATATAAAGTTGCTGCAAAGAGACCGGTTAAGTTTATATTACTGGTGGACGAGGTGAGCTGAATCCAGTTCAATTCTCCAAAAGCCCGGTATTGAAAAAGGTAACCTGTAGTGCAGGCAGCATCGGCCCAGTCAAGGCTGGAAGTGGTTAAACCAACAGCAGTTACAATCAGACTGGACGGTGTAGGGCAGGCACTGGTGGCAGCAGATGCCTTCGACCAATCGCTTTTCTGATCATTGGCACAGATGGCCCTCACCTGGAAGTCGTAGTTCGTGGCGGCATCTAACCCAGTAAAGGTATAGCTGGTTGCAGTTCCTGCATCAATTGTTGACGACCAACTACCACTGCCTGTTACCCTGTATTGAACTTTGTACTCAGCCGCAGAGGCAAGTGCCGTCCAGTTCAGCGTAGCTTCGCAAGCTTTGATATTGGTAATGGATAACCCTTTAGGTTTTGCATTAATAGAAATCTTGTTTTCACTGCTGGTACCAATTACCACTGGGTTACTGGCTACTACCCTGATACGGTACTTACTACCGGATTCCAGGCCTAAGGGCAAGTCGCAGCTAATTAAACCACTGGTCGTCTTCACTATAGATCCAATCGCCAGCGGAGCATCAAAATTTCCATCTTTATCGCTGAGTTCTGCGGTAAATACATTTCCCGGTTCTGCGGGCGTATCGGTAAGGAAAGCTACACTAATGGTAGTGCCTGCACAAAACGGCCCGCCAAGTACCTTCTTTGTGTAGATTGAAGTAAGTGCAAATGAAGGAAGTGAAATGGCAATGACAATGAACGAAAGAAAAAGTTTTTTCATGGTTGATGGTTTGTTTTAGTTGAGTATAAAATCAAAAATATAAAGAAATGACGACCCAAAAAATTAATTGATGATTTAAGCGCCGGGAAAATTGCTATGTACGCTATTCCCCGGAAGCCAATGCTTTTGCGGCACCCTGATTTACCTTAATCACCTTCTCCAGACTTCCTTCGTTCATAGAGATAGTCTGTTGAAATTTCCATTTTAAGCGTATGAATCCACAGACTAAGTATGCCCTGTTCATTTCTACCTGTTCTTGAAAAATTGACGAAACTCCGCCCGGTTTAGACACTCCGGAGGGCAATGTGGATTACCGGTGAAATCAATTCTTAAAAATGACTTAATTTGCGGCGCTTTAGAAGGCTTTATAGCAGTAGCACTGATGTTCTCTGACTGGAATTAAAGGTGCATACTATTTTTTCATGGATGAATTTCTGTGAGAACTGGCATCATAGAGCAGTAAGCTTTGACATTCATTTAACTAACCAATGAGTTTTTCAGTATGAAATTTTTGTACCTTTTTGTGCTATCATTAAGCATTAGTTACCTCTCCTATAACCGGGCCTACGCGCAGTTTCAATATATCTCTCCGGTTCCGAACAGTCTTTATCACAATCCGGAAACCAACATTATTCTGAAAACCGGTGCTGAAATGCAGGAAAAATCCCTTTTACCAGAACTGGTGGAGATTTCAGGAACAAAAAGCGGCTTGCACGATTTCCGCATAGTTCTTTCGGCAGATAGCCGAACCATTCTGCTTTATCCGAATGAAAAATTTCAGTTTGGTGAAACCATACTGGTTACCATTAAAGATGGGTTCAGGAAAAAATCGGGGGAAGTCATTCAGGGCACCAGTTTCGAATTTTCGATTCATGCGGAACGCACTCCTGAACAACTCCTTGCCATGGAAAAAGCTGCGCAAAATATACGCAAAGAGGCTTTTGGTGAAGGTGAAAATGAATATGCCAAAGATGATAACGGAAATACCGGAAATCTTCTTCCCGAATGCACTTTTCCGAAAGTGGAAATTATGTCGACCGGTGATGAATATGTGGCATCAGTTTTCGGGCGGAATCAGCGCCTTTCTGATAATATCTGTTTTTCAAGACATATAATGAGCAATGATGGAGACTCGGTGTATGCTTTTTTTGATGAATTCGCCGGTATTGATTTTAAGATTAATCTGAATGGATACCTGACCTTTTGGGATAAAAGCGACAGCACCTTTGTGATGGTTGATTCAAACTATAACCTGGTAAAAAAATACCAGATGGGCAACGGATACCGGACAGATGAGCACGAATTTCTTGTATATCCTGACGGCACTGCCCTGTTAATGGCATATGATGCCCAGATACTCGATATGTCTGTAATTGTTACCGGAGGCAATACCGAAGCCATAGTAACCGGATTGGTTATTCAAGAGCTTGATGCAGACGATAACGTGGTTTTTGAGTGGCGCAGCTGGGATCATATTGAGATTACCGAAGCGGTACAACAAGTTTGTCTAACCTGCGTGGAAGTAGACTACATACATGGAAATTCAATAGATATTGACTTTGATAACAACCTGCTTGTATCCACCCGCCACCTGAGTGCCATACTAAAAATTGACCGGTCGACCGGCGAAGTAATCTGGCGCATGGGTGGTGAAAAAAATGATTTTGATTTTGTGAATGAAACCGGCATAAACCATTTCTATTATCAACACCACTTCAGAATACTGCCTGATGGTACCTATTCTTTGTTCAACAATGCCAACTTCCAGATACCACAAGCTTCCGGTGCTAAGATTTACGAATTGGATCAGTCAGCAATGACTGCCACGCTTAAATGGGAATATGTTCACCCAACTATTGATGGATTTTATCTGTACGGAAGAGCAATGGGCAGTGTTCAGTTATTGCCCAACGGTAACTTTTTAATTGGCTGGGGCCTCTTAAGCAATACCAATCTCGCTCCATTTCCGAATGCCTCTGAAGTAGATACTGCCGGTAATATTGTTTGGGAGATGAGGTTTGTGGACAGCACGCTTGTGTCGTACCGGACCTTCAAGTTTGATTTCATCAGGTGCGGTTTAATAGACGAAAATTCACTCCAGACAGTTTTTACCGATCAGGATTCTGCAAAACTTACCTGGGATGAAACCAACAATGCCACGACCTATCTCTTTCAATACAGGCTGTTGGCTGCACCCGATTGGATTTCCATTGAGGTGGATTCCAATTCAGTTGAACTCAATGGACTTACCCCGCAATCGGTTTATGAATGGCGGGTAAAAAGTATCTGTGCCGAATTCAATGACTCCACTGCTTTTAGTGAGATACATACTTTTAACACAATCGGAGTTGCGATGCAAAGCAACCTGCTGCAAAATATCTCCTTTGGCCTGTATCCAAACCCTGCAACGCAGCAGGTAATTGTGAACGCATCTCTTCAAAAGACCCTGGAATTAACCCTTACCGTTTTCAATATTTTGGGAGAAATAGCTTATGAGCAACAATGGGTAGCATCAGCAGGAACCAATCATCTTACTTTAGACCTGAGCCAATTTCAAAAGGGCATCTATACCGTTAAGTTGTCAGGCAGCGATTACCTGGGCATGCAGCAATTGGTACTTCAATAACCAGGCAAATTATTTCGTAACATAGCATGATCAATGAAATCAAATCAACTTTTCTAAACGCCGGTGTAACCATGAACAAGCAGATTTCCGCTACCTTATTCGCACTTGCTTTGGGCATCCAATTCGTCTCAGCACAGTTCAACTATATTAGTCCGTTGCCAGGGTCGAAATACCATAACCCACAAACGAATATCATACTTAAAAACGGCAGCCTCCTGGATGCAGCATCGGTTGCCCATGGAGACCTGGTGGAGATCGTCGGTTCTGAAACCGGAATACATGCCTGGTATGCACGGCTGTCGGATGATAAAAAGACCGTGGTGATCAGGCCTGTGGAACCTTTTGCCTATAATGAAACTGTTTACATAACCGTTAAAGATGTATTAAAGAAAGAGACCGGCGAACTGATCAATGGCGTCAGTTTCAGTTTTGAGACCAAAGCAGCATTCACGGAAGAACAGGCACAGAAAATCAGGCAATGGCGGGTCGAAGATTTTACAGAGTCATTCGGATATAACCCGGAAGATCCGGATCCTGATTTATTCGAGACTCCTGATTCTTTTCCAACTTTCACAATCAATGTGAATGACAATGCTTCTCCTGGCAGAATTTTTTATGGCTCCCAGCAGGAACTGGATGAAACGGATACAAATGCATTTCCAACAATTCTTGAAAATGATGGAACCCTCTATTGGGCCCGTGATGCCGGCAGGGATGGCCATGATTTCAAGATCAATCATAGTGGCTACCTTAGCTATTACAGTTACAACTATGCCAACTGGAAGGTGCTGGATTCAAATTTTAATATTATCGACTCTGTAGTTTGTGGTAATGGATATGAAATTGAAACCAATGGGCACGATTTTCAAATGTTTCAGGATGGACACTATTATGTAATCGCGTATAATGACCTCGTAATTGATATGACTGCTTATGGAGGGCAGCCGGATGCTTTGGTAAAAGGGTTGATTGTGCAGGAACTCGATCAGAATAAAGACGTGATCTTTCAGTGGAGAAGCTGGGATCATTTCCAGTTTACCGATGCCAATCAGTGGACTCCGTTAACAAATGCAAAAGTGGATTACGTGCATGGGAATTCTGTAGAGCGTGATTTTGACGGCAATATTCTCATCTCCTGCCGGAATATGGATGAGCTGACTAAGATCAACAGGGAAACAGGTGAGATTATCTGGCGCATGAACGGAGAAAACAATCAATTCACTTTTGTTAACGATAACATTGAAAAGCATTTCAGTCAGCAGCATGACCTTCGCAGAATCGCAAATGGCAATATCACCATTTTTAACAATGGCAATAAGTTAGCGCCGGAAATCAGCAGCGCCAAAGAGTATCACCTGGATGAGGTGAATAAAATTGCCACCCTTGTCTGGTATTACGAGCATCCCGATGTTGGCAATAACAAGGTCTTTGCCCGCGCATCAGGAAGTGCGCAGCGTCTGCCCGGCGGAAATACCATGATATGCTGGGGCACCATCTTCTTCAATAAGAATATTCCTTCAATGACAGAGGTAGACTACAATAAAAACATTGTATGGGAAATGACATTTGATGAAGAAGGGCAAAAAAGTTACCGTACCTACAAATTCGAATTCGTACGCTGCCCGCTGCCGCCCGACAGCAGCCTGACGGCTACTACACTTTCAACCGATTCAGTGTTGCTGCAATGGGGAACTTCCGATAACGCTTCTTCTTACCTGGTTGAGTACAAGTTGACCTCACAATCAGACTGGACTTCAGTTGTTACCACTGAAAATTTCCTGCTGCTTGAAAACCTGACTCCGGAATCTTTCTATGACTGGCGCGTACGTTCCATTTGTGAAAAATTTACCGATACCTCTTATCTCTCTTCACAGCTTCCGTTTAATACGCTGAGTACCGGAAACGGGTTAGCAAATGAACAGGAAGCATCCGGTTTTGAAATTTACCCGAATCCGGCCGGTTCGCTGTTCACCGTCAGCCTGTTTCAACAAACCCGGAGTACCATTACTTTATCGTTGATCAATCAGTTAGGTGTTGTTGTGTCGGAAGAAACCTGGCCGGCAGCTGTGGGCACGTTTCAAAAAGATGTGCATTTGCAAAATTTGCCGACAGGGGTTTATACGGTACAGGTAACCTCCGGAAGCAGGATTAGCAGGCAACAATTGGTAATTCAATAGTTCCGGCATTGGAAGCAGCATATTAGCCGACACAGTTTAGCCTGCCTCTTTGGTTTTGGGCAAATTTGTTGGGCGTTCAATTCCGGATCTCCCAACCACATTAATCGATTTTGTTTTCTTCATAACAAACCCATCCTCATGACTCCACGAATTTTCATCAGCTTGCTGGTGTTTTTTGTAGCAATGCATTCAGCGTTTGCACAATTCAAATATGTAAGTCCATTGCCCGGTTCAAAGTATCACAATCCAACCACCAATATCATTCTAAGAACCGGACCGTATCTTGATAAAGCATCGGTTGCAAATAAAGAACTGTTGCAAATAAAAGGATCTGTAAGTGGACTTCATAATTGGACGGCGCGATTAGCTAGTGACGGCAAGACTGTTATTATAAGGCCAATTCCGGCTTTTGCATATGGAGAAACCGTTTCCGTTACGGTACATGCAAAGTTGAGTGGAACAGATGGTATGCCGGTTAATGGGATGAACTTCAGTTTCGAAATTCGCCAGGAAATAACGCCGGAACAGGCAGCATTATATGAGCAAAGCCGGCGTTCTGACTTCATTGAATCTTTTGGTTACGACCCTACGAAGAAACTCGAAGGATTACAGTTTGAAACACCTGATTCTTTCCCAACTTTTGTTATTAACGTAAACAACAACCCTTCACCCGGCCGGGTATTCTATTGCAATCAGCAGGAGATGGATGAAAGCGATACCAACTCCTTCCCTACCATCATTGAAAGCGACGGCACCCTGGTTTGGACAAGAGATCAGGGTATTGACGGACATGACTTTAAATTACAAAAGAACGGCTACCTCAGTTATTACCGGTATGGTTATGCCTGGTGGCGAATTCTTGATTCCAATTACAATGTAATTGACTCTGTACAGTGCGGTAACGGCTATGAATTGGAAACCAACGGACATGATGTTCAAATGTATGCCGATGGTCATATCTTCCTGATGGCTTTAAACAATCAGACCATTGATATGACGGCTTACGGAGGGCAACCCAATGCCACCGTAAAAGGTTTGATTATTCAGGAACTGGATGAGAACAGGGATGTCGTTTTTCAGTGGAGAAGCTGGGATCACTTTTTGTTCACTGATGCAAATCAGTTTACCCCTCTTACCAATTCAAATGTAGATTATGTGCATGGTAATGCAGTAGAAAGAGATAGTGACGGAAATATTTTGATCTCCAGCCGTAATATGGATGAAATCACCAAAATAAACAGGGAAACCGGTGAAATCATGTGGCGGATGGGTGGTGAGAATAACCAGTTCACATTTGTGAATGACAACATCCCGGAACACTTCCGGCAGCAGCACGATATCAGAAGACTGCCCAATGGAAATGTTACGTTGCTTAATAATGGCAATTTCCTTCCGGTGCAGATATCCAGTGCTAAAGAATACCACCTCGATGAAGTGAACAAAATAGCTACCCTGGTCTGGTATTATGAACACCCGGATGTGGATGGAGTGAAGGTTTTTGCGAAAGGTTCAGCAAATGCGCAACGTCTTCCCAATGGAAATACCATGATCAGCTGGGGAACCATCACATTTGATAAAGGCCTTCCAAATATGACAGAAGTGGATCCCGATAAAAATATTGTTTGGGAAATGACCTTTGATGAGTCTGGTCAGAAAACATACCGGGCATTCAGGTTTGACTGGAATCCATGCAGCCGAGTTTCAGACTTCACGATGAAGGCTACAAAGAAACCCGGCATGATATTGCTCAGCTGGCAGCCTGCCACAGGCGCACTGACTTACCAGGTAAATTACAGGCAGGTTGGTTCAGGCACCTGGATCACGAAGAATAGTAAAGCGCCAAAGTTTAAATTACTGGGACTGATGCCGGGCACCGCCTACGAATGGAATATTAAAACCATTTGCAATAAGAACCCATTGGTGGCTTCTGCTTATTCAGAGACCAAGATGTTTTTCACCCCGCAGAAAGTTTCAGGCACCACGCCGGAGACAAAAACTACGATGACTGTTTACCCGGTACCTGCCAGTGACTACATGAATATCAGTCTCTCGATGCCAAACACGAACAGTACGCT
This sequence comes from uncultured Bifidobacteriaceae bacterium, assembly GCA_964524035.1. GTDB lineage: Bacteria > Bacteroidota > Bacteroidia > Chitinophagales > UBA10324 > JACCZZ01. The sequence continues at coordinate 39,604 of CAZGBP010000021.1, forward strand.
GGCAATTCAGAATATGCTGGGCCAATTGGTATACGAAAAACAGCTGGAAGACAGTGAAACAATTTCCATGCAGGTTGATGTTACCCAATGGCCCAAGGGTCTGTATTTGGTAAGTGTTATAGGCGGCGCTAAAACGATTTCTCAAAAAGTAGTGGTGGATTAACTGCCTACCTTAACTTTCATGAAGGGCTCTTCCGGCAAGAAGAGCCCTTTACTTTTTTATTCCACGATCTCAGGGTAGGTGAATAGCTTTGCGTCATACCAATCAGGAAACAAAAAAAACATGATTGCAAAAACTCCCCTGCCACCCTACTATGCGGTGATTTTTACCAGCATTAAAAGCGATACGACTGACGGTTATGAAACCATGGCCCTCCGGATGGCTGAATTGGCGAAAGAACAGCCCGGATACCTGGGCATGGAAACGGCGCGTGAGGAAACCGGAATAACGGTTTCATATTGGGAGAATCTGGAAGCGATCCGGGATTGGAAGAATAACAGCGCACATCTCATTGCACAGCAAACCGGAAAAGAACAATGGTACGCTGCATATAAAATACGTATTTGTTTGGTAGAAAGAGACTATGGCTTTGAAAAGGACTAAAATTCGTAACATACTTCCGATGCAAGATCAATAAATTAATCCCTTCTTACCATGCAATTAATAACCTGAAGTATTCCCGCATTTGGCACATTTGAAGAAGTTATCTGTGTCGGCATAATTATTTACCTGCAGGATTATTAACGCTGCTCTAGTTGCTTTGAACAGCGATTCACTCTAACAATTTCTTTACTATTCGTCAGTGATTTAGCGCAATTATCATTGCCTCATACCGGCGAATGGGTTCTTCATTTTAAAGTATACCTGGCGCTTACCATGCTATTGGTTATAAAGCCGGAAACATGATACACATCCTTATAGTAGCTGATCAATATCGTTTTTTAAGGCTGCCTATCATCCGAATTTTACATTGATTAATAAATTAACGAACAAACTATCTGAATCATGAAAAAGCTATTTATTATCTGTTGTTTTTTCATTTCCTCGCTTTCATTGGCACAAAACCCGGTATTAAATCCGGGATTTGAAAACTGGAGCAATAATGAACCGGACAACTGGCTTACCCTGAATGTTCAGGGGGTCGCTGTTCCCTGTCAAAAAACTGATGACAGTCACTCCGGTAACTATGCCATGAAAGGAGAAATGGTACCTTTTACCGGAGGACTGCTATGGACCCCCTACCTCGTGAGCACCAACTCAAGCGGAGATCCATTTCCGGTGAACCAGTTATTTTCTGAGTTGTCGTTTTACTATCAACTGGATTTGAAGGGCGTCGGCGAATTCTTTTCTGCATTTGTGGTTATCTCCGATGCGGAAGGAAATGGGATTGGGGCTGGTGAATTATCCTTGTATGCTAATGCTAACACAGAAGTCTATACATTGGCTCATGTACCCATCTCTTATATATTCGGATCACCCGCAGGAGGAATTATAAGTTTTGCAATCTCTGATACATTGGATGGAGGCGGCGTTGTCAGCGGATCGCATTACATTATAGATGATGTAAGCCTTGACAATCTGAGTGGAGTGGAAGCATTAATAGGCGGGGAAACAGTTAAAGCCGCCTATCCCAATCCTGCCTCAGCAGATCTGAATATTCCCTTTGTGCTAACAAATAGTTCGAAGGTGACTATTAACATTTATAATATGCTTGGCAGAAAAGTGAGCGGATCGGAATATGGAATGATGCATGCCGGCAGTTATAAGGAAGTGATTGACGTGTCCACATGGAATTCCGGGGTTTATTACTGTGTAATGACCACGTCAACCGGACAAACAAAAGTTGAATTTGTAGTAACAGAAAATAATTAATGGAATTTCTTTTTGATGGATAATTGAATGTGCAAACTGATTTTAAAACGATAATGTGATCACTTTGGAAGACAGGTGGAAAATTGGATTCGTGATGAGGGGAAACAAATAAGGATATAGAATGCTGTTGCGATAATAGCATGTAAAAAAGGAAAGTGAAGGTAATTGAAGCAAGCTGATTGCAAACGGGGTATCCCTTTCATTTCAAAATGATAGCATATCACGAAATAGGGTCACAACTTTAATATTATCAGTCATGAAAAACTTCAATAAAATTTTACAACTCCTTTTTTTTAGTGTTGTATTTACAGTTAATATCCTACCAACATTATTGTATTCACAGCAGGCAGGCACCTTGGATTCCACTTTCGGTACCAATGGGTTGGTTTTCTGCGAGACCAATTATGACCCTTATGAATCTATTATCAGCATGATGGATGCGCAGGAAAGGATAATTACTTTGGTAAATGCATTCCATGATTCAGGCTTTGTTTTGGTAAGAAACATGATGGATGGTACGAGAGATAGCACATTTGCAAATATGGGAACGGAAGTTTTTCATGCGGGAAAAACCTTTGACCATTGCACGCTCCATCTGCAACAGGATAATAAAATTCTTGTAGCAGGTTCTATCCAGCATTTGCCTGAATACGCTCCAAATTTCAAGGATCTTTTCCTGCGGAGATATTTATCCAACGGAGTCATCGACACCTCTTTTGCTGATCAGGGACAGTTGATCATTGACCTTGGTTCATGTGAGTACCCAAATGCCATGTCAATGCAGGACGACAGTTTGATACTTGTTTCAGGGAGGACTGGCTATACATTTTTTGGAGGAGGCAACACCGATGTTTTGTTAATTCGATTACTTCCGGATGGTGTACCAGATAGTTCATTTGGAAATGAAGGCATTATTCAAACCGATTTAACTGGATCCGGAAATTGGGATATAGATTCAGGAGGACCGCTCATCGTTCAGCCAGATGGGAAAATTGTGGTTGCCGCTAAAAACGGAGACTGGTTCAATCAAATTGGTTTCTTTTCAATTATTCGGTATAAGTACAATGGCGAATTGGATAGCTCCTTCGCAAATAGCGGAATTTCTATAGATAGCCTGGCTGGCGCAGTTTCCAT
>CAZGBP010000022.1:0-40237 GCA_964524035.1 uncultured Bifidobacteriaceae bacterium
CTGCGGTGGAGCAGATCACTTCCTATGCTGTATTCACTACGCTACTTTACTCACTTACTTAATTGTGACAATAATCTATATCCTTTTTGTCGTACAACCTTTAACTTGGGAATAAGATTTATTAAATCTCCATACTGTTAATCAGAAAAGTGCAAAGCATGAAGATTCAGTACCAGCTCATTTGCTTGTTGCTGTAAGGTGAGAAAGGATAGAATTACGTTCCTGTTATCTTCTTCGTGGCTTTGCGTTAAAGAACTTAATTGTATGAGCACGAAAGCCCGGGGCTTGAAGGATAAACTTATACTTAGAGGTTCAGTGGATAAATCCATTTATCGAAGAGAAATAATTTAAGAAGAACACTTCAATCCTGATTTACCTTTTCTAAATTGCAACAAAAGTTTTCCGAATGGCTGATAAAACGAAGTTTACAGAAGAGCTTGATGCCTCGTACCGGTTTGAAGGCGCCACGATAACAGCAGGCGCAGGTATGATTGATGGTACGTGTGAAACGAATCATTTTGTGAAGATACCGCTCAAAACACTCAACCGTCACGGGCTGATTGCCGGTGCCACCGGCACCGGTAAAACAAAGTCACTGCAACTATTGGCGGAAGGGCTTTCCACGAATGGCGTTCCTACCCTGCTGATGGATATCAAAGGTGACCTCAGCGGTATTGCCAGGCCCGGCAACCTCAATGCTAAGATTGAAGAGCGTGCGAAAAAGATTGGCACCACGTGGTCATCGTCGCAGTTTCCGGTAGAGTTGCTTACTCTTTCTGATCAACCGGGAGTCAAGCTTAGAGCTACTGCTTCAGAATTCGGCCCTGTCCTGCTTTCAAAAATTTTAGACCTGAATGAGACACAACAAGGCATTCTTGCCATGATCTTTAAGTACTGCGATGATAAAAGGTTGCCGTTGCTCGACCTGGAAGATCTTAAAAAGGTGATTCAATACATCTCTGGTGACGGCAAAAATGACATTGAAAAAGATTACGGCGTCGTTTCAACGGTGTCAGCAGGTACTATTTTGCGAAAAGTGATCGAACTCGAACAACAGGGCGCAGCCGGTTTTTTTGGCGAACCCTCTTTCGACCCGCACGACTTATTGCGCACAGACCTTTCCGGAAAGGGATTTATTAATATCATACGGTTAACCGACATTCAGGATAAACCAAAGCTGTTTTCCACCTTTATGCTTTCTCTGCTGGCAGAAGTTTATAATGCCTTTCCGGAAATCGGTGACGTTGAAAAACCTAAACTGGTGTTATTTATCGACGAGGCACACCTGATCTTCCAGGATGCTTCCAAACAACTGCTGGATCAGCTGGAAACCACTATCAAACTGATTCGCTCAAAAGGAGTGGGAGTAGTATTCTGCACGCAGAATCCGCAGGATATTCCTTCCGCCATCCTCGGGCAGTTGGGGTTAAAAATTCAGCATGCATTGCGTGCTTTCACTGCCGCCGACCGTAAAACGATAAAAACGGCAGCCGAAAATTTTCCGGAATCAGCCTATTATAAAACTGATGAGTTGCTGACACAACTGGGAATTGGTGAAGCACTGGTGACTGCATTAAATGAAAAAGGAATTCCCACGATGCTTACCGCTACTATGATGTGTTCCCCATCTTCCCGAATGGATGTATTGAGCGAACAGGAAGTAAATGAGCTGGTGCAGGCATCACAATTAGTGCGTGTGTACAACAGGGTATTAGACCGTGAGAGTGCTTTTGAGATGCTGAACCGGCGCATGCAAGACGCGAATGAAGCGATTGAAAAAGAAAATGACCCGGGAAGCGAAAAGAAAAAATCGGCGAAAGAAGAGCCCGGCACCTTTGAAAAAATGCTGAAAAGCCCTGTTGTCAGGGCAGTGGGTGTTTCTGTGGCCGGACTGGTTACACGAAGTTTATTAGGTTCCCTTGGTTTAAAAAGCAGATCCGGGAGTTCAAGGAGAAAATAAAGCCCTGCTTTCTTTGGTCTTTTTACAGCATTAAAAAGTGCTGCAGATTGTATTAGATCATATACTCTCAAGATATCTCCTGACTTTTTCATTCTTACTCAACCCATCCGCTTCCTCACCGTTTCTACAATATTTTTCATTCGATGTAAATTCAGCAAGAATGCAAAACCGAGTTTAACAGGAAAAATGAGGTAATAGAAAGCTATGCTGAATAAGTTTGGGGAAACTCTTACCTGATCATAGCCCAGTTCCTGCATAAAATGGCTGCAGGTCTTTTGACAGAACCATATTTCCGTAGCACTTAAACCCCCTTTGTTCCAACTTTGCGAACGATCGGAATTGATACCTTTTACTTCCTTCTTATCCATGCCGCTGGAAGAACCTACCTGCGGCACCTCTTTAAGATCTGTTGAAAATGGTAATTGCAGGAAGAAGCAAATGCCTTGAATAGCCTTATCAGGATCTTGCAGCAGCGATTCAAACTGAACACTCATCACCCTCCTGTCTTTCACCTGTTCGCGTGCACGGATGGCGGAATTCCAGAGTTTACTGATCGTAATCGGATGGTAATTGGTCCAGGCACGGATCGTTTCATACCAGGTGGCATGTGAGCCACCGAGGAAACGGCGTTTCCATTTTCGTTTCTGCGATAACAGCACATCCCTCGGATCACGTACCATATTAATGAAAAAGGCATGGGGATAGGCTTCCAGAATCTCGTTTATGTAAAACACATTCTGCGGGGTCTGATCACAGGGATACTCCTTGCCATGCTTCACGGCTTCATGCTGAATTACTGCTGCAAAAATCTTCAGTGAGGTAACTTCCTTTGCCGGTACAGACGCTGTAATTGTCTTTGCTTCCGCTGCATATTTTGCGGGTTCTTTTTTTGCAAAATACCCGGAGGCGGAAATATTCAATAAGCGTGCAGCAAGACGTTCAGCTTCTTCGGTTGAAAGTATCCTGTCTTTGTCCTTGCCTGACCATAACTGTTCAAAAAAATGCAATTCGGGAAAGGTGTGTACCTGTGCATGATTATTCAGAATACGGCCCATCATGGTGGTACCACTGCGACTGTTTCCTACAACAAAGATAAAAGGCATAAAGCGCTGCTGATTTTGCGCTAAGGTAAGAAAGGGCATAACTTATCTGCAAAAGAAATTGATGGCGCTAAATTAAAATGATGCGTCAAAATTTGCCGGGTGATACGAATCATAAACTAATATGATAAAAAGCATTTTTTGAACCTAAGATTATCTAGATTTTTGAGTTCTGATAAATAATCTACCGTCTTACTGATATATTCAAAATAATAATTATCATGAAAAAGATGTTTATTCTCATTAACCTACTCCTCCCCCTTTCATTAAATTCATTTGCATCCTACTCCACTGATTGGATTAAATCAGCCGACAGCTATCTTAAATCAGGCTCCATGATTGCTCTTGACAAAGCAGACAATGTCATTGTGACTGGCTATATTCAGACAGATAACATTTATACCAGGAAGTACGATAAGTTCGGAAATTTTTTATGGGAAAAAACTTCCTCATCAGGTATTCCAGATAATTATGAAAAACCCATGTGGGTGAATTGTGACCAGAATAAGAACATCTATGTGGTGGGTTACCGGTATAACTGGTCTCTATCCTGGGAATACCCAAATGCAATTGTGGTTTTAAAATATGATGCTGCCGGCATTTTGTTGTGGAAAAAAAATATCGACCTCTTTTATGTTGTCGGCAGTTCAACCGGCAAAAAGTTTAATCTTAAAAGTGAGCTAGACAAAAAAGGAAATCTGTACATAGGAACTGCTGGCACAAGCCCTTCCGGATTCGTGCTAATTAAACTCAATAGCAGTGGAATTGTGCTTGTAAATACGAGCATTAACCTTGGAACGATCCATGGGTTTGCTTCCATGCGCCTAAAAGATAGCCGGGTAGTTTTAACCGGAACTGCAGAGTATACATCAACTCTTGCTATTGTTGCATGGGATACTACCGGAAATCTATTGTGGAGCAAATTGATATCAGATGGTTTTACAGGCAAAGATGTGGAGCTTGATGGGAATGGGAATGCATATCTACTTACTATGTATCCAAATCAGGTATCTCCAACAAGTGGAAATGACATCGTGATTTACAAATTCAATGATGCTGGTGTACAAAAATGGAAGAAGTACTTTGATTTTGGTGGAGAAGAAGGTGCACTTCGCTTCACTTTTGTCTCAGGCAAGTTAAGTGTAATCGGATTTGGTTCTGTTAATCCCGGCTATTACACCGACTGGATTACTTTTCAATTGGATAAAAATGGCAACAAACTTTGGGATGCAAGATACAACGAAGCGACAGGCTATAATGAACAGCCTTACGCCCTTGCAGCAAATGCCAATGGAGAGGTTTTTGTCACTGGCGGGGGGGGGCCTATTCCGGGAATGGTTACGCTGAAATATGGAAATACCGGAACAGTTCAGTGGGCTGATACAACTAATTATAATTCCGGATCTGGTTTCGTCTGTACACTTGCTGCCGACAGCAGCCTGTTTGTAATGAACATTCCCCAAATGACAGTTTTTCATCTCCTTGATCATACAGGCATTGGTTCCTGCGGAATTCCAACCAACTTAATTGCTACAAGTATTAAAGACACCAGTGTAAAAATTTCATGGGCAACTGTAGCAGGAGCTTATTTGTATCACCTCCGTTATAAAACAACTTCAGCCGCTGACTGGAATACCATGTCAACTAACCTTACTTCCATTAAAATAAAAACACTTACAGAAGGCACCTCCTATACCTATTGCGTTGAAGCGGTTTGCAGCAGCGGGCCTTCAGGCTACAGCACTTCGATGAGTTTTGTAACTACCGGCACCGGTTATTGCACAACCGGAGGTATGAGTACCGATTTAGAATATCTGACTTTAGTTTGGATTGGATCAATACAAAACAGTACCGGAAATAATAATGGGTATGCAGATTATACCAACCTGATCACTAACCTTATTCAAGGGTCAATGGTTACCGGAAATCTAAAGGCAACGCTTCCCCCCGGCCTCTCTGAATATTACAGTATTTGGATTGATTTCAATCATAATAATGATTTTTCAGATGTTGGGGAACAAGTAGTAAACATTTCATCTCCATTTCTAGGTTGGATCGGCATTAATTTCTCGGTTCCATCAAACGCCATGCTGGGTATTACCCGCATGAGGGTTACCATGGAATATGGTGTGCCGCCTGCTCCATGTGGAACATATGAACGAGGAGAGACCGAAGATTATACCGTGAACATTATGGCACCTAAAATGAGTGTATCATCAGAAACCATAACCGGACTGATACCTCGGGTTACTCTTTTCACCAATCCGGTTGGCATTAATTTGACTGCTAAATTTTCGGATTTTGAAGGAAGTGTAACCGCGCAGGTTTTTGAGCTCACTGGAAAACTAATTTTTGTTGAAACATTGCCATGTGAAGATCTCATGCAAATGGATGTTCATGATTTGTCTACAGGGAATTACATTTTGATAGCTTCAGATGGTCATGGCAATAAGGCATTTACAAGATGGACAAAAGAATAAATAAAAACATAGTGATTCGTGAAAAATGCATCATGCTTTGAAATGCAAGCTTTTATGCTAAGACAGAATCCGGTTACAAGGGGGGATCCGGTAATGATTTGTATTTAATACCATGTCAGACATGATGTTGTTTTACTTAGGGTAGACTTCTTCACATGAAACCTTCAAAACAAAACCGCCAATCATCAGGCATGGAGCAAATGTTTCAGTTTGCACGGCCCATAGATCTGCTGACCGTGATGGTACATCTGACCCTCATTACTGCGGGAGCCTTTATTGCCCTCTTCCTGACCAACCTGCACGAAGAGAAAAAGAAAAAGGAAAAGGAGGCGGTCATGCTGGAACAACTGCATCAGAATTTAACGGCAGACCAGCAGGGGTTGCAGGCATTGGCAGACTACCGGGTAAGCCTGGTTAAAGATTCCCGTACCGTAAAAAAATTCCTGGTTCTTCAGCGTCCCTGGAGTGACTCTCTTTCGAGTCTAATCTTCCATATCAGCGGCACCAATATATTCTTCCCGCATACCGGAACCTTTGAAAGCCTGAAAGCAACCGGCATTGAGCTGATTCAGAATCCGGATATCCGTTTTGGTTTGTTCACTACCTATGAAGAAAATCTAAAAGCACTGAACGCAACAGAATCAAACTATGCCCAACTGCTGAATCACTTCTGGATACCCCTGATCAGTGATCACCTGCTGCTGGATTCTTCCCTTGGCTTCATGACGCCTGTTGATTATGAATCGGTGAAGAAAAACACGAGGATGCTGAACATGGTAAGTGTGATTGCCATTGAAAATGACGGATTGCTGCTACAAACAAGACATAGCCTGGTAGATATCACGATACTGCTGAAACAGATTGAATTTGAGATGGACCGCATCAGTAAAGGAAACCGCAATGATCTGGCTCCCCGCAAGAAAAGAATTACACTCCGGGGATTCGGCGATGCCAAAACTGTTACTGTTGCCGGTACATTTAATCAATGGGAACCAAATGCTGATACCATGAACCGCAGTGATGCAGGCTGGTATATTGACCTCAACCTGGCGCCGGGCTGGTATATGTACCGATTTACGGTTGACGGCATTTGGGCAGATGATCCTGCACCAACTGAATCAATAGCAAATGAGTACGGCAGCTTTAATTCGTTTATAAAAGTGGAATGAGCAATTGAAAGACTGCCAATTAAATGCAGGCTAATCCTACTGACATTTCAATTTCAATTTAACCTTATTTATCACTTTAGCCCGACCAAGTTGGTTAACGCCGGCCAGGGTGGGTTTCATCCTGCAAAACCCGTATTCTTCGCCGCGATGGCCAAACATACGTTACGGCCTTCACCAGCAGACATTTGTTAGAACTTTACAAATTTTAATGCAGGCAGCTTACTGTATTTCAAAAACAAATAGTAAAGACCATTTGGTAAATCAGCAACGTCCAGGGTCATTATTTCCGCGGAGGCGCTTATGGATCTAACCAATCTGCCGGTTGCGCTGTAAATCAGCATCTCCTCCTTCAGCGGGTATTTTGAAAATTTTATGGTAATGCTTTCCGTTGCCGGGTTTGGAACAATCACCCAAGTAAATTCATGCGTTTGTTCCCCAACACCAACTGGTCCGCATGCATATTCGATTACATAGGAAGTCGTGTCTAAAGGACACTTGGAATTTGGGTCAATAACTTTGCATTCATATTTTCCGGAAGATGCGATCAATAACGTGTCTTCATTCGTCATTAGCGGCAATAGCGTATCATTCTTAAACCAGAGTATAGTTTCCAAACCGGACAAGTAACCATTTATATGCAATACCGCAAATGCTACGGTATCTCCGTTACAAGGGTCGCCCAATAAATCAAAGTAATAGCCTGACCATTCAGGAGATGCTGTAAACCATGCCGACAATTCAGCGCAACCATTGACAGCAGACATAACGGAAAAACCGGAAATGTTATACTGAATATAATCGGCCAGGTATTGATTGGTTTCAGGCAAGGGAACACCATAAGCGAACCATTGATAGGAATCTGCCACCTGAGTCCAAAGTGTATCGGCAATACAGAGCCATGGCAGAGCTGTGTATACGGTTGGCGTGTGATCGCAAAACTGAATAACAGTGTCCGAAGTGCTGCTGTGCATCCCCTGCAAGTCGCAATTAGTGGCAGTTAAAGAAACCGTGTAAGTACCATTGGATAAATAGGAATGCATCGGATTTTGAATGGATGATGTTACCCCATCTCCAAATTCCCAAAAATAGGATTGCCGGATACCCGGTTCTGTGGCATTAAAAATAACTTCATTAATACCGGAACCAACCTGGAACGCTATTTCAGCAACAGGCAACTTCTTAAAATTCCATGCCGGCAAACTATCGAAGACCTGTGTTTTGGCAGCATTTCTGATAATTGAAGCATCGGATGCATTTAATCCAAAATCATATGTGATCAAAGCAGGATCCTTTTTGAAAACGCCTGCATAAAAACAACAAGCGGCGGCATAGGAACCCGCTGCGGAAGGATGGCTCTCGTCGGACTGATATAATTCTATGTTTGGATAGTTTTTCCGGAGGTAGTTCCAGACAACTGAAACAGGAGACACTTCGCCATTCAGCGATTCGGTAAGTTCCAAATACCGGTCGCGCAACGTTGTGTCCATACCTTCATAAGTGCACATTACCGGAAAGTAAGGACAATTGGATGCATCTCCGTTCTTTCTTCCCCAGGTCATATACGGCATTGTGACCGCACAGGGATTGTATTGCTTTATGAGTTCATACAAGGCTGAGGCACCCGCGTTAAACTGATTCAGATTCGTTATAGGTTCCTGGCTTTGCCCCTGAATAACTACATAATCCCAACCCCCATTCATTATTTTATTTTTACTGATGGCATCAAGACTATGATTTAGCAATGTATATCCTCCGGGAGTGTTGCTGTCATAAACCAGGGTATCTCCGGCTGACAAGGCAACATCATGTATCAGCTGTGGCAAATTATTAACGCCGGTGTAACTGTTTCCAAGGAAAAGCACATTATAGTTGAACTGAGCTTTTGCCGCATTTCCTGAAACACAGAAGCAAGCAAAAAAGAAAATGAAAAGAGTATAACTACTGCTGATATTGGATGAATGTTTTCGCATGGTATAGATTCACGGTACTTGAAGGTTGCGCATTGTGATAAGTAATGATTTCGCCACAAATGCTCCACCTGAATAATTTCAAATTTACAAAATGCGATTATATGTATCGCTTATCCTGTGTTGTATTACACTTATCTACCAGGGTCCTTTCTTCGTTACCTGGTAAAATCGTTTGCCATCAAACCGAAAGAGCCCGCTTCCTGCACCAAACCACATTTTTCCTTCTTTATCCTGGTACATACTCTGTACACAACAATTGATTCCGTCGGCTACTGTAAAGACTTTAAAGGATCCCGGATTTGGCAATGAAGCGGAAGGGTCAAATCTTGTAGTACTGCCACGTGCTGTAACCCAAATAATTCCCGACTCTTCTATATAAATGCCCCAAAATTCAGTGCCACCTAAGCCATCTTTAGTCGTATATTCTGTAAACGTTATTCCATCATATTTACAAATACCGTTTTTCATGGTAAACCAAATATTTCCGGCTTTATCCTGCGCTATACCTCCGGCATAGTTTTTACCCAAATCCTCCTTTTCTGCAATATTGGTAATTGCATTTGCACTTGCCTTGACCGGCATTTGCTGAGTGGAGTCTAAATAGGCCGAAGGGTTGTAGCGAAAGACACCCTTATCAGACGAAGCAAACCAAATGTTGCCGGCATGGTCTTCCATAATGCCTGTAACATTTATAAGAGGGAGCAATGGAAAGAGTGAGAAGCTCTTGCCACCTTTCCCATCTGCAGATGGGTTATACTGGTAAACACCGCTGTGTGTGCCTATCCAAATGGTTCCAGATTTGTCAACAAGAATACCTTTCCGGCTAATGTCGATCTGCTCTAATCCATCCTTCTGATCATAATTCCTGAAGGTACGTCCATCATACTTATATACACCCTGGTCTGTACCAAACCAAAGATTACCATGCCTATCTTCATTAATAGCATAGACTGTGCTGCAAATAAAACCATCAGGACTGGAAAAGTAAGTCAACGTTTTTACATCATACCTCACTACGCCTTCGCCCAGCGTACCAAACCATAAATTCCCTTTCGAATCCTGAAAAATACTCCGGATATACTGACTGACTAAGGTAGTATCAAAATCAGGAGCTATTGCAACTGCTTTCTCTTTTCTTACTATTACTGGAATTGGTTTGAGAGATTTCGGGTCTTGATGTGTGACTGCATTTTCTTGTCCGTTGCAGGAAGCTAAGAACACGAACACAAGCAGAATTGTATAAACTGGATTGTACAAGTAGTAATTATTCACCCGACTATGTTTTGGCAGTATCAAAATAACAGTTGTTCATAGCAGGCTTTTCAGCCTATCCAATGGGTTTCCTCAGTAACAAAATCTACATCCAATGTCAGTGCAAGTTCGCATTTTGCCTTGCACTATTTGCATATTAATATTTTAGAATATTACATTTTCGATGCTCCCTTCCATTTAACTTTCCCGTTTACGTGCACGCAATACCGTTGCACCTTTTTTGGGGCTGACCGCCGGTGCTTCAGCAAACCCTGATGTTAGCCATGCATAAAAATCCGGAAATATTTTCCGCCAGCTGCTTTCACTATGTGTGCCTTTTTCGGCTATGGTTACACGAACAGTCGCTTGCAGGTTTTTCTTCACCAGGCCGCTCACCAACTCAATATTATCTTCCATTTCCGCACCTTCCTTTCCACCTCCATAAAAATAATAACGCTGCTGCCGGTGCAGTCCCGGTGCTTTTTCCAGCACCTGGTTGCCAATGCCGGGCACAATCCAGAAAGAAGGAGAAAAAATTCCCGCATGGCCAAATACTTCCGGGTGATACAATGCCGCGTAAAAAGTGATCAATCCTCCCAGCGAACTGCCGGCAATAGCTGTAAATGCCGGCCCCGGTTTGGTCCGGAAATTTTTATCGACATAGGGTTTCAGCACATCCACCACTTTTTGCAGGTACTCTTTGCCTGTACCCTGCCCATGTTCCGAATTTTCATTGGGGTTGTATTCGTTGATGCGTGTTTCGCCGCCATTGTCAATGCCCACAACAATGCAGGGATCTTTCGTAGAGTCCATAAACTCATCAATCTCCCATTCACCGGAGAAGGAGGCTTTCACATCAAAAAGATTCTGCCCGTCCTGCATATAAAGTACCGGGTATGCTTTACCTGATACCGGGTAATCAGCAGGCAGATACACCCAAATGCGCCGTTTGATCTTTGCTTCCGAAATAACGAATGATGTGTACATATCACCGATTTTATGTCTTATGATCTTCCGAAGATACCAGTATTACAATAGACCTTTCGCGCACCAGGTACGTGGACGCTCTCAGGAAAGGGGCTTCTTCCCAGGAAAGGATATCAAACGGCGAATCAAGAGCCGTATCGAGCCAACGTCTCCAGGCAAAGCCATTGTTTTTTTCATCAGCAGGTATTTGAAATTCCAGAGGCTGATGGTGGGCATTAAACATGTAATGCATCAGCACGGCACCACTCAGCGACCGGATGGTAACCGCTATGGAACTGGAATGATAATTCCAGTCGGGCTTCCTGATATTTATGCCATGCCAGTTCAGTTCTGCGCCTTCAATCATTTCATTGAGCGTCATATTCAGGCCGTGTATCGAAGACTCCCGGTGCAGCCGCGACTGGATAAACAGTTTCGTGAACCGTAAGATATCGCTGTGCTTCTCAACCAGGCTCCAGTCGAACCATGCGATCGGGTTATCGTGGCAATAGCAATTGTTATTTCCATTTTGAGTGCGCCTTACTTCATCACCCATCAGCAGCATAGGCGTGCCTATAGAAAGCAGCGTGATGGCTAGAAAATTCTTGATCTGCCTTTTCCGGATGGCTTCTATTGCCGGATCAGTTGTCGGGCCTTCCACTCCGCAGTTCCAGCTAATATTTTCATTGCTGCCATCGCGGTTCTGTTCTCCGTTCTCTTCATTGTGTTTCTGGTTATAACTCACCAGGTCGTTGAGTGTGAATCCGTCATGACAGGTAACAAAATTGATGCTTTGCTCCGGCTCCCTGTTCTTGTGACCGTAAATATCCGGACTACCCAGCAACCTTGCCGTGAGACCTGAAATTTTATTGGGTTCCCCTTTCAGAAAAGCGCGCACATCATCCCTGAATTTTCCGTTCCATTCCTTCCAGCTGTCACCGATAAAACTTCCTACCTGGTACAATCCGGCGGCATCCCAGGCTTCGGCGATCAGTTTGATTCCGGCCAGTTCGGGATCTGACTCAATATCCCAAAGCACCGGAGGGTTCTCCAGCATTTTTCCTTTCTCATCGCGCGATAAGATAGAAGCCAGGTCAAACCGGAAACCGTCCACATGCATTTCATGTACCCAGAAATGCAGGCTGTCGATAATCATGCGCCGCACAATTGGTTGGTTGGCATTCAACGTGTTTCCGGTTCCCGAATAGTCTGCATATTTCGCCTTGTCTGACTCTGTTATATAATAAATACTATTGTCGATTCCTTTAAACGAATAGGTTGGGCCGGTCTCTCCACCTTCTGATGTGTGGTTGAAAACCACATCCAGCAACACTTCAATCCCTGCACGGTGGCAGGCTTTCACCATGTCGCGGAACTCATCAATCACTTTCAGCGGATCGGAGGAGGAACCATAGGCCTGGTGTGGTGCAAAAAAAGATACCGGGCTGTATCCCCAGTAGTTTACTTTACCCTCCGGGCAATCCTGCGCATCGAATTGAAAGACCGGGAGAAGCTCTATGGCCGTTATGCCCAGTTCAGTGAGGTAGGGTAACTTTTCGATGATGCCTGCAAAGGTTCCCCGTTTTTGAGCATCAATACCGGAGTTGGGATTCTTAGTAAAGCCGCCCACATGCATCTCATAAATAATCGTTTTGGAGAAAGGCGTGAACAGTCTTTCATCCCCCTCCCAGTCGTATGATGATAAATCAGTTACTACCGACTTAATGCATGGCGTTCCGGGCTTTCCCGTTGTTGCAGCAGCTTTCCTGTTAAATGCTTTCGGAACAACAAAGGCCCTGCTGTATGGATCAATCAATGCTTTTTCGTTATCGAAACGATGGCCTGCCTTTTTATCGTTCGGGCCAGTCACTTTGTAGGCATACAGCTGGCCTGCATCAAGGCCTTTAATCTGCACATGCCAATAATGGTACGTTCTGTTATGGTATCGGTCAAGTTCGATTTCACGATAGGGAACCAGATCTTCCGCGTCATGAAATAATAACAGCGATACGGTTGTTGCATGCTTTGAAAAAAGGCTGAAATTAATACCCTCCGGTGTTACGGTTGAGCCTAGCGGCGCGGCATTTCCTTTTTTCAGTTCCAACTTCTGTTTGTCCATTCAGTTACTTTGTATGCCTGCTCATCTGGAGGTTACCGACACGTTCCAAACCTTTTCGCAATATTGGCGAATGGAACGGTCGGACGAAAAATAACCCATTCCCGCCGTATTATGTATGGATTTCCTGGTCCATTCTTCCTGGTTGCTGTAGGTTGCAGCAACTGCCTCCTGGCAAGATACGTAAGCACCGAAGTCGGCCAGCACCAGGTATGGATCCTGCTGCAACAGTGAGTCGGTTACCGCATTGAATGATCCGGCAGCCCCCTCGGAGAAACGGCCACTTTGAATCAGTTCCAGCACTTCTTTTAATTCTGTATTGCTTTCTACATAATCCGAAGGCTTATAGCCTTTAGCTTTCAACTGAGCTACCTCTTCCGTTGTGAGTCCAAAGAGGAAGAAATGGTCTTTGCCCACGGCATCCCTGATCTCTACATTTGCGCCATCCAGTGTGCCAATCGTAAGAGCTCCATTCATGGAGAACTTCATGTTACCGGTACCGGAGGCTTCTTTGCCTGCAGTAGAAATCTGTTCCGAGAGGTCGGCGGCACGGTACACCCATTCACTGTTTTTCACATTGTAATCGGGGTAGAAAACCACTTTCAGCCGGCCTGCCACATCAAGATCGCTGTTCACCACCTGCCCTACTGCATTGATGAGCCTGATAATTTCTTTTGCAAGAAAATAACCCGGTGCCGCCTTGCCGCCAAAGATGCATGTGCGGGATACCATATTTATGGAAGGATTCTTTTTAATCCGGTTGTAGAGGGCAATAATATGCAGCATGTTCAGGTGCTGCCGTTTGTATTCATGAATGCGTTTCACCTGCACATCAAAAAGGCTTTCGGGATTGATGACAATGCCTGCATGAAAAACAACTTTATCGGCCAGCCTGCCTTTGTTCTGCTGCTTCACTTCTCTCCACTTTTTCCGGAAAGTTGCATCATCAGCAAGCGGAACTAACTTTTGCAATTCTGTTTCGAGGTGTGTCGTCCATTTATCTCCGATGTATTCGGTAATGAGCGCAGACAGTTCCGGATTATATAACTGCAGCCACCTTCTTGGGGTGACGCCATTGGTAATGTTAATGATTTTTTGAGGAGAGATCTTATGAAAATCACGGAGCACATCTTTCTTCAGCAACTCGGTGTGCAAAGCAGAAACACCATTGATGGTATGGCTGCCTGCTGCCGCAAGATGGGCCATGCGGACATACCGGCTGCCACTTTCGTCAATTATGGATAAGCGGTTGATCAAAGGATCGTCGCCGGGAAACTGTTCCTTTACTTTATTCAGAAACCTGTGATTGATTTCCAGCACTATTTCCAGGTGTCTTGGCAAGAGTGTCCGGAATAATTCAACGGGCCATTTTTCCAGGGCTTCCGGAAGCAAGGTATGGTTGGTATAGCCCAATGTTTTTACGGTGATTTCCCAGGCTTTGTCCCAGGGTATATGGTGTACATCAACCAACAGGCGCATCAATTCGGCAACGGCAATGGAAGGATGCGTATCATTCAACTGCAGGGCTGCGGTTTCCGGCAAATTTTCGAGGCTTACTTTCCTGATCTCCTGTATATGCAACAGATTCTGCAGCGAACAGGAGACAAAAAAATACTGCTGCATCAACCGTAATCTTTTACCCTGTTCGGGTTCATCGTTTGGGTACAATACTTTGGTGATGGTTTCCGCTTCCGTTTTTTTACCAACGGCACCGGCATAATTACCCTGATTGAATAAGCTGAAATCGAAAGATTCCATGGCTTCCGATTTCCAAAGGCGCAGCAGGTTTACGGCCTTATTGCGGAAGCCGGGTACAGGCGTGTCATATGCTACACCTCTCACCTGGAACTCCGGATGCCACTTTACGCGGTAGTTTTCCTCCTCATCAATAAATGATTCGGTATGCCCTCCGAAGTTAACAGCATAGGCAAGGTTGGGTTGAAGTACTTCCCAGGGATTGCCCCAGCGGAGCCACTTATCGCTCAACTCAACTTGTTTACCGTCGACTATCTGCTGGTCGAAAATGCCATATTCATACCGGATGCCATACCCGATGGCATGTACGCCAAGTGCAGAAAGCGAGTCTAAATAACAGGCTGCCAGCCTGCCCAGTCCGCCGTTGCCAAGTCCGGGTTCTTCTTCCTGGTGCAGTATGATGTTAAAATCGAGCCCGAGCATTTCAACGGCTTTCTTAACTTCATCCTCAATACCCAGGCTGATTAATGCATTACCCATATGTGGACCCATCAGGAACTCTGCTGACAGGTAGCCCACTATTTTAATGTCACCCTTTTTATGCCGGTGCAGCGTGTCTATCCAGTCTTTCATCATCCGGTCGCGGAGGCTATAGGCAACAGCCATGTACCAGTCATTTTGTGTGGCCAGCCCGGGCGATCTTCCTACAGTAAAATGAAGGTGATCCAGGATTGCCTGTTTGATCTCTTCAGGTTTTGTACCGGTACGGATATCTAAAGTGCTCATAACATTAAAAACAGTTCATTGAGTAATTGCAATCAATTGACGGAATACTGCCGGACAACAAGGACGCAACAGTACTATACAGGTCCGTAATTTTCAAGTTTGACAGGGATTTTTAAATGAGAAATATCATATGTATTACTGACAATGAATAACGATTACTACGAAAAACCTGATTACCACCTGTGGTATGCAGAAAATTATTCCCGGCCAGTTAAAATACAATTGTTTTTTGAACCCGTTGAATGGGTCGCTTATGGTACATCGTATGAAGAATGATACCGGACTATCTATCAGACTATTTTGCAGGTAAATACGCTTATTGCCCGGCTATATAACTCTGCAGGTGCTCAATGATTCCCTTTTGTTCTTCAATCAGGAACTTAACCACATCGCCGATGGAAACGAGGCCAACCACTTTGCCATTTTCCACTACAGGAAGGTGGCGTATTGTTTTTTCTGTCATCATTTTCATGCAGTCATCAATCTCCGTATCCCTGCCGATGGTGCGCACACTGGAAGTCATTACTTCCGTTATGGGAGTGTCTTTAGAAGCACGGCCTAACAGGATTACC
The DNA here is from genome assembly GCA_964524035.1 of uncultured Bifidobacteriaceae bacterium. Taxonomy (GTDB): domain Bacteria; phylum Bacteroidota; class Bacteroidia; order Chitinophagales; family UBA10324; genus JACCZZ01. The sequence continues at coordinate 16,066 of CAZGBP010000022.1, forward strand.
TTACGCGCATAGTCGCGCTCCGTAAATATCCCCGCAAGCTGATCTCCATTCATAACCAATACCCCTCCAAGATTCTTTTCCGACATCAGAGTTAACGCATCATAAACTGTTGCGGTGGGAGGAATAGAAAAGACCTGATTGCTTTTCCGGCGAAGTATATCATTTACATTCATCATCAAAAAATTTGGTGTTACTAATGCAAGCGGCATGAAGTTAAAAAAAATTCCGTTAACCTTTATAAGATTTTTCAGATTCCCGCTTGTCGCAGCTGGAGTACGCTGAAGCCTTCTCCATTTTTAAGCAGCATTCCGTCTATACTGAATGCTGCTATTTAAAGATTAACCATTTGTTTTATGTGATCGCTTTTTTTTGAAACCATGGTTAGGTGCATTTTTATATGTGCCTTATCGTTACTTTCGCATTTCTCTACAACCTGCCATCATGCAGTTTTCCAGGCACCTGCTTTATATGTTTTCTGTTAGCGGAGTACTGCTGCTTAGTTTTCTATCTGTTAAGCAGAATGATGCAAAGCCTTTCCATACCACACTTGAAAAATCTTATTTCGAAGAATCCGGGATCCTCTCACCAATCGATTCCGGGCAATACTTCCTTGGTTCTATACGGTGTAAAGGTTGCCATGGTTATGATACGCTGCAAATGGCCAATATAGATGCCAATGGCGTGGATATTAACCTGTATGACGACTGGCAAACGACCATGATGGCCAATGCTGCAAGAGATCCGTTGTGGCGGGCAAAGGTGAGCCATGAGATTCTGGTAAATCCGGGGCATGCAGCCGCATTGCAAACAAAGTGTACCTCATGCCATGCTCCTTTGGGCCATTTCACTGCCGTTTATCATGGCGAAACCAGTTATACAATAGAAGACCTGGTAAATGATACGTTGGGGTCAGATGGTGTGTCCTGTGGCGGTTGTCATCAGATAGGTTTGCCAACCGGTGGTACTCCTTTTTCAGGAAACATACCCTATGATACCAGCAAGAAACAATATGGCCCTTTCCTCAATCCACTGGCAGGCCCGATGCAGTTGTATGAAGGATTTACTCCAACATTCAGCACGCATATCAGTAAATCGGAGGTATGCGCCTCCTGTCATACTTTAATCACACAATCGGTTGACTTGGCCGGCAATTATACTGGGAATACGTTTATTGAACAGGCCACTTTTCACGAATGGCTGAATTCCGGGTACGCAGCCGATAATATCACGTGTCAAAAATGCCACATGCCGGAAATCACCGATTCTGTGGTGATTGCCAACAACATTCTTGCCCTTGCTCCCCGCTCACCCTTTAATCAGCATCAGTTTTCCGGAGGCAATGCCTTTATGATTAAACTGATTAAAGAAAACAAAACAAATCTTGGCATCACCGCTCCTGATGTTAACTTTGATTCAACCCTGGCTGCTACCTACCGGTTATTGCAACAAAAAACAATTTCACTGACAGCTTACCTGGACAGTATTACTTCGGACACTCTTTTTATCAGGTTACGCATAGCCAATAAAGCCGGCCATAAATTTCCGTCGGGTTATCCAAGCCGCAGGGCGGTGGTACAACTTGTAGTTACCGATCAAATGCTGGATACACTGTTTCAAAGCGGCACCTTTGATTCTGATTTTGAAGTAAAGAATATTGATCCTGATTTTGAACCGCATTACGATATAATCAGCCATACATCACAGGCACAGCTCTATGAAATGGTTATGGGTGATGTAACCGGCTCTGTAACTACCGTACTGGAGCGTGCTGATCAGATGCTGAAAGATAACCGGATACCACCGGAAGGATTTGTTTCAACCCATCCGGTGTATGACACCGTGCAGATAGTCGGTGATGCATTGACGGACCCGGATTTTAACAAGAATGCTTTCGCAGAAGGTACAGGGGTTGATTACCTGCATTATCATATTCCGCTGAGCAATGCCAATGGTATACTCAATGTATCAGCAGCGGTGTATTATCAGGCAGTTCCGCCCGGCTATCTCGAAGAAATGTTTGCATTGAGCAGTGCTGCCATTGATACCTTCCGGAATATGTATTTTGGAGCAGACCGTACACCTGTGCTGATTGCCTCGGCCGGATTATTAACTCCGGTGATAAACACAATACCGCAAATTAATGTCAGCAACCAATTAAAAATCAGTAATACACTCAACCTATCCGGCATTGTACAAGCAGAGAATAAAAGCAGGCTGCTTATTTATTCCGTTGCCATCTATTCAAGTGATGGCACCCTGATGTCGGCCTTTACGATCAATGAAAATTCATCCGCCATACCTGTGCAGTTACCGGAGCAAAAGGGTATGTACCTGCTGGAATTTGACACGATGGAAGGAAGGTTTGTGTATAAAGTAATCAGGATGTAAAGTCAGCATGGAACGGGATTAAGAAAAGTTTTCCTGAATTCTGAAGATGAATTAAAGTAAATCATCGCGCCGAAGGAAATCCATTCCATAACAGGTTGGTTATTTTACAACTTACCCTCAACCGTTTTGCTTACTTTTAGTTTTCTTTTTAAGCCACCAAATAATACGTTTTGTCATGAGTTTCTTTACCAAATTCTCTTTCGCGGCAATATGGATGCTATTCGTTGTTGCTGTAAGTGCTCAAGCACAGGTCAGTTTCAATAATGCCAATTCAAAACTTAGTGCAACGAATATTCACAGTGGTTGCCCAACTGCCGTGGCCGATGTGAATGGCGATGGGCTGGATGATATTGTAAGGCTGGATCAGGCGCACCTGTTGTACATCGACTATCAGCGTCCCGGGCTGCCGTTCAGCCATACCTACATTGGCGATTTTGGCGGAGGTGTTTCATGGGCATGGGGGTTGTGTGTAGCCGATGTTGACCATAATGGCATAAAGGATGTGGTGGCAGGTGGTGTAGGTCCGGCCGTTAAGATTTTTAAGCTGAATTCCGCCGGTACGGCCGGTACATTGTATAGTTTACCCGCTTCCAATTTTTTTCTGCAGAATATCAACTTTGCCGATATCAATAATGACGGATGGGAAGATATTTTCGGTTGCGACGACAATGCCGAAAATCATATCTGGCTAAACAACGGCAGTGGAAACTTCCTGGTATCAGATATCATTGATTTTGATGTGACAGACACCGATGACTCCGGTAATTATGGAAGCGTATTTACAGATTTTGACAACGACGGAGATGTAGACCTGTACATTGCCAAATGCCGGCAGGCCGTAAATGACCCAACAGACGGCAGGCGCATTGACGTACTTTTCGTGAATGACGGCAACAACAATTACACCTCTGATGCTGCTGCCTATGGCCTGGCTGACAGTGCGCAGACCTGGACAGCCAATTTCGCCGACATTGATAATGACGGCGACCTCGATGTAATTCAGACTGATTACGATGTGCCGGCCAACCTGCTGGAAAATGACGGCACCGGCCATATGACGAACATCACAGCCGGATCAGGATTCAGCCTGAACATTATCCCTATTGAATCGGTAATGGAAGATTTTGACAATGACGGGTTTGTTGACATACTGGTAACCGGCAGCAACTATCAGTTTTTTCATAACAATGGCGACAAGACCTTTACCCTTCTTCCCGGAATTTTCGGCAATGAAAACATGGAATCGTTCGCCATCGGAGATCTCAATCATGACGGGTTGATTGATGTGTATGCCAGCTATGCGTATATCTACACCTCGCCTTCAACGGTTGATGATGTTTTCTGGATGAATTCGACCGGCAACAACAATCACTTTATTACTCTTAATCTGACCGGAACGTCCAGTAACCCGGGTGCGCTCGGTGCCCGTGCAAAAATTTACGGCGACTGGGGGATACAACTTCGTGAAGTGCATGCCGGTGAGAGTTATGGTACCTGCAATACAGCCAACCTGCATTTTGGTTTAGGTACCGCATCGGCAATCGATTCCATTATTGTGCAGTGGCCTTCCGGGATAAGTACGACCATCCTGAATCCCGCGATTGACCAGTTTATTTCTATACGGGAAAATGAATGCATTACACCTGACCTGACTATCAGCAATAATGGTGGTACCGTTATCTGTCCCGGTGAATCCGTAACATTAACTGCCTCCCCTGTGCCGGGCGATTATTCCTATTTATGGTCGAATGGTGAAACGTCCGCTTCGATAGAAGTAAGTACAAGCGGTGACTACAGTGTGAAGATCACGTCCTCCTCCGCAGCCTGCTTTACCACATCTAAGGTGATTACCATCACGCAAAATCCGGCTGAGATCCCTGTTATAACGGTGAGTGGCGAATTGTCTTTTTGTGAGGGAGGAAGTGTAGTATTATCCGGTCCTCCCGGAACAACTTATGCCTGGTCAACAGGTGAAAGCACGGCATCCATTACCGTTACAGAGTCAGGATCTTATACCGTTACTACTCCCGGCACTTGCCAGGCATGGACATCCGAAGCAATTGTGGTGGATGTATTGTCGGCACCGCTGCCTGTTGCAGCCGATGTATATATAACGGCTCCGGGCTATGCTACATTGACGGCTGCAGGCGAATCAATCAGCTGGTACGAAACGCCCACCGGAGGAATACCTGTAGGGACAGGTGCTGCTTTTGAAACTCCTTTCATAACCGATACGACTACGTATTATGCGGAAAATGCCGTTGCTTATGGTGCCGATACGCTTTATACCGGCCAAACAAATCATGAGGGAAATTTATACAGCGGCAGCGGCAGTACCAACAGCGCAATTATTTTCAATGTCGCAGAAAGTTGTTTGCTAAAATCTGTGAAAGTGTATACTGATGTGCCGGGTGAAAGACTTATTGAATGGAAGAAAAGCAATGGTGCATTGATGCAAAGTGCCCTGGTGAATATTCCGGAAGGTACCAACCGCATTACGCTGAACTTTAACCTGGTACCGGGCAACAACTATGAGCTCGGCACCAACGCCGACCAAAATAATATCCTGCTCGGAACAGATGGCCCGCGTTTACAACGCAGTGATGAAGGCGTAGCATATCCCTATGTTCTCCAGGATCTGGTTTCCCTCACCGGTTCGCCATTCGGTAACGATTTGTATTACTATTTCTATGATTGGGAGATTCAGAAAATTCCGTCAGTTTGTATCAGTGAGCGTTTACCGGTCACGGTGTTTGTCGATATTAGTTCAGGCGTAGCAATACCGTCAATTCCCAATGACATGCAAATTTTCCCAAATCCTTCATCCGGCATGATTACTATTACATCGGCAGGTCCATGGAATGAAACCGTACACTTGCGGTTAACGGATGTTGCAGGCAACCTGATGCTCTCGCAGCTTCAACACGGCATAGGCAACAATCATAATGTTCCGCTTGATTTAAGCAGGTTTGCCAAAGGTATTTACCTGCTGGAGGTAAAAACCAGTTCCAATACCATGCAACATAAAGTGATAATTCAATAGTATAAAATCAATAAAGGGAAATTGAACATCATGTCAATTTCCCTTTGCTATTTTCACTAATATACTTTTGAGGTTATTGCATCAACCCCATATCAGGTTAATCCAATGTACAGGATCCACCAAGAAGCTGAGCGGCTGCATCTGCTTCATCACAGGCTTCTTCCGCATCACTCTGGGTAACATCTTTGAATTCTGAAACGGTAGTCTGTCCCAGAATAGTACAGCTACAGGTATAATCCTTTTTGCAGGAAGCCAGTCCTACAACTGCAATAACGGCAATAACCAGCAATTTCTTCATAAATTGGAATTGATTAAGGGTTTAGAAAAATTAAGCGATGACAAGATGAAAAACTAATATGGCATTTCAAAGTTTCTGTATGGATTATTTGGTTATGTGGCTAAATGGTTAAATGATTAAATGGTTATAGTGGATAATTCATTGTTGGAGAAATGTGACGAAGACAGGGCACATATTGAGAAAGAATGATATGAATGTTTCTATGCTCAACAGAAGAGATATAAATGTCGCACCATATAGCTCCGTTCTTTCATCTTAAGTCTTTCATCTTAAGTCTTTCGTCTTAAGTCTTTCGTCTTAAGTCTTACATCCTATGTCTTGACTCCTGGTTCTTGGTTCCTGCTTCCTCCCTACTCCCCCTTCTCCCTCAGATACCTCAGCATATCGTCAATGGTTTGCTCCAGCGAATACTGCTGCTGCCAGCCGGTATGCATTTTCAGGCGACTGCTGTCACCATAGATGATGGGCTCATCGGTAGGGCGCAACAAAGCAGGATCTGTTTCTATATTCAGTTTAAGTCCAATTGCTTTTTCAATCAGCGGAATCAGTTCCTTAACCTGGTAAACTTTTTCGCCACTCACATTGTACACTTCGCCTGCTTTTCCTTTATCAGAAAGCAATACCAAAGCCGAAACAAGGTCTCTTACATCGGTAATGGAGCGGCGAGTTTCCAAAGTGCCTACCCGGAATTTGTTTTCTGCACCTTTCATAATCTTATAACCGCGCAACACAAAATCAGAAGTCACATCATTGGTTTTGCGTGAACCGGTGGTATTGAATATGCGTACCCGGATGCAACGGATGCCGAAGTTTTGAAAATATTGAAAGGAAAGCAAGTCCTGTCCGACTTTGCTTACACCATAGGGATGCAAAGGCAATAACGTGGTATCTTCTTTCACCGGGGTATTCTCAGGCGTTAACGACAATCCATATTCTGCACTGGAACAAGCCACCACCACCATAGGATCATAATCCGGTACTGCGGCACGAATTTTCTTCACCGCTTCAAATACATTGACGGTGCCATTCATATTGGTATTTATCGTTTCAATGGGTTTTTCCCACGAAACCGTTGGGTAGCTTTGAGCGGCGAGGTGAAATATTCTGGATGGACGGTATTGGTTTATTAATGCATACACATGATCTGCATCCGTCACATCGCATTCAATAGCGTTGCATGCATCCAGTATATCCCGAACATCAATGGTAGGCTTAAACCAGGTACCAATAATTTTTTCTTTCGGAAGTGATTTCCGGTAACAATCAATCAGGTGTGAGCCCACCATGCCGGCAGAACCGGTAATAAACACGCAATCAGTTGCTGCTGCCATTCAATGCAAGTTTATATATTTCATTAACTTTTTTACCGATCAACTGCCAGCTGAATTTTTCATCGGCCGTTTTTTTCGCCTCGATGCGAAGGCGTTTCATTTTCTCTTCGTCTTTTAGTAGCGCCATGATTTTGCTGGCAAGATCCGCTTCGTCTTCATTCTTAAACAGCACACCATTCTCCCCTTCTACAATTATCTTCTTAAAAGTATCCAGATCAGAAGCCACTATAGCTGCGCTGTAGTCGAGCGAACGGATCATGACACCGCTTGAATAAATTTCCCGGTAGGGAAGTGTTACCACATCGGCAGCTGCGAAGTAATACGGAATGATCTCATTGGGAACGTAACTATAATTGAGGATACAGTCCTTTTCCAGGTTCTTCTCTTTCACGATGGCATCAAACTCTTCCTGCTCCACTTTCCAGGGTTTACCTACGACCATCAGTTTTACGTTGGGCATTTCATCACGGACGATGGCATGCGCCTTGAACAGTACATCCAGTCCTTTCACTTTCTTTATCTGCCCGAAAAAAAGTACCAGTTGCTGATCCATCGGCAGATTCAGCTTCTTTCGTGCCTCTTCCCGGCTGATAGGCATATTGTACAGAAAATCAGAATCTCCATGCGGTACAATATGTATGGCTGCTTCCGGAAAATCAGGAAAATACTTTTTCAGCGAAGTTTTAGCATAATCAGAGTGAACAATAATCTGATCAATGGCCTTCCTGAACTTTCCATATTTACCCGGGTCAATTTCCTGGCCGTATTTATCAAAACTTTCAATGTCGTGTATCGTTGCAACCACTTTGAATCCTTTGCGGCGGAATAGGAAGAAGTTGAGGTATTCTCTTCCTGCGAAGTGATACACGTGAAAGTGAACCACTTTAGCCCCGGCCCTTGCGGCATCCTGCGCAGCATTCCATGCTCCAACAGCATAACGGAAACCTCTGATTAATTTATGGTCTTTGCCATAGATATTCTTAAATGGCTTCCGGGTACGAAAGGGGAAACTGAATTTTGTATCCAGATCCGTTTCATCGCAGGTATAAAAAGAGAGTTCGGTTCCCTGGTCGGCTACGGCCTTGCATAACCCAAAATCATAAAAATCATTGCCACTGTGACCGCCAATCGGTTCCACCATCGCAACACGTAACTTATTTTTCTCACTCATACCAGCGGCTCAGATCTTTATTGAGCAATTTTTCCAGCTTCATAATATCGGGTTTGAATATCACATTCATCAGGTCAACTGTTTCATCATGCCGGTCGGGTTTCTTACGGCGGGTAAGGAACAGGTTTTTAATAGCCTCAACTTTCGTATCAGGAATTATCTTGCGGGCCAAAGACCTTAGATTCTTCTGAGAATAGATTGCTCTGAAAATAGTGTTGCGAGGGGTAGAATAGGTATTGTATTTATTTTCCAATTCAGGAATAAAAGAAGGATCGATACGAAGGAATTTAAAGACACTCAGAATCATGTTCTCCATGTCTTCCGACAATTCATCATAAATAAAAATCTTCACCTGGTCTTTCCCGAATACGTCCAGGTATCTTTTTACCTGTTCATAATACAAGCCCAGTTCTATGTATTGCTGATACCATAAGTGCGAATACTTATGTGAAGATTTCCTGTTAACAATATCTTCCAGCGACTCATTCACATAACCCAGTTTGTGCTCCATGTAATAGTGAGAGAAAGCACGGTCAACCGGGTTACGGAGCGACATGATTATGCGTGCATCAGGAACCAGTTCCTTAATTTTTTCCGGTACGGCCGGATAGAAAAGATACGATACACTGGCTTCTCCCACTGCTTTATGGCGGCCATTTGCTGATTCAAACAGTTGCAGGTACTCTTCCAGGGTACCCACCCCTTTTTCCTTATGATAAAGGTTTTGCTTTATGGTTTCCTCATAGGCAAAGTAGTTCGGCTCCTTAATACCACTCATAAAAACCTCCGGATGCCGCTTCAGGTAATAATACAATGAAGTTGTTCCGGCTTTGGGGGCTCCTACAATAAAGAAATTCGGAAGTTTGTTTTTCATATGCTAGTTTAACCAATCCGGCAGCCTGACAATTCCCTTTCCCCTGAGGAATTCGGCTAACCGTTTATTGTAGGGTTGATAAAGTTCATCTAAAAAGCGGCGTTCCTCTTCCTTCATCTTCTCACGGCCGCCGCTGCTGGCGTTCACTTTTTTGTAAAGGCTGCGCAAAGTTCGCTTCAATCCGACGTTTTTTCTCCAGAAAGCTTCAAATTTTTTGTTAACGCCGAGCATCGTCCGGTGCATCCATCGGTTTTTGTAGGCAATTGTCTGATTTTCTATTGCGAAGTCTTCCGGTTTGTAGAATGAAAAGTCCAGCTCCAGCCAGGCACATAATTCTTTCATAAAGCCGGCTGCATCCTTCTTAAGGTCTTCAAAGAAAAGTATCTTCAGGTTTTTCCCAAAGAGATCGAACCAGGCCGGCAGGTATTCAATATAAAATCCTTCCTTAACACCCCGCATGAGCAGTGCCGCTTCATCATCTCGTTGTTCCTGCAGTTCTTCGCCGGTAAATGCGGCTGATTTGCGGATGAATTCACCGAAGGAAACCTCCTCATCCAGGTACGCATTTGCTTTCTTCCGTTCATAAAAGGAAAAAATGCGGTCGGCCGGATTTCTGAAGATGAAGATCATCTTCACTTCATCACCAAGCTCTTTACGTATTCTATCACCAATAACTTCTTTGCCATACAGGTAGCTGGGACTTGCTTCCAACCGGAATCTTTTAGCGGCATCGCAATGGGAAAAGTAGGCTGCATAATTTTCCATAGCCGGAAGCTCTTTACCATATTTGAGGGGCATGAAAAAGCCAATTTCCTTTGTGGAAGATCCACATACCTCCGGGTGCAAACTCAAATAGGTATAAACAGAAGTCGTTCCGGCCTTATGCACTCCACCAATAATCACATTTGGTAATTTCAGTTCATTCATCAGTTCCCATTAGTTTATTACCTGCTTATTGGCCCAACGGTATTGCCGCTCCGGGTGTATCTGAATGTAATAGAAGAAGTAATGTATGGCAACAAACACAGCAGCAATGGCAATGCCCGGATCAAAAAAACTTCCTCCGGTTGGAATTCCGCGTACGATGAAGAAGATGATAAAAAACAAGATAGCCTGATAGAAGTAGTCCTTCTTAATTTCAGCATGTAAACGCCTGTGTGTTCGGTAAACCAGCCAGTATTGGGAAAGGCCAATCAGAAGGCCCAGGACACCAAACTGATAGATTACACCAAGAATGCCGATATCTGAAGCATAGAAATGGCCAAGTTCCGCAGTGGGCCCTCCAAGCCAGTCGTTATTGATTTTACCATTACCGAAAAACCAGCTGAACTCATGCTTATTAAAATATTTAAACGCGATGGCGGTGGAACGGATGCGGGCATCAGCGGAAGCTTCCCCTGTTTCTTCACCCTGCAATACCAGAATTACATTAGTATACATCAGGGTGACCCGTTCTAAAATATCAGGACGCAACAGCCAAAGTCCACCCAACGCAGCAGAAATAAAAATGATAAAAGAAGTGGCGTAATAAATCATCTTCTCCCATGACATGTAGAGCAGAAAGTAGAGACCTACCGTACCCAATAGTGCAAGTGATGTTCCTCTTTTCTGGTTGATGAAGAAGATGTATGCAAAGAAACCCAGAAAGAACACGGCATACCTGATATGGCTCGTTCGGACATACCTGATAAAGTAGTAAATGGTGGCAAAGGCAAATCCGAAGATATCGAACTCGAACTGGCACCCCCCCTTAATGGTATTGCAATAAACAAACAACGTCCCGGCAAACTGATTCGGATTGAGCCCGATGATCATAAGCAGGTACCAGGGAAGATTAAACCACGCACCAAATAAAAGTGCATCCCGAATTATTGTTAAATCAATTGACTTTGATTTGAGGAGATAGAATACAAAAATGCCGGATAGAATTGCCAGCCAGGATTTTTCTGCCGAGATACCCAGAAAGATGGGTTGGCCAAAATAAAAATTGGTGACAAAGCCTGCCTGCAACATAATATATGTCAACAGGGTCAGGATGATGAGTTCGTAAATCGTGAACCCTGCTTTTTTTACAAATACTTTATCAATCAGGTAAATACCGGTGAAGGTCACATAAACAAACAGCATCGGATAACCACCAAATACCAGGTAGATCAGTGAAATCGGGCTTTTAATGAGCGTACCGAAGATGTTGAGGAAAAGCAGGTATATCAGAAATACCTTAAGACGCCGGCGCCAGGTGTTGTGCAGGACATCTGTCACTAAAAGAGGTGGTTGTGTGAGTTCTAATCCCTGCTGCACGTTCGTTTACCCAGAAGAATTTTAAGTATTAAGAGGGATTCTTTTGCGTTTCCTTCGGTCAGGTTTTTCAAAGCCTTTCCAATGAGCCGGAAAACCGGTGCGAAGATAAGATACGGATAGTAAAGTTGGTAGAATAACATCCAACCACGGTATTTGCAACACATAAAGAATAATGGCCGGGTCTTGCTTTTGATCTCCTTTCCTGTAGTAACTCCTTGCTTATGATAAATAACGCTCTTGTATTGATAACCATGCTTCCATCCCTTTCGAACGCCCCGAACCTCCCAGTCCATCTCTTCAAAATAGGCATAGTAGATATCATTCATTAGTCCGACATCTTCCAGAAATTCCTTCCTGACAAAAATCGAAGCCCCATATACATAGTCAAATTTTACATCATCATTATCGTATTGACCGTTATCAACTTCTCTTACGCCTAAGTGATAGGACCAGGTCGTCCACTTATTGAATTTGCCGCCAATGGCGTTAATTTTATCCGGCCATTTGTACCATCTTAGTTTGGAGCCGATCATGCCTACTTTCTCTCCCTGAGCGGCGTATTGTTCTGCTTTCTCTACCAGGTATTTCAGAGCATCGAAGTCGAGGGTTGTATCGTTGTTGAGGAGCCAGACAAAATCCGCATCCGCCTTTTTCAGCGCATATCGTGATCCCACATTGTTGCCGCCGGCGAACCCAATATCAGATTTTGCCTGTACAAAAATCAAGGGGTACCTAAACGGAGAGAGGGTATTGGCTGCTATCTGTTGTTCTAACGCCTGTTCTTTCAACTGATCGCCCCCATTCAAGGCTTCTTCAACCGTGTAGCTGATCGAGGCGGCAGGCTTATTGCAAAGGGGCAATGAAAATTTTTCAATTTCCGGAGGCGGACTAAAACTGACCATCCGGCTTCCATCCGCCCATTCTTGGATGATTTGCAAGGAAGCGGGGGTGTTATTGTCCACTACCACAATTTGGAAGTTGCGGTACGATTGCTTCGCCAGGCTTTCTATGGTTTCGATCGTATTGTCGTGGCCATTAAAATTGACCAATACGATATATATTTTAGGTTGAGTCATTGTTCCTTTAATTTACCGGTAAGGCATCATGTATGCTTTCTTGTACTATTTCATGTTATGGCGTAATACCTGGCTCGTTGTTTTGCCGGTATCTGGTGTAGCGAAGTATCCTCAAAAATCAATTGAATGTTATTTGCCATTTAAAGCATAATCCGGCTGCTGATTTCATTGTTCCGGCATGAATAAATGATCAAATACCCGTTCAGCAATTCAGGTTTCTCACGTTACCAACCCTTACACGTCTACCCATTTGGTTAAGTCCCTGTTTAATAGTTTGCCCAGTTTCATAACATCCTCCCTGAACACCTCAGCCAGGAACTTTCGTTCTGCCGGGGTTATCCTGGGCAAATCCTTATCGGTGTAAAATGTCTTTTTAAATTTCGACTTCACTGACTTGGGCAGCACGCCTTTCAACCAGTCTTTGATCTTCTTCTGTGTGTTTAATTTTCCAATCAATTTGTTTTTGGGAATGAAAGAAGGGTTGAACTTCTGGGTATAGTCAATATCTACATCAGGATCTACCCCCAGGAACGTGAACATATCTCTTACTACTGCTCCCGCATCTTTCTTAAAATCATCGAACAGGTAAATACGCCGTTGCCGTTCCGGAAAAATTTCTATGAACCGCTTCACCTGTTCTGCATACATGCCAATTTCAACATACAGGTTGGAAATACCCCAGCCTTTAGGATCACGTGCCATATCCTTTTTAAGCGCCGTCATAAAATCATCGGTTTCATACCCTATTCGTAAATCCATCAGGTAATGACTGAAGGCACGGTCAATGGGGTTACGTAACATCATAATTATCTTCGCATCGGGAAACCTGGTGAAAATATTGCGTGCGGCTTCCTGCGAATACAAATAAGAATTGGTGATCTCCCCGATTGCCTTTTCATCTTTAACATTTTTGAAAAGCTTGTCGTACTGGTCTCTTTCTTTCACAAAAGCATGAAAGATTCCTTCCTGCATATCTGTTTCCAGAAATTTACGCAGGTCTTTATTTAACGACCGCGCGTAGTTGGGGCGGAATTTGCTATTATCGATGTCTGTAGAAAAATGATGCGTTTCCTTTATCGGTGCCATATAAATCTGCGGATGCATCTTCATATATTCATATAATGATGTTGTTCCTGATTTTGCCGCCCCCACTACGAAAAAATTAGGCAGCTTCTGCCGCTCTTTGGTTGTACGATTCATTGGTCTGATGCTAATTGCTGCATGGTTTAGTTGATCAAATTAATTTTTCCGATAACCTTCTATTGATGTTTGCTTCATTCCGGGCTCAAAGCCGTTCAGTTGATCCAGTTGCCCAGGTCACGTCCAATCAGGTCCTGCAACTTCAGCACCTCATCGCGGTAGTATTTTTTCAGCTTCGCCCTTGTTTCCGGGTTCATCTCTTTCTTTTCAAGGTTATACTGGTACACGGTGCTTTGCACTTTCAAACGCAATTTCCTGCGCAGCGTCTTTGGAAGCAATGCACCTGTGATTTTCTTGAGCAGGTTGGGTTTTTTTAAAAATTTGTTGATTGTTTCAGATTTGGGCTCACCGCTTGCATTCAGGTTGTCGCCAAACAACAAAGGCATCCTGTCAATCTCTAAGAAATCCTCCAGCGATTGAACGAGGCCTTCCGGGTCTATTCGTAAATCTTCACTCAGGTAAATTTTCACCTTTTTGAAATGACTGAGGTATGCTTTCACCTGCTCATAGTACAAACCCCGGTTAGTATACTGGTAATCGAAATGCCAGTTATCTGCTTTACGTTGGGTTTCCATTTCCAAAGCTTGCTCAAAGTCAAGCGACTCCGCACCATCGCGCAATTTGTGCATGTATTGAGAAAAAGCACGGTCAACAGGATTCCGCAATGTCATTACTATATGAACTGATTGTGGATCAGGGTGGATGCGAAGAATATTGGCAATGGTTTTTTCATAGAAGAAAAGATAAGTAGTGGATGACTCGCCCCGTATCTTTTTATTCCTTCCTTCCTCAAACAGCGCAAGGTATTCATCCAAATGGTTAACCAGGAATCGCGGTTTGGTAATCAGCTTTCCATTATTAATAAAGGTGAGTTCTTCCTCGGGCCAGGCAAAATAACCGGGCTCCTTCTTATCACTCATAAAAACCTGTGGATGCTGGTCGAGGGCATAATGCAATGTGGTGGTTCCGCCTTTAGCGGCGCCCACCATCAGTAAATTCGGCCAGAGATTCGTATTGTCCATTGTCGTTTTGTCACTTGTCTTTTACACATCCTTCTCTTCAGCTATACCAGGTATGCAAATCACGGTGAATCAGTTTTTCAAGAGCCTGTATATCATTCATGAAATATTGATGAATCAGTTCCTGTTCTTTTGCCTTGTCGAGCCGTGCATGCTCTACCGGTTTTGCATTCTTGCCGGCAATAAACCGTTGCATCTGTTTCCTGGCACCTGCCGGAATTATTTTAGCCAGCAGGTTCCGCACCGGATTTTTCTTCCTGGTAAGGTCGTGCAGGGCTTTGTTCCTGGGAGCTGCCGCTTCATTACTTTTGATCTGCAGGTTAAGCGGCATTCGTTTTACGCCCAGAAAATCCTGGATCCGATCAAAGGTCTCTTTCCGGTTTCTAATAAAATCGTCTTCAAAAACCAGGAAGAGCATGTGTTCCTCCTTAAAAAATTTTCTGAACCTGTTTACCTGCTCTGTATAGTATCCGCGTGAGAAGTAGCTGAAATTAAACTTTTGAGCGGGGTTTGACTTTAGCCGCTCCGGTTCTGCCGCGATTGCTTCTTCAAAAGAAAGGTTTTCAAACCCTTTGCGTTGCGACATCAGGTAATGCGAATAAGCCCGGGAAACCGGGTTCCTGAAAATAAAGATCAGTTTAACCTGCCCACCCAGCGTACTATGGATGCGTTGCGCGGCCTGCTCTTCAAACATCATGGCCGGATCCACTTCACCTATGGAGGACTGTCCATTCCATTCGCTGAAGAATTCCTTTTCATAAAAGGAAAGCCCTTTTTGAAACTTCTCCTCATATACAAAGAACTTTGTCTCCTTTACCTTTTGCGGAAGGAAAATATCGGGGTGTTGTTTAAGAATTTCGTAGAGCGTTGTTGTCCCTGCCTTCTGTGCGCCTACACACAGGAAATTCGGTACTGCCATCAGCACAATCCTGTTTTATTCGATTTGGCGCAAATGTAAAGAAAAAGTGGCGGGAGCGGTCAAACGATCGAAGTTAATGGCGTTTCCCCGGTATTATCAGATTAATATTGGTCTTTAGAATAGAACAGGGTAATGAATACCGGATATTACGTGATGAAAAATAGAATATTTAATTTCCGATAATCCAGATTCAATATTCAAAGTTCCATAGAAGAGCTGCGCGTTCTCCCGTAGCTACATATTGCCCGCCTGGTCATCCATTACATCATCGTCTGCACCTTTCTTCTTTTTATCCGTTTTCAAAGCCTGTCGGAGTTCTTTAAGAAACTGCTTTGGCTTAACTTTAAAAACATCCCATATATCGAGCGTATAGAATCCATAGTATTTTTTTATCAGGAAAAACGGGATGATATTCATAATCAACACTCCACCGGTATTTACACAGGCTGCGCCAACAGCGCCGAAGCGTGGAATGAGAATGAGGTCTAATATCACTGCAACAATAGTTGCGCTTACCATGATATTGCGGTTGAGTTTCTGCTTACCGGTCATGATTAACACATTATTTACCGGGCCGGTGGCTGCATTAATAAATTGACCAATAGCCAGGATGATCAGCGGCAAACTGCCTTTAACAAAATCTTCCCCAAAAAGGCCCATGATAAATGGTGCGCCAACAATCACCAAAAACAGGATTGGCGCAGAACACCAGAAGATAATTTTGGTTACAAACTGTGCTGATCTTTTCAACTCATCCATTTTACCCTGCGAAAAGAGTTCGGCGAATTTGGGTGCTGCAGGTATCAGCAAAGCAATCAGGGCAATGCGTGTAACGGTAGCTACTTTAAATGCATTGCGGTAGATGCCTACCTCTTCGATGGTTGCATAACGGCCCAGAATAAAAGTATCGGCATAGCCGCGTATCAGCGAAGCAAATGCAGCTACAAAAAGGGAAATGCCAATCCAGAATTTTTCTTTGAAGTTCACCCCTTCTTCGGCCTGCGTAGAGAAATAATGGGAGAACTTAAACCACCAGTATAAGCTGAGGGCTCCGGTTAATGTGATGAATGCTACGTATGTCACCACCGGCACATACAGATCGCGCCTGGTGGTAAACAGGATGATGGACCCCAGGATAAGAATCCCAAACAGGAAGTTGCTCACATTATGCAAAAAGGCATACTCCTTAATTTTTTTCAATCCTCGGATACCGCCGGTGCTGATCTGAAAAACCGTTAAGGGCAATAATGCCAAAGCGGCAATGCGGAAATAAGGAAAGAGCTCCGGTTTTTTGAAAATATCGCCTGCAATTACGTCAGCGAAAAAAAAGATGATGGCTGAAATGAATAAACTGAGCGGGATGGAAATCATCATGGACTTGTTGTACAAATCCTTAATATATCCCCATTGTTTCTGCACAAAATACTGCGCTCCAAAGCGCGTCATCAGGGTATCTGAACCCAGCTTTGAAATACTGTTGCTGAAATTCATCAGCGACTGGCAGAGGTTATAGATACCTGTTCCTGCTGCACCGGTTGAACGGGCCAGCATCAGCGCAAATACCCAGTTCAGCGCCATCCCAATAAGCCTGGTAGCGAATGCAGATAACCCTCCTTTGAAGATTTCTTTACTGTGGCTGTCTTGTTTTATTGCATCCTGTTCCCTGCGCTCGGTTTCCATGTGTATAAAGGTGCAAGTAAATGCACGGTTAATGTCTTTTGGCAATCAGGTTCTTGATTGCTGTGTTAGGCTATCGGAGCCAGTCGTCCAGGTTGCGGCCGGTAATGGCTGAAAGCTGCTCTATGTCATTCCGGAAATACTCCACCAGTTTTCTGCGTGTTGCAGGATCCATCGGTTCGGTGCTTTCCATAAAATTTTTGGTAAAGAACTCATTGGTGCGCACACCCTGTCTCTTCCTGAAGAAAAGCTTGTACATCTTCTTCACCGGGTTATCACTCATAAATAACCACCTCAGCAAGGGGTTTTTCCATTGCTTTCCGCCCTGGTTCCACCGTTTGGTGTAGTCGATGGTTACATCCGGATTCACTCCCAGGAACTCAAATACTCCCCGAAGCACATGGGCAGGGTCTTTACGAAATTCGTCGTACCACATGATATGTACATTCCTGAAATTGCTGAGGTAAGCCTGCACAGCGCTGGCATACAATCCCATAGGCCGGTATTGCATAAAAAGCGAGTTGTGTTGGTTGAACCTTTCATTTTCTTTCTCCATAGCCTGTTCGAAAGAATACTTTTCATCCGGATTATTCACCCGTACAAAATTGTAAGCCGAATAGGCGCGTTCCACCGGATGGCGAAGAATCATCATAATCTTCACATCGCTGCCCAGGTATTGCTGGATATTCCGGATCGCCTCTTCATAAAAGAAAAGATACATCACGCTGGCCTCGCCGATTGCCTTTTTCCCTTCGGCACCATCAAAAAGCTTAACATACTGATCGTATTCCTCCACCCATTTCTGTATCCTGTTTTTCACTTCCTTCGCGACAAAAAATTGCGGCTCTTTGAACTTAGGCATAAATACATCCGGATGCTGTATCATATAATTATACAACGACCTGGTTGCTGATTTACCTGCTCCTACTAATAAGAAATTGGGTAAGGGCATATGTTGATTTGGAGTTTTTTAACAATCTTTTTCCTGCCGAAAGGTAATTACAGCAACCCGGATTTCCCCATCACGGATTCGCTGAACCTGCGGAAGATAGGATTTTTATATCATGTGCAAGATTGGCGCTGAATAAATTGGCTCCATCCTTATTCATGTGGTTATCGAAAAAATAGTCAAGCCTGTTATACTGAGGATCCTGGCTGTAATCTTTAAAGGGTATATTATACCGGGCACAAACTTCCTTTATGGCCTCATAGGATGGCTCCATGCCAAAGGGCGCCAAAGCCGGCGACATGCTCACATATACTTTTACCCCCTTGGACGTAAGTGTGGTAAATATTTCTTCGAGCCCCTTAATCTTATTTGGATCAACCACCTTGTTTTTCTGATTGCGCAATGCAGCGTTTTCTTTGATAAGCTCTTCTGCTTTTTTTGTTGAGATAGTACCTTTCAGCGGCTTAAAGCCCGCTTCAGATTTACGGTTCTTGAAGATACCCGTCAAAATATCCAGTATCGATGAATTGTACCGGTAAATCATCGACATCATCTTGAATTTCTCGGTATTATATGGCAGTGCAAATTCTTCCATGGAACCATGTGCAAACCAAAAATCAGCTGCTGCTTCCTCTGATGGTGCCACAAAAAATCCATCGACGGGTTTCCGGTCGCGTATACCCTTTAAGTAATAGATATCACGTACTTCCGGGTAATCCTGGTAATAGGGTGCCAGTACATTCAACCGGTCGTAGTGCAATTCACGGTAGTACATTTCTTCAGGATTCAGGTCAAGCACCACTAATTTCGGAGTGTAACGGCTCAATGCCATCCTGATGATAGCCTGTTCATAAAAGATCGTCTGACCGTCATGCCCGGCATTGTAGCAACTGATGCCAAGTGTATCAGCAATATGCTGCGGGTTGTAATTTCTTCTGCCCCTGGATGACCCGAGGATGATGGCATCCTGATCCATTTTCGTGAAGGTGAAGGTAGTCTCGGCTGACGGGCCATGCTTCTGCGCAAAATACATCTTGTGTAAAATCAAGCCAATTACCTGATCAAAAACGATGATGGCCAGCAAAAGCAGTAACCCATTGCGGAAAAAGATCCGCAATCCATTGGAAGCCGAAGGCTTCAGCGGGTTAGAACTGGAAGTAGATGAATTGGCTGGCATCGAAAACTCCGATTAACAAAATGAGTGAAATGACTCCTGCGAAAAAAAGGTATTTGAGGGTTCTGTTTTTGGGCTCAGGAAAAATAGCATTCTTGTCTTTGGTCCATTCTTCCTGGTAAATTTCGACCAGGAACAGGCAGATGATACCGAATATTCCATACCACAAAGTTGATGCATCACCATTATAGAATTTCGTACTGCTGAAACTGAACATCTGTGAATAGTAGTACAAGGCATCGCTTACCGTTGGCGAACGAAAAAAGATGTAGGAGAAAATACCGCAATGAAAAGCCATGATCGTTCCCACAACCCTGCCAAACATGGGATGAATGCCATAAATTACATTGTCAAAGGCAGTAATTTGTTTCTTGAAAACCAACCTCGAGGCAAGAAAAACAAAAAAAACAAGGAAACACAAGACATAGGTCCAATTGGCACCATGCCACAGGCCTGCTAAAAACATGAGCACACCCAAATTAAAGATACCTCTCCATTTTCCTTTCCTATATCCCCCCAAAGGTTTGAAAACATAATCCCCGAACCAGGTGGTAAGCGATATATGCCATCGTTGCCATACTTCACCCACCGACTGGCCAAGGTAAGGCCTCCTGAAATTGGTCATGAGCGTGAAGCCCATCACTCTTGCCGAGCCAATGGCCATATCGCTGTAGCCACCAAAATCGCAGTAGAGTTGAATGGCAAAAAACCAGGCTGCCACCCAAAATGTCAGCGGCTCGCCATCGTGCTGATGCGGAAAGTTGAACACATTGGAAACGTACGCCCCGAGCCTGTCAGCTACCACTACTTTCTTAAACAATCCCCACAGCATCAGCTTCAAACCGGAAACTACACGGGCATAGTCGAACTCATGCTTTTCATAAAACTGGTGAATCAGGTTTTGAGGCCTTTCGATAGGGCCTGCAACCAACTGAGGATAGAACATCACGTAAAGTGAATAAATCCCGAAGTCGCGTACCGGTTTAAAATTGCCACGATACACCTCAATGGTATAACTCATGGCTTGAAAAGTGTGAAAAGAAAGGCCGATGGGCAAGATGATATTCAGGTACGGAATATCCAGTTTAATTCCCATCAGGTCGGTGAGCCAGTTAAGGTTTCCAAGGAAGAAATTATAGTATTTGAAGACTGCCAGCACACCCACATTGGCAGCAATACTCATTAAAAGATACGCCTTTCGCCGTTTTCCCTGTGCCTTGTCAATCCAGATACCTGCGTAATAGTCAATTACGATGGTAAACAGCAGGATGAGGATGTAAATGGGGATAAAAAACATATAGAAGACACAACTGCTGATCAGCAGGTGCAGCCATCTGTATTTGTGCGGAAGCAGAAAATAGATAATGGTAACGAGCGGGAAAAACAATAAGAAACTAAACGAGTTAAATACCATAGATTCCCTTGCGTTGGAGTAGTCTTTTCCTTAAAGGCCGGTTTAAAGCCGCGCAAATGTAAAAATTATCTTGTGAAAGGAAAGGCGGTATCCGGTAATTTACTCCTGTGCCCCAAATTTGAATAGAAATGATGTAAAAAGTCCGGAAATCCTGATGCAACATTCATGATTCTGATTTACTTTAATCGAAACCATCAACTGCAAAAAAAACTCCCGAACACAACAGCCGGGAGTATAAACAAGTTGAAATCTTTTATCAGAATTCCACTATAAAAAACGGGTTCAGCAAATTTTCTTTGTTGTATTGCAAAGGCTGCTTCGTCTCCCAATTCAACACCTTTCCACCGGCAATAGCCACTACTGCATGGCCGGCTGCGGTATCCCATTCCATAGTTGGTGCAAAGCGCGGATAAACATCTGCTTTTCCTTCGGCCACCAGGCAAAACTTTAAGGAGCTGCCGGAGGATACAAAATCAACCTCCTTACCTTCTTTTTTCAAACCTTCCACAAACTGCATGGTTTCCTCACTCATATGTGAACGGCTTCCTACTACATTCACCTTTTGCAGATCGCGCCAGTTGGCCCCTTTGTTCAGCGCACGTTTGCTACCGTCTTCATTGAGGATGAAACTGCCTTCTCCTTTCATGCCATACCACATCAGGTTCTTCGCCGGGGCATACACAACTCCTAACACCGGTTCTCCATTGCTCATTAATGCAATATTCACCGTAAACTCGCCATTCTTCTTAATAAACTCCTTTGTGCCGTCCAAAGGATCAACCAGCCAGTATTCTTTCCAGTTCTTGCGTTCTTCATAAGCCATCACCTTGGTTTCTTCAGAGATAATGGGAATGTCAGGATGCAATGCTTTCAGTGCATTGATAATAATGGCATTTGATTTCTGGTCTGCCATGGTTAGTGGCGAGTTGTCACCCTTCATCTCTACCGAGAAGTCCTGGGCATAAATTACCATGATTTCATCTCCGGCTTTTTTAGCGATGTCGATAATCTTAAGGATATCTATTTCTTTCATTAGGGGGTCGGTTTATTTTTTGCGCGGCAAATGTAACAAAGAAAATGCAGCAGGGAAATGAGAGGAGGAGAATAGGGCTTACGACAATGCGCTCAACTTGTCAGGCAATGGTTGGTGGGTTAAATGGCTAAATTGATAAATGGTTAAATTGCTGCGGCGAAGCCGATCACTAACTACTCTATTTTACTCACTTACTCAAATTCTCAATACTAAATTTCAGCACCCAATAATCAATATCCAATTTGTCGGACACCCGACAGGGTTTAGTAAACTGACAAATGCTGTTACAATGAATTATTCAGTAGCTTACCGGAGGACAACAGCTCAATGTAATAGGCATCCTCCATTGCTTTACGGATAACCGGCAGGTGTTTCTCTCTATGTATATCAGTGCCTGCGAACTCTATCATACCATGCCGTACCAATTTAATAGCGGCAGACCGGATTGGCTCTGTATAATGGCCTGTTAATGACATAAGGTTAAGCTGAAAAAGCAAACCACGGTCTTTCAGTTTACCATATTCCACCATCTTCCTGTCGTGAAAAAAGTGATACCGCTCCGGATGTGCCAGCACGGGCTGATATCCATTTAAAAACATTTTGAAGACCATGTCTTCCAGCATAGCTGGCCGGCTGTTTAATGGCAGTTCAAAGAGTACGTACCGTGTGCCAAAAGTGAGTAAATCCTGTTGGGCTATGCGCTCAAAAAAATGATGGTCAAAAAAGTATTCCGCGGCGGCTTCTATTTCCATCGCAAGATCATTTTCTGAACAGATGGTTTTTAACCGCTGCAGACCGATGGAAATACGGTCAGGCGTATTGTTATAAAGTCCGGCATAAATGTGCGGTGTGGTGATGCACTTGCGAAAGCCTGCGGCATGGAGTCCCTGCAACAATATCAGTGACTCTTCATCGCTTTTCGCTCCGTCATCAATACCTGCTATTAAATGAGAATGCAGGTCAACGGTGAGCAAAGGAGTAGCGGCGGAAGGTAACTGCTTTTTTTTTCGCGACAGGAAGTTCCACACGACGGAATGGGTCAGGCGGCAGCCGTATCTTGTTTCATCTGATCAAGCAACTGCTGGCGTTCCTTCATCTTCCTGTTGGATTCATCAATAGTGCGTGAGATCAGTGTAAATATTGACCCGAGAAAGAGGCCTATGATGCCTCCGACAATAAATGCCGTAACCTTGGATACAAATGAGGCTGTGGTTGAAAAAACAGGATCATCGATCACCTGCAAAATAGGTGCGGTGGTGAGGATCGTAACTTTGGCCAGTTCCACATTATTTACCGCGGCAGCATATTGCTGATTTAACAAGTCGCGGTCGCGGGCTGCTGCCGTTACACCCACGGTACCTTTCTGACGTATCAGGTTATTGGTATAATCCTGCAGGCTGGCAACGCGGTAATCCAGCGCTTTTAAAGCCTTTCCCAGCGAATCCACCCGCCGGTCGGCAATACTCAGATTTAACCGGTTCAACTGGTATACATCCTCGATAAAATACTTCGACGATTTATCCACCATCAGTTTCATCATGTTCATGGAATAATCGTAATTCCTGGTAAGGAATGTAGCGGTATTAAACGGGCTCGACTCATCATATTCCATGGTGAGGTTATTATCAATAATGCTCTGATAGATTACAGTCAGCACACTGTCCTCGAGCCGGTTTAGCTGGTCGAGTGGTTTGGGGACAAACTTAAAATCCTTCAATACCGGGCTTGCATTCCAGCCTTTCTTGGTAAGACCGCCGGTACGCCATTTATATAACTCCACATAATGGTTGGCCATCAGGTCCTTTTTCCCATTCATCGTACCCTCGTGCATGAGTGATTCTTTAATCACGCGCCTCGATTGAATAAGGCTGGCGAAGAATTTATTGTCGAAACCACCACCGCCTTTACCGGTAGTACCTGATAATCCCAATGAATTTGCCAGGGAGAGTGACGAACTCAACAATCCGCTGGAAGCACTTTGGCCCTGAACGGCAAAACTCGTGGTAGAAATATATTTTATACCGTACCACCAGGCATACAACAATCCCAATCCTCCGAAGATAACCAGCCAGATCAACAAAAGGTACCATTTACGCAGCAGGTATCTGAAAGATTGCTTCACACCCGTCCATAACGGACCCAGGTGAATCTCTTCATCGTCCTGGTAAGTGGGTTGAATTTTATAATTATCGGGTGCCATGCAGGCGCGAAGGTTTTTCTGTTTAGAAATTAATTCTTGTTACCAGTATGTACAACGTTAGCAAGCCCGTGATCTTAATCATGGCGCTTTCAATAATCTGGTTTA
>CAZGBP010000023.1:0-39758 GCA_964524035.1 uncultured Bifidobacteriaceae bacterium
TGTTGAAGCAGGGAAAAAAGACGACTGCCTTTCAGATCTTCTATGACACTATCGATAAAATAGCCGAAACCACGAAGGAAGAAGGATATCCTATCTGGAAAAAAGCCGTAGAAAACCTCATGCCTGCTGTGGAAGTTCGCAGCCGCCGTATAGGGGGTGCTACCTTCCAGATTCCTGCGGAGGTTCGGCCTACCCGTAAAACTGCACTGGCAATGAAATGGCTGATCAACTATGCTGCCGCACGCAGCGGCCGTTCTATGGCCGACAAACTTGCCGCAGAATCCATTGCCGCCGCTAAAGGCGAGGGGGCAGCCTTCAAAAAGAAGGAGGATACCCACAAAATGGCCGAGGCTAATAAAGCCTTTGCCCACTTCAGGATTTAATCATCTCAGCTTTTTAATAATCGTATGGCTCAGGATTTAAAGTTTACCCGAAACATCGGGATAGCTGCGCACATTGATGCCGGCAAGACTACCACAACAGAACGTATCCTGTATTATACAGGGGTGTCACATAAAATAGGAGAGGTACATGATGGTGCCGCAACCATGGATTGGATGGTGCAGGAGAAAGAGCGTGGCATCACCATCACTTCTGCTGCTACCCGCTGTTTCTGGAAATACAAAGACAAAGAATACAAGGTCAACATCATTGATACACCCGGTCACGTGGATTTTACCGTGGAGGTAGAGCGTTCTTTACGCGTACTGGATGGTATGGTGGCCTTGTTCTGCGCTGTTTCCGGAGTTGAACCGCAATCAGAAACGGTTTGGCGCCAGGCCAATCGATATAAAGTCCCCCGTATAGGTTTCGTAAATAAAATGGACCGCAGTGGTGCCGACTTCTTAGATGTGGTAAAGCAGGTAAAGGAAAAACTGGGTGCAAACCCGGTGCCCCTTCAATTACCAATTGGTGCTGAAGATTCTTTCAAGGGTGTTGTTGACCTGGTATTGAATAAAGCCATTATCTGGGACGATACCACGCAGGGAATGACTTACAAGGAAATTCCGATTCCGGAAGACATGAAGGAACTGGTAGAAGAATACCGTACCATCATGATCGAAGCCGTTGCTTCTTATGACGATAAGATCCTGGAGAAGTATCTGGAAGATGCAAATTCTCTGACTGTAGAAGAAGTGATGGAAGCCATTCGTAAAGCAACAATTGATATTGCCATTATTCCAATGCTTTGTGGTTCTTCATTTAAGAATAAAGGGGTACAGGCCATGCTTGATGCGGTAATAACCTACCTGCCTTCACCTATGGACCTGGAAGCGGTAAAAGGAATTAATCCGAATACGGAAGAAGAAATTTATCGCAAACCGGATGCAAAAGAACCATTTACCGCTTTGGCTTTTAAGATCATGACTGATCCTTTTGTGGGACGTCTTGCCTTCTTCCGGGTTTATTCCGGTATGCTCAATGCCGGTTCATATGTGTTGAATACACGCACCGACAAGAAAGAACGTATTTCCCGCATCTTTCAGATGCATGCCAATAAGCAAAATCCGATCGATGTAATTGAAGCCGGAGATATCGGGGCTGCTGTAGGGTTCAAGGAAATCAGGACTGGTGATACGCTCTGCGATGAAAAACATCCGATCATCCTGGAAACTATCAAGTTCCCTGACCCTGTAATTTCAATTGCTGTGGAAGCCAAGACTCAGGCTGACGTTGATAAACTCGGAAATGCTTTAGCTAAGCTTGCTGAAGAAGATCCGACTTTTAAAGTGAAGGTGGACGATGAAACCAGCCAAACCATCATCAGCGGAATGGGTGAGTTGCACCTCGAGATTATCGTAGACCGGTTGAAGCGTGAATTTAAAGTGGAATGTAACCAGGGAGCTCCCCAGGTAGCATATAAAGAAACCATTACCAAGACCATTAAGCACCGTGAAGTATTTAAGAAACAGACCGGTGGCCGCGGTAAGTTTGCCGATATACATGTGGAAGTGGGACCGGTAGGCGAAGGGGAGAAGGGATTGGTATTTGTAAATGAGGTTTTTGGTGGCGCTATTCCAAGAGAATTTATACCTCCTGTTCAGAAAGGATTCCAGGCTGCGATGTCTTCAGGCGTTTTGGCAGGCTTCCCGGTTGATGACCTGAAAGTAGTATTATACGATGGTAGCTACCACAATGTGGATTCTGACCAGATGGCTTTTGAGCTTTGTGCGAAATACGCCTTCAGGGAAGTATGCGCCAAAGCCAATCCGATCCTGTTGGAACCGATCATGAAAGTAGAAATCGTTTCTCCGGAAGAATACACCGGTGACGTGGTAGGTGATTTGAACCGTCGCCGCGGCCACCTCGAATCCATGGAAATGAAAGGCAATGCACAGGTGATAAAAGCTAAAGTGCCATTGTCTGAAATGTTTGGTTATGTAACACAATTGCGTACCATCACTTCCGGCCGTGCAACTTCTATCATGGAGTTTTCGCACTATGCACCTGCTCCTGCTGCTATCACCGAAGATGTGGTTTCAAAAGCGAAAGGTAAGGTGAAGGCGGAAGCATAACACTTCTGAATTCTAAGAATACAAAGCCCTCTGAATTCGGAGGGCTTTTTTCATATGTATCAGGCACGTGAATATATCAATAGGGTACAAGTACCGAATGCGCCATACCCACTATTATGGGATTGATAACTGCTTCATTTGAAGGTTTCTTTGTCATTTTTTACTCAACAAAATCTTCAATAAATGAAAACAACTTTTTTTCTCTCTATTATCATCATTGCCCTCCTTAACCTGCAGTATGCTGATTTGAAAGCGCAAAATGCAAATACCGCACTCTCTAATCTTGTATCACCAACAGCGGTAAATAAGAGTTTATTGGCGGGAAGCGCAGCAACTATGGATTTGGGCTCGTCAACAAATAGCTGGCGCAATCTCTATTTAGACGGAGCACTTTACCTTGATGGCAGTAAATTTTTAACTAACGGCTCCGGCTCCGGCAGCATTTTCGCAGGAAACCTTTCAGGTGGTGTTGCAACAGGCGCTTCAAATACGTTTATGGGTTATTCCAGCGGAAGCAATACAACAAGTGGTTATGGCAATACTTTCTTTGGATCTTATGCAGGAGAACACAATATAGCAGGAAGCCAGAATACATGCATCGGATATCTTACAGGAGGTATCGGTGTGCTGAGTGATTTGGGTAGTAACAATACATACGTCGGCGCACAGATCACTTCATGGGTGGCAGGAGTTACCAATGCCACAGGTATTGGATACAATGCTGATGTTACCGTAAGCAATACGGTTCGTATTGGCTCCTCCATCAATAGAATTGGTATTGGGAAAGAATGTTCTTCTTCAAACATTTTAGAATTTTCTACCACCACGGCAAAATTATCTAACGGAGGCGCCTGGACCAATGCCAGTGATAAACGATTAAAAGAAAACATAGAAACGCTGGACAGAAATAAAATTCTTGAAGGCATCAATCAGCTTACCATAGCTAAATGGAACTACAAAGCAGATCACAGCAGAAAATATATCGGCCCAATGGCACAGGATTTTTTCAAACTCTTTGGAGTTGGAGACGATACCACCATTTCCACCATTGATCCTGCCGGTGTTGCCTTGCTCGGTGTACAGGCACTCAGTGAAGAGATGGAAGAATTGAAGGAGCAGAACAAAGACCTGCAAGAGCAGATTGATGAATTGAAGCATGTTATAGCCGGTTTAGCAATTCCAACAGATCTTAAATCAGCAGTGACTGCTGAAGATATTTCCCCGCTGCTGGGCGCTAACATTCCGAATCCGTATGAAAGCAATACGATTATTCCATTTCGCATAAACGGGATGAAAAATTCGGCTGCTATTGTAGTCACATCCCTTGCAACCGGAAGGGTGGTAAATGCAATACCCGTTTCGAAAGAGGAGACGTTCATCTCTTTTGATGCTGAACACCTTGACTCCGGTACGTATCTCTACTCATTATATGTTGATGAGCAATTAGTGGAAACCAGGAAAATGCAAATTGTTAAGTAAGCTTCTATGCATTCAATACTCCTCATTTAAATAGGCCAGGTAAAGAGGCTGACAATAGCATAACCATTCATTCTCAAAAAAAAGTCCTCTGATTTTCGGAGGGCTTTTTTTTAGCACTGGTGATTGTATTTGCTGCGTGGTTGGTACTATTTAGATTTCAATGCTGTCCACTAGAATTTTTACATGCACCGAATCATTACTAGTCTATCAGCCTGCGTATTATAAGCGGCGCTAGCAATAACTGCAGAATCCACTTTCAATTTAATATTAGAATTTTTGATCTGTAGAATTCAATCTATGCAGGTGCTAGTGCTTATATGAAAAGTATGACCGAGAGAAGTAATGGCAAGTATCAATGTTTACTACCATTCAACCATTTTTTCTTCCAGCCCCTTCGCAGTGATTTCAATATTGATTGATTTCTTCCCAAGCCCTGCAGGTTTTACCGGCGATAAATCAACGCGATAACTGCCGGGCTCCAGCATAAATAGTTTTGGATTGCTCTCTGCACTTTGATAGGTTCTGCCTGAGGCAGCTACTTTTCCGCTTTTTAGATTCACGATACTTACGGTTGCATCTACATAAGCGGTTCCTTGTTTTGTTCCGATACTAAAGGTACCGGATTCAAAGTTATGTGAGAAGGCTTGATTACCACTGCTCCCTAATACAATGTTTTCATACTTCTTCTCCGGCTTGCCGCTAATTTCAACCGATGCGATAACCAGGTCGTAATTTCCGGGCGGCACATTTAATTTTGCTGGATTGGTTTCTTTCTTATTGTAAGATCGGGTAGCTGTTACAACCTTTCCAGTTTGTGAATTAAAGAGTTGAATAGTAGCATCCGACAATTCGCCGTTGTTTGTTACCATAACTTCCACTATGCCCTGGTCGAATGACACCTCTTTAACCAGGGTATCCTTAGCCTTGATCACCACATCTTCAAACGTATGCTTCGGACGGCTTTGTATGGAGACTGCTTCAATAATTACATCATAAGTGCCGGCAGGTATTTGCAGCAACCGCGGATTGGTTTCCGGTGATTCATAGGTTCTGCCATTGGCAATATCTTTCGGGTTGCCCTTTTGCAATACCCGTACCGATGCATCGGTTAACTTTCCTTCCAGCAGCGCTTTTACAGAAAGATAGGCATCACCTGCCGGCATTTCCGCAACCGTTTTCTCCAGTGCATCTGCCAACTCACCGGCATTGTTCGCAGAAAAATAGCGACCTCCTCCTGCCTGCGCAATACATTCCAGTGGTGATAAATCTTTTTCTGCAATACCAAAACCCACAACATGCATGGTGATTTTTATTCCTGCAGCCCTCGCATCTTTCACCACCTGGCATGCATTGCCTTCACAGGTTTCCAATCCATCACTTACGAGAATAACAGTCACCGGATCAGTGCTTCCCCTGATTGTCTCAAGTGCCACTTTAATAGATTTAGCGATAGGAGTTTTGCCTTTGGGATTAAGTGCTGCTATTTTGGAGTTGAAGGAAGTTTTATCGAATGGAGCAATTGGCAACAATACTTCGATATCATTGCAGTCGGAGGAACTGTTATGTCCATAGGCTATTAGCCCGACATTTGCTCCGGTTGCTATTTTCCCGGAAAGTTCACCCATCGTTTCCTTTGCGACCTGTATTTTGGTACTGTTATCCAGTTTACCCCACATGCTGCCTGATGCATCAAAGATGAAAAGTATATTCTGAGGAGCGGTAGCCTGTGCAATATTATTCTGGATTGATGAAAGGAAGATAACGGTGATCAGTATCTGGTTAATGGCCCTGTTCATGGTCTGGATTTTTAAAGAAAATTATTGTTCTGTATGAAGAAAGCGAAACAGGTTCATTTATTTTTACAACAGTTGTTTAGCCGGATCGCAGACCAAGTTAACGTATTTTGAAATATATATTGAATTTCATTGTTGTCCGGCTAAAAAATTTGGGTGTAAGCTGAAATCCAATACTGGTGTGCATGCTATAATCCCAAGCTGAAGTGTGGGGTTACAGGATGAAACCCCCTCCTGGTGGGCTTAAGCCCACTTTAGTTGGACAATAGTGATTGAATTAAAGGATATAGTAATGCACTTTTTCAAATTACTTACTGTCTTTGTCCCTGGTTTCTTTACCATGATTTGTAACAACCACGCCGGCCCGGTTGGTAAATATTCCAATGAAGAGGAAATCAAATTGAGTAAAAGAAATCAAAACTGCAGCATGTGCAACATTATCTTAATCGCATAATTTCCAATGGTTCATGTTCACCTTTAAGTGTAACAAATCCTAATGAGGTTGCTTGAATCGTGGCAGGCAACTGTTCAAAAACAGTGCGGGAAATCAGGAATTGTGTATTGTACTCTTTGTTCAGTTGCTCAATACGTGAAGCAATGATTACCACATTGCCTACAATCGAATATTGTTTCCGAAGTTCTGTACCAATCTGACCGGTTACTGCCGCTCCATAATGAATGCCAATACCTAACCGTGTAGGTGGAATCTCTTTTTCTTTCACAAGTGTTTCAGTGGCACTTAGTATTTCCTCACCGGCTCTGACAGCATTTGCACAGTCGTTGCCATGAGAAACGGGTGCACCGAAGGAGGCCATTAAGCCGTCGCCCATTATCTGGTGGATGATACCATGATTTTTATTGATGGCTTCAATCATATTTGCAAACAGTTTGTTCTGAAAATCCAGCACCTCTTCAGGTGTTTTGCTTGCAGCGAATGGGGTAAAGTTTCTCACATCCACAAACATCACACATAATGGCAGGCGCTTGGTAGACAGTCCCTGGTTACCCTGCAGCATGTCATCAACAATCTCATGCGATACCTGTTGTCCGAAAATATGACGGATCATATTTTTCTCATTAATGGTATGATAAGTATGTATTACCCGATGCTTGATTTCTGAAGCAATATTGGCTGCGGCAATTCCGCACAAGAGTATGATAAGGGTGCGGATAATTATTAAGGTGGTGGAAACAACCAGCGGGTCTGTGTGTTGCCGGTCTATTGTGTGCAGGACATAGTTTGCCAGCAGAAAATATTCCGCTGCAGCAACCACTCCGGTAAAAATGCCGCTGGAAAATTGAAGGTGCAGAATCGAATGCATGATAAACAGGAAATAGAAGAGGATAAAGGGAGAGATGAAAACGACCAGTGGGTCCATAGTAACAGCAAAGAATCCGATTATCATGGTCGGGAAACTGGCTTCAATAAACAGGTTGCCAAGATTGAACCAGTTTTGCAATTGTTGTTTGTGATGAAGCCGGTATAGTATGTACTGCCGGCAAATAATCTCATAAATCATCATACCCGCCAGCAACAACGAAAGGAAAGGTATTACAGGATGCACCTGGTCAAACACCACATCTTCCCTGATAAAGAAAAAAGCAAACAGGCCCGCTGCAAATCCGAAAGCAATAAGGCTGATCATCATGTTCACCCGGAGCAGTTCTGTTTTAACAAATTCCAGCCTGAAAGCCAGGTCGATATGTTTGGCGGTTGATTTTATGCCAGAGCTCTGAAAAAAAGCAAGCAACTTTTTCATAGAACAAATGGTGAAGTTAGAAATGGCCTGTCCCTCTTTGCAATTGATTGCTATTAAATTTAGCTATTTTGTAAACGCGGCAAACTTCTATCAATGGGGATCATTTATCTATTAATAGATTGGGTATAGGCAAGATAATTGATAATTGGTTAATATGTTAAAATGATGGGTAATTTTGAGTAACAGCCGTAAAGGAATCAACCCTGTTTGTTCAGTGGTTGCTTTGTTTCAAATCTAGATACAAAGGATATAAACCCGGCTTTTGCACCTGCAATCGAAAAAAGTTATTTGCGATTTCCATTTGGCTGAATTTGTCAGCAAACTGTAAAACCCCTTCATTTTAGTAAAAAACGACCTTCTGCAGAATACTTTTTGTTTAAACGGCTCCGTTTTTGCCGGGTCTTGATTTATTCTAAAACACCATTTTCATGAAAACGAAAGATCAGCTTATCACTGAAATCGGAAGTTGGTTTATTGTTCTTGCTTTCCTGTTTATCACCATACGGTTACTAATGGTGTTGTTCTGACAGAAAAGCAATTGCAAGGTTTGTATGGTAAACGCCTCATTCGTATGGATGGCGTTTTTCTTTTGGTACCTGAATCATCCTGTATTTGTACTGTTTCCCTGTATCGGAGACATTTGTAAAGCGGCTCACCCGTAAAAATATTTCTGAGACTATTGGAGAAACGAAGTAGATAATATACCTTTGCAATCCGTTTTTAAAAGCTCATTGAAATAAATGGCACAGAGAATCAGAATAAAGTTATTGTCGTATGACCACAGTTTGGTTGATAAAAGCTGTGAGAAGATCGTGAAAACGGTGCGCAGCACCGGTGCCGTAGTAGCAGGGCCAATACCCCTTCCCACCGAGACAAAAATCTTCACCGTGTTGCGTTCTCCTCATGTGAATAAGAAGGCCCGCGAACAATTTAAGCTCTGTACTTACAAACGCTTACTTGACATTTACACCTCATCATCCAAAACAGTGGATGCGCTGAGCAAATTAGAATTGCCCAGTGGTGTGGAAATTAACATTAAAGGTTAAAAGACACTACCGAAATGAAAGGCATTATAGGAAAAAAGGTCGGCATGACCAGCTACTTCGATGAAACAGGAAAAAGTATCTCCTGTACCCTCATAGAAGCCGGTCCATGTGTGGTAACACAGATCAAAACCAACGATATTGACGGTTATAGTGCCGTTCAATTGGGCTTTGATACGAAAAAAGACAAGAATACCTCCAAGCCACTTCAGAAGCATTTCGCGAAAGCCGGTACACCTGCCAAAAGAAAGGTGCTGGAATTTCGCGATTTTAGTTTAGAGAAGGCGCTGGGGGATACGATCTCTGTTGACATCTTCTCAGAAGGGGATAAAGTAAATATCGTAGGTGTTTCTAAAGGTAAAGGCTTTCAAGGTGTTGTAAAGCGCCATGGTTTCCATGGTGTAGGAGGGCAGACACATGGCCAGCACGACAGAAACAGGGCCCCGGGTTCACTGGGAGGTTCCTCTTATCCAAGCAGGGTTTTCAAAGGTTTGCGCATGGCAGGCCGCGATGGCGGCAAAACGGTGAAAGTCCGTAACATCTCTGTACTTAAAATATTTGCTGATAAGAACCTGATGGTGGTGAATGGCTGCATTCCCGGTCCAAAAGGATCTTATGTAGTAATAAAGAATGATAATTAATACGGCCTCACCGCTATAACAATAGAACCATGAAAGTTGAAGTTTTAAAAACAGACGGGAACAAAGCAGGAAGAAGCGTCGATCTGCCGGAGTCCGTTTTTGGCGTAGAACCGAATGATCATGCCATCTACCTTACGGTGAAGCAATTTCTGGCAAATCAGCGCCAGGGAACGCATAAGGCCAAAGAGAAATCCGAAGTATCGGGCTCCACCAAGAAACTGCATAAGCAAAAGGGAACCGGCGGTTCAAGAAAAGGAAGTATCAAGAGCCCATTGTTTCCGGGTGGCGGACGGATATTTGGGCCAAAACCCCGTGACTACAGTTTTAAGCTCAATCAAAAGGTAAAGGACCTGGCAAAAAAATCGGCCCTGACCTACAAGGCAAAAGATAACAGCATTGCCATATTGGAAGATTTTACCCTGGCCAATGCGAAAACCAGGGAGTTTGCACAGATACTGAAGAATCTGGGACTGTCCGGAAAAAAGAGCATCCTGGTGGTAAATGAAGCCGATGCCAACCTGATGATTGCAAGCCGCAATGTGCCAAAGAGCAGAATCGCAAAGGTGAGCGACCTTAATACGTATGAAATTATGAATGCTTCTACATTGGTTTTTGTGGAAAGCAGCTTAAAACATTTTGAAGCAGTTAACAATTAAAAGGGTACCGCATCATGGCAGAGATATTAATCAGACCATTGATTTCAGAAAAACTGAACGCATTGAGTCAGAAATACAATAAGGTTGGATTCGTGGTAGCAAGAAATGCGAATAAGATTCAGATTAAGAATATGGTGGAGAAGATGTATGGTGTTACCGTGAAGTCAGTTTCTACCTCTTTGCTTCCTGGAAAGACAAAACAGCGCAATACCCGTAAAGGTGTTTCTACCGGAATGAAGAGTCCGATAAAGAAGGCTTACATAACCCTTGCAAAAGGGGAAGCGATAGACTTCTACGCAAACATCTGATCATTCAGAAAATAAACACGATGCTCAGGTGAGCAACGTGAAAAAGACGAACAGCAATTAACGTTAAAGATTAGCGGAAAAGTAATCAAAGATGGCAGTTAGAAAATTAAACCCGGTTACCCCGGGATCGAGGTTCAGGATCGTAAATGCATTTGCAGAGATCACCACCCATACTCCTGAAAAGAGTTTGCTTGAGCCTATTAAGAAAACAGGCGGCAGAAACAGTGACGGGCATCGTGCCATGCGGTATATAGGCGGAGGCCATAAACAGATGTATCGCCTCATCGACTTCAAACGCGACAAACACGGAGTTCCCGGTGAAGTAAAAACTATTGAATACGATCCCAACCGTTCTGCATTTATTTCCCTTATTCATTATAAGGACGGTGAAAAAAGATACATTCTTGCTCCGGCAGGTATCAAAGTAGGGCAAACGATAGTATCAGGCCCCGATGCGCCTCCCGAAATCGGTAATGCGCTCTTCCTGAAAGACATACCATTAGGTACCATCATACACAATATAGAATTGCATCCGGGCAAAGGGGGTGCCATGGCGCGCAGTGCCGGCGCCAATGCACAATTAAGTGCCAGGGAAGGGAAATATGCCATTATTAAATTGCCATCCGGCGAAAACAGGATGGTGTTGGCGAATTGCATAGCCACCATCGGCTCTGCCTCCAACTCCGATCATAATACAGAACATTCAGGTAAAGCCGGACGCAATCGCTGGAAAGGGGTGCGCCCGCGCGTTCGTGGTGTTGCCATGAATCCGGTCGATCACCCAATGGGTGGTGGTGAAGGAAAAGCATCGGGTGGACATCCGCGTTCCAGGACCAGTGTTTATGCAAAAGGCATGAAGACGCGGCATCCTAAAAATGTGTCTAATAAATTCATCATCAGCAGGAAAAAGAAGTAACCGGCGGCAGTGACCCACTGCAACGGCAAAAAATTAAATGATTAACAGATCACGCATAACTAATCATAAAGAATGAGCAGAAGTATTAAAAAGGGGCCTTACGTAGATCACAACCTGCAGGAGAAAGTTGATAAAATGACCTCCAGCGGAAAAAAGACCGTGATTAAAACCTGGTCACGCCGTTCAACCATCACGCCTGAATTCGTAGGAAACACTTTTGCCGTACATAACGGTAATAAGTTCATCCCGATTTATGTGAGTGAAAACATGGTAGGCCATAAATTGGGAGAATTTGCCCCGACAAGAAATTTCAAAGGTCATTCATCAAAGAAAATCAGTTAAACCATGGCAGAAGCTAGAGCCATATTGAGAAATTGTCCTTCTTCCCCCCGCAAGATGCGGTACTTAGCGGATTTAATACGGGGCATGGATGCGGAGAGGGCATTGTTTGTATTGCAGCACAGTGCGAAGTATGGCGCAAAGCCCATGGAGAAACTGTTGCGTTCTGCAATCGATAATTGGGAGAAAAAGAACGAGGGTGTTCGCATTGAAGATGCCCGGCTTATTGTAAAGACACTGTTTGTAGATGGGGGCACCATGTTGAAACGCTGGCTGCCTGCTCCTCACGGCCGTGCTTATAAAAAGCGTAAACGCTCTAATCATATTACCCTCGTGGTGGACTCGAAAATGGTGGTAGCTGAAAAAACGTCAACTGAAACAGTAAAAGCTGCAGAAGATAATTCCGCTGCTCCTGCTGTAGCACCGGTAAAGAAATCAACCAGAAGTAAAAAGGCAGCTAAAGAAGTTGCTACAACATAAACTAACTAATCCAATAGAATAAAACAATTGCATGGGACAAAAAGCAAATCCGATTGGTAACCGTCTCGGTATCATTAAAGGATGGGAATCCAACTGGTACGGCGGACGTGAGTTTGCCGAAAAATTGGTGGGAGATGAAAAGATCCGCAACTATCTCAGAGCGCGTATTACCAAAGGTGGCCTGGCACAAATCGTGATTGAAAGAACCCTTAACAGGTTAACAATTACTATTCATACCTCGCGTCCGGGAATTATTATCGGAAAAGGTGGCGGAGAAGTTGATCGTATTAAGGAAGAGCTGAAAAAGCTGACGGATAAGGAAGTGCAGATCAATATTGTAGAGATACGCCGTCCGGAAATTGAAGCGGCAATTGTAGGTGACACCATTGCCCGGCAGATTGAAGCGCGGATTAATTACCGCCGTGCCATTAAAATGGCCCTGGCTTCTGCTTTAAGAATGGGAGCGGAAGGAATTAAAGTGAGAATCAGCGGCAGGTTAGGTGGAGCGGAAATAGCGCGTTCAGAAGAAATCAAGCAAGGACGGGTTCCGTTGCATACATTCCGTGCAGATATCGATTATGCACTGGCAGAAGCGCAAACCGTTTACGGAAAAATTGGTATTAAAGTGTGGATTTGTAAAGGGGAGATCTATGGCAAGCGCGACTTGTCGCCTAACGTTGGTCAAAAGACCACGGAAATGCAACGCCCGAAGAGCGGAACAGGGGGTGGAGGGGACAGGGACCGTGATCGCGAGCGGGGTGGTGGAAGAAGAAGTGGAGGCGGAAGAGGAAAGGACCGGGAGCGTCCGGAAAAGAGTTAATTCCAGCCGGATCTCCGGCATTAGTTTGAATAAATTAAAGTGAATTGCAAGAATAAGTAAAGAACAGCAAGCATGTTACAACCGAAAAAAACCAAGTACCGCAAGACCCAGCGAGGCAAAATGAAGGGTAATGAACAGCGTGGATTCAGCCTCTCTTTCGGTTCATTTGGACTTAAGACACTGGACGAAGCCTGGTTGACTGACAAGCAGTTGGAAGCCGCCCGCGTAGCATTAACCCGTCACATGAAACGGGAAGGCCAGGTTTGGATTCGCGTATTTCCTGATAAGCCTTTAACAAAAAAACCGGCAGAGGTTCGTATGGGAAAAGGTAAAGGTAACCCGGAAGGATGGGTGGCTCCGGTGAAGCCGGGGAGAATCCTGTTTGAAGCAGAAGGAGTAGCCCTGAACATTGCTAAGGAAGCCATGCAACTGGCAGCAGATAAATTACCGGTGCATACGAAATTCGTGGTGGCAAGAGATTACAAAGCTTAAAAAGCAAGCATTATGGCAAAGAAAAAATTAAACCTGAAAGACCTTACTACTGCGGAAGTGGTGGATAAATTAAAGGAAGATAGTGCACATTACCTGAAGATGAAATTCAATCATGTTGTCACTACCCTGGAAAACCCAATGACCCTCCGTCAGTTGCGGAGAGATATTGCCCGTATGAAGACGGAATTAACAAACCGCTCCTTAACGGAAGCTAAAGAAACGGTGAAATAGGCAGTCTGCTGTTTGTGACCTGCATAAAAAATAAAGCGTACGCAATTCATGGAAAGAAATCTTAGAAAATCGAGAATAGGTGTTGTAACCAGCAACAAGATGAACAAAACCATAACGGTGTCCATCGAGCGTAAGGTGAAACACCCCCTTTACGGGAAGTACCTAAAAATGACCAAGAAAATGCTGGCCCATGATGAGCAACAGCAATGTTCCATTGGCGATACGGTCAGGATTATGGAAACAAGACCATTAAGTAAGAATAAGCGCTGGCGCCTGGTGGAGATTATTGAAAAGGTGAAGTAAAACAAAGTTCCAAAAGAGTGGTTGCGGCCGCTGCTGATGCAACAGTCAGAGGCAGTTTACCAACCAGTAAAAAGAATCTTAGAGCAATGATACAGACAGAATCAAGATTGACGGTGGCGGATAACAGTGGAGCACGGGAAGTGTTGGTGATTCGCCTGCTTGGCCATTCACATCAGCGGTACGCATCTGTTGGAGATGTAGTAATCGTTACCGCGAAAGATGTGATTCCTGCCGGACAGCTGAAGAAAGGAACTGTTTCCAAAGCGGTAATCGTAAGAACTAAAAAGAGAATCAGGAGAAAGGACGGTTCGTACATTCGGTTTGATGACAATGCCTGTGTATTACTCAACCCGTCTGATGAACCAAGAGGCACCCGCATATTCGGGCCTGTAGCCAGAGAGCTGCGGGAAAGACAATTCATGAAGATTATTTCTTTAGCACCTGAAGTACTGTAACAATGAACAATACAAAAAAGACAAGCAGCCGGTTTAAAACCAAAACCCATGTTAAGAAAAATGACATGGTATATGTACGTTCCGGTGATGATAAAGGAAAGAAAGGCCGTGTACTCGAAGTAATGGTGGATAAGATGAAAGCCCTCGTTGAAGGGATTAATATCGTATCCCGCCATACCAAGCCCAATGCAAAGAATACACAGGGTGGTATTGTGAAGAAAGAAGCGCCGGTTCACCTTTCAAAACTGATGTTGCTTGACCCGAAAGACGGCAAACCTACCCGCATCGGAAGAAAACGGGAGAATGAAAAATCTGTGCGTTTCG
The DNA here is from genome assembly GCA_964524035.1 of uncultured Bifidobacteriaceae bacterium. Taxonomy (GTDB): domain Bacteria; phylum Bacteroidota; class Bacteroidia; order Chitinophagales; family UBA10324; genus JACCZZ01. The sequence goes on from CAZGBP010000023.1 coordinate 14,557, forward strand.
CGAAAGGAAGGGTTCGTTCAGGCCAGGTGATTAAATAATCGATTCAAAGTATTAACATGGAAAAATACATACCGAGGTTAAGAAAACACTACGAAGAAAATGTAGTGCCTGCCTTGAAAAAGCAATTTAATTTTAAGTCCAGCATGCAGGTTCCGCGTTTGGAGAAAATTGCGATCAATCAGGGAGTGGGTGCTGCCACAGCCGATAAGAAACTGATTGATACAGCAGTAGCAGAAATCAGTGCTATTGCCGGGCAACGTGCTGTTGCTACCAAATCTAAAAAGGATATTTCCAATTTCAAACTGCGGGCCAACACGCCAATTGGCGTGCGCGTTACCCTCCGGGGCGAAAGAATGTATGAATTTCTTGATCGCTTTATCTCCGTGGCTTTGCCACGTGTGCGTGACTTTAAAGGAGTGAATGATAAAAGTTTTGACGGGCGCGGTAACTATACCTTAGGCGTTACGGAACATATTATTTTTCCTGAAATTGATATTGACAAGATCACGAAGATAAATGGTATGGATATCACCTTCGTTACCAGCTCCAACAGTGATGAAGAGGCAAAGGCATTGTTGACCGAATTGGGCATTCCGTTCAAAAAAGACAAATAAGCAAATGGCAAAAGAATCAGTTAAAGCAAGAGAGAGAAAACGCGCACGCATGACAGCTAAATACGCTGAAAAACGCAAAGCGCTGAAAGCGGCTGGTGATTATGCTGCATTGGATAAGTTGCCAAAAAATGCATCTCCGGTGCGCATGCATAACCGCTGCCAGATTACAGGCCGGCCAAAAGGATATATCGGCCAGTTTGGGATCTCGAGAATCAAATTCAGAGAACTAGCATTAAATGGAAAGATTCCAGGTGTAACAAAAGCAAGCTGGTAAATTTTCCGGCAACTAACTTCTAACTACTAACTACTTCCGAATAAAATGGTAACCGATCCGATAGCAGACTACCTCACACGCATGCGTAATGCATTGAGTGCAAATCATCGAATAGTGGAAATTCCTGCGTCAAACCTGAAAAAGCGCCTGACAGAAATTTTATACGATAAGGGGTACATCCTCAAGTATAAGTTTGATGATTCCGCGCCTGGCAGTGGATTGATCAAAATTGCATTGAAGTACAATCAGGTTACCAAGCAACCGGCCATCCGGTCATTGCGCAGGGTTAGCCGCCCGGGTTTGAGAAGGTACAAGGGAGCGGATGAATTACCTAAAGTCATGAATGGCCTGGGCATTGCGGTAATCTCCACATCAAAAGGATTGATGACGGACAAGGAAGCAAAATCTCAGAAAGTGGGCGGGGAAGTGCTTTGCTATATTTTCTAACAAAGCCCTTTGTAAGAACAACTAAGAAAGTAAGTGATAAGCAGGAAGAGCCGGTTGAAGAGGGTAAGCGATTGAAGGAAATATTAGTCAAAAAACAGAAATAAGAAATCATGTCACGGATAGGTAAAATGCCGGTTACATTGCCAAAGGGAGTAACATTTTCGGTTTCGGCTTCTAATGAAGTTACCGTAAAAGGGCCCAAAGGACAACTGACTCAGAAAGTTGATCCGGATATTACATTCAGTACGGAAGACGGACAGGTTGTGGTAAACCGCCCAACTAATCAGAAGCGCCATAAAGCCTTGCATGGTTTATACCGTGCTTTGCTTGCCAATATGATGAAAGGGGTGACGGAAGGTTATGAAAAAAAACTGGAACTGGTGGGTGTCGGTTTTCGCGCAGCAGTTACCGGTCAGCTGCTTGAATTGTCTGTCGGCTATTCGCACCCGGTATTGATTGCATTACCTAAGGAAGTAAAAGCAACAGCCGAGCAGTTAAAAGGCCAGAATCCGATAGTAACATTGCAGAGTTTTGATAAACAGTTGCTCGGACAGATGGCTGCCAAGATCAGGATGGTGAGGAAACCGGAGCCCTATAAAGGCAAGGGTATCAAGTATGGAGGAGAAGTGCTGCGGCGCAAAGCGGGTAAATCGGCTGCAGCGGGTGCTAAGTAAAATTAGAATAATGTGCTACGGCAAATTCCGTGGCTGGAATAAAAACTAAATACAATGGTCAGAAAGGAAGCAAGAAGAGAAAAAATCCGCAGGAAAATTCGCAAGAAGTTAGCCGGAACCAAAGAACGTCCAAGGCTTTCCGTGTTTCGCAGTAACAGCGAAATCTATGTGCAGTTAATTGATGATACGCAGGGTCACACGCTTGCTGCTGCCTCTTCACGTGATATGAAAAATCTTACTGGAACCAAAATTGAAAAATCGAAGGAAGTGGGCAAGGCTATAGCCAAACAGGCCGCCGATGCAGGTATTACCAGCGTGTTGTTTGACCGCGGCGGTTATCTGTACCATGGTCGTGTAAAGGCGGTAGCGGATGGCGCACGTGAAGGGGGCCTTCAGTTTTAACAGGCACATATAAAATTACATCAGGTAACAAGAAATTCGAAGTAAACAAATGGCGCAAGCAAACATTCAAAGAGTAAAAGCCAGCGAGCTTGACCTTAAAGACAAGGTGGTAAATATTCAGCGGGTAGCGAAAGTTACCAAAGGAGGCCGCACATTTAGTTTTTCCGCACTGGTAGTGGTAGGAGATGGCAATGGCATTGTAGGTCAGGGGCTTGGAAAAGCAAGAGAAGTGCAGGAAGCCATCACTAAAGGAATAGACGATGCGAAAAAGAACCTGGTGAAAGTACCTGTTTACAAAGGCACCATACCTCATGAGCAGATTGCGAAGTTCAGCGCATCAAAAGTTTGGATAAAGCCTGCTTCTCATGGAACGGGGGTAATTGCCGGAGGCGCCATGCGCGCCGTACTGGAGAGTGCAGGGGTAACAGATGTATTGGCAAAATCACTGGGATCCACCAATCCGCATAATGTGGTAAAGGCAACAATCAAAGCATTATCACTGGTGCGCGATCCGCTGGTAATTTCCCAGACCCGAAACATCAACCTGAACAAAGTTTTTAACGGTTAACAGAAAGGTCTTTAATGAGGCAACTCCATTCAAAGTTGTAATCATTGAACCTCCAATACAAAAGAACGATGGCTAAACTTAAAATTACCCAAGTAAAAAGCGCAATAGACAGGCCGGCACGCCAGAAGAAAACAATGGTGGCTTTAGGCATTCGTAAGTTGCATGTGCCGGTGGTGAAAGAAGACACTGCACAGATTCAGGGGATGCTGACCAAAGTGAAACATTTAGTGACAATTGAAAAAATCTAAGTATGAATTTAAGTAATCTAAAGCCGGCGAGGGGTTCAGTAAAGAAAGTGAAACGAATTGGCCGGGGCCAGGGAAGCGGTCATGGGGGTACTTCCACCAGAGGCAATAAAGGTGCAGGATCCAGAAGTGGTAACAAGAGCAAGCGTGGCTTTGAAGGCGGTCAGATGCCGTTGCAGCGCAGGCTTCCGAAATTCGGATTTAAGAATCCGTTCCGCAAGGAATTTGAGGTGATAAACTTAGGTAAGTTGCAGGCATATGCTGAAAAATATAACCTGACAACGATCAATCACGAAACTTTGCTGGAACATGGTATCATCACCAAGAACGACCGTATCAAAATTCTTGGAACCGGTGAATTAAAGGCAAAACTCGATATTAAAGTAAATGCGGTAAGCGAATCGGCTAAAAAGGCCATTGAAGCTGCCGGAGGAACAATTAACCTTGTTTAATCAGGTACATGAAACGTTTCGTTCAAACTATACAAAATATCTGGAAGATTGAGGACCTGCGTCAAAGGATACTTTATACGCTTGGTCTCATTCTGGTTTACAGGGTTGGTTCATACATTGTACTGCCCGGTATTGACCCTGTGCAATTGGAAGCAGTAACGCAGCAAGGCTCAAAGGGCATCTTTGGACTTCTGGATATCTTTGCAGGCGGTGCCTTTTCGAGAGCATCTATTTTTGCACTGGGTATTATGCCTTATATATCTGCATCTATCGTGATGCAGTTGGTGACCCTGGCAGTGCCTACTTTTCAGAAAATGCAAAAGGAAGGAGAAAGCGGCCGTAGAAAAATTAACAACATTACCCGCTGGCTGACCGTGATTATTACTGCGGCACAAGCTTCCGGCTATGTCGTTTACCTGAAGAGCGGAATTGGTGCTGATGTGGTAACAAGTTCCGGCCTTTTCTGGTTGTCAACAGTGGTAATACTTACTGCTGGCACCATCTTCATCATGTGGATGGGGGAAAAGATCACCGACCGGGGTATTGGAAATGGCATTTCATTGTTAATCATGATTGGCATTATCGCGCAATTGCCATTTGCATTTATCGCAGAGTTTGAAAGCCGTCTGAATGAAGGAGGTGGATTGGTTTCCTTCCTGCTGGAAATTGTAGTTCTCCTGGCAGTGATTGTTATGGTAATTTTGCTGGTACAGGGTACACGGAAAATACCGGTACAATATGCCAAGCGGGTAGTGGGCAATAAACAATATGGAGGGGTAAGGCAGTACATCCCGCTGAAGGTAAATGCCGCGGGTGTTATGCCAATCATCTTTGCACAGGCGCTTATGTTTATACCTGCAACCATAGCTCAGTTTTTTCCGGATTCTGCTGCGATGCAGGGCGCAACTTCATTCACCAATCCGAATTCTTTCTGGTACAACTTTGCCAACGTATTGCTGATCGTTGTTTTCACGTATTTCTATACCGCAATTATTGTCAATCCTATTCAAATGGCGGATGACATGAAGCGCAATGGTGGTTTTATACCCGGCGTTAAGCCCGGCAAACAAACCGCAAATTTCATTGATACGGTTATGTCGAGAATCACACTGCCGGGAGCATTGTTTCTGGCTTTTGTAGCAATTATGCCATCAATCGCCAGCTTGTTTGGTGTAAATAGCCAGTGGGCGAACTTCTATGGAGGTACCTCGTTGCTGATTATGGTAGGTGTTATTCTTGACACTTTACAACAAATTGAAAGTCATTTGCTGATGCGCCACTACGACGGTTTGATGAAATCAGGTCGCATTAAAGGACGGACAGCAGTAAGTGTTTAATAAAGCATGATTTATTACAAGACACCGGATGAGATTGAATGCATAAGGGAGAGTTCTTTGCTTGTTTCGAGGACTTTAGCCGAAGTGGCAAAGCACATAAAACCTGGAGTAACAACGATTTCGCTGGATGAACTGGTGCATCAGTTCATCATGGATCATGGGGGAGTGCCGGCTTTTCTTGGTTACAGAGGATTTCCAAACGCTGCCTGTATTTCTGTGAACGAGGCGGTTGTACATGGCATACCGGGCGAAACGGTCTTGAAAGAAGGTGATATTGTGTCAGTGGATATTGGTGTTCTTTTAAATGGATTTTATGGCGATAGTGCTTATACATTCCCGGTAGGTGAAATTTCTCCGGAAAAAAGGCAACTATTGAAAGTCACCAGGGAGTCATTGAATCTTGGAATAGCGCAGGCAAAAACAGGCAAACGAATAGGAGATATCGCCGCAGCAGTGCAGGAGTTTGTGGAAAAGAATGGATTTTCCGTGGTCAGAGAATTGGTTGGTCATGGCATCGGAAAAAAGTTGCATGAAGATCCGGAAGTTCCTAATTACGGTAAAAGAGGAGCCGGGATTAAGTTGATGGAAGGCCTGGTTATAGCGATTGAGCCTATGGTAAATGCCGGAAAGCGTAATGTGTTGCAGTCAAATGACGGGTGGACCATTTTTACGGAAGACCACCGGCCTTCCGCACATTTTGAACATACGGTGGCTGTCACCAGGTCAGGACCAGATATGCTTACCACGTTTGAATTCATTGAAGAGGTTACCGGAGCCGAGATGATTCCGCATTGAGAAAGGCAGGTTGAAGCTAAAAGGAGCGGATGGAACAATAGCTAAAAAAATTCACGAATAAAACCGATATTTGCACCCTCAAAATTTGAATGGCTAAACAGGATCTTATTAAACAGGACGGCACGATCACGGAATCGTTATCAAATGCCATGTTTCGCGTCCGCCTTGAAAATGGCCACGAAATAATTGCTACCATTTCCGGTAAAATGCGCATGCACTACATACGTATTCTTCCCGGCGATAAGGTAACAGTAGAGATGTCGCCATATGACCTTACCAGGGGTAGAATCACCTACCGGTTCAAATAGGGTGCAGCAGGTTTAAGAGAGTGAAACTTGATTTCAGCAAAGTTTAAAACAGGACAGATGAAAGTTAGAGCAAGCATAAAAAGAAGAAGCACTGAATGCAAGATCGTACGCAGGAAAGGAAAGCTGTATGTAATCAACAAGAAAAATCCTCGCTACAAGCAACGCCAGGGTTAATGCGTTTTCCAATGCGTCAATTCAGTGTGTGAGTAAAGATAATTGAACTAATAAATAAGCTTAACAAGACAACATGGCGAGAATTTCTGGTGTTGATTTACCAAAGAACAAACAAGGATATGTAGGCCTTTCGTACTTATTTGGTATTGGCCAGTCGGCTGCAAAAAAGATTCTGACAGATGCAGGAGTGGACATTACTAAGAAAGTAAAGGATTGGAATGACGATGAGTTGAATGCAATACGAACCATCATCAACAACGACTGGAAAGTAGAAGGCGCCCTGCGTTCAGAGATTCAGTTGAATATTAAAAGGTTGATGGATATCGGATGTTATCGCGGTATCCGCCACCGTAAAGGACTTCCCACAAGGGGACAGCGGACGAGAACGAATTCAAGAACACGTAAAGGCAAGCGTAAAACCGTAGCAGGTAAGAAAAAGACACCGGCTAAAAAATAGGATAACCGGCAGGATGATTGGTATCCTGTACATCATACAGTAAAAGAACTCATAGCAATGGCTGAGACAAAAAAAAGTACAAAAAAGCGTACCATTAAAGCGGAACCTGAAGGGCATGTGCATATTCAGGCAAGCTTTAATAATATCATCATCACCTTTACCAATAAGACCGGACAGGTAATTTCCTGGTCATCTGCCGGCAAAATCGGATTCAAAGGGTCAAAGAAAAACACGCCGTATGCGGCGCAGCTGGCTGCACAGGATGCAGCCAAAGTTGCCCACGATTCCGGAATGCGCAAGGTGGAAGTATTCGTAAAGGGACCCGGTTCCGGCCGGGAATCAGCCATCCGCTCCATTTCCTCTTCCGGAATTGACGTGACGCTGATCAGGGATATCACGCCGCTGCCTCACAATGGCTGCAGGCCGGCGAAGAAAAGAAGGGTATAACCTAATAGCTGCAGAAACAAAACTTCATTCACCACACATTACTCAGTACTCAATAGTAACATGGCAAGATTCACCGGTTCAAAAGCTAAGATTAACAGAAGATTTGGAGAACCCATCATGGGATATACCAAATCATTGGAGAAGAAAAGCTATCCTCCGGGCATGCATGGACAATCGCGTAAGAAAAAACAGGCGTCCGAGTATGCTACCCAGTTAAAGGAAAAGCAGAAAGCAAAGATGACATATGGTTTGCTGGAGCGTCAGTTTGCCCGTTTTTACAGCGAAGCGGTACGCAAGAAAGGCGTTACCGGAGAAAACCTGTTAAAATTGCTGGAAGCGCGCCTGGACAACACCGTATTCAGGCTGGGAGTAGCTCCAACACGCCGTGCGGCACGCCAATTGGTTGCTCATAAACATATCACGGTTAATGGCAAGGTGGCAGGAATACCGTCGCTGGTATTGCGGGCAGGGGATGTGATCAGTATCAAGGAAAAATCAAAAAACCTCCCGGCAATCACTCAGGCACTTGGCAACCGTGAATCAAAATATCCCTGGCTCGAATGGAACAGTGATACGCTGAAAGGAATATTTCTGGCCATGCCCGAAAAGGATCAGATTCCGGAAAATATTCATGAACAACTGATTGTAGAATTGTATTCTAAGTAATCAAACCTGCTGACGCTGTTTGTTTTGCGATACAGCACGCATACGTAACGTTAAACTTTAAACCTGAAAAAATAATGGCCTTACTCACATTTCAAAAGCCTGATAAGATCGTCCTGCAGAAAGCAACAGATTTTGAAGGATTGTTTGAATTCCGTCCGCTTGAACCCGGCTTTGGCGTAACGATAGGAAATGCATTGCGGAGAGTGTTGTTGTCTTCACTGGAAGGTTATGCAATCACTTCAGTGCGCATCAGCGGTGTAGATCATGAATTTTCCACGATTAAAGGAGTGATTGAAGATGTGACGGAGATCATCCTGAACATCAAACAAATCAGGCTAAAGAGAACTACGGATGAAGACCTTCAGCAAGAGAAGATTCTGATATCCCTGAAAAACAGGGATGACTTCCGTGCCGGTGATATTGAAAAAGCTTCGTCTAATTTCCGGATCATGAATCCGGATTTAGTGATTTGCAGGATGGAGCGCAGTGTTAAGTTAGACCTGGAAATTATTGTGCAAAAGGGCCGCGGATATGTACCGGCAGAAGAAAATGAAGTGAAGGACGCTCCGATTGGGACTATCGCCACTGATGCAATTTTCACACCGATCAAGAATGTAAAGTATGGTGTGGAAAATACGCGTGTGGAACAAAAGACCGATTATGAGAAGCTGATTATGGAGATAACCACCGACGGCACCATTCATCCGGAAGAAGCTATCAAAGAGGCAGCGCGTATTCTTATTCAGCACCTCATGCTCATTTCTGATGAGAATATTACGTTTGACAGTAAGGAGAAAAAGGAAGATGATGTGGTTGACGAGCATATACTGCATATGCGCAAACTGTTAAAGACACCGCTCGAAGATCTTGATCTTTCCGTACGCGCATACAATTGCCTGAAGGCTGCAAAAATCGGATCGCTTTCAGAATTGGTCAAGTATGATACCAATGAGTTGTTGAAATTCCGCAACTTCGGACGCAAATCGCTGATGGAGATTGAAGCGTTAATCAATGAGAAGGGGCTTCACTTTGGAATGGACCTTTCAAAGTTTAAGCTGGAAGAGTGATTTTTTAACTTGTTACCGGGTGGTTGAAAGATTGATTGATTTTTTAATTGCACGCTGGTAGCGATCATTTTTGAATACCAACTAAGGAGATAATTACATGAGACACCAGAATAAGATCAATAAGTTAAGCAGGACCAGTCAACACCGTGGTGCCATGTTAAGCAATATGGCTACGTCGCTTATTATGCATAAGCATATCACTACCACCACCGCTAAGGCAAAAGTACTTCGCCGCTATGTGGAACCCTTGTTGACCCGTTCAAAGCAGAATAGTACCCATAACCGCAGGGTTGTTTTTAGCATTTTACGGAGCAAGGAAGCTGTTGATCAGTTGTTCGGCGAGGTGGCTCAAAAAATTGCCAACCGTCCCGGCGGATATACACGCATTATCAAGATCGGCAACAGAGCCGGCGACAATGCCGATATGGCTCTTATTGAACTGGTGGATTATAGTTTGCTGAATGGTGCTGCAAGCGCAACAGCTGCAACTACTGAAGCAGCTGCGCCAAAGAAAAGGACCAGGAGAGGAAGTGCTAAATCAACCGGTGCGAAAACAGAAAGCAAAACCGTGGAATCAAAAAAGAGTGAAAAGAAACCTGCCACCAAAACAACCAATACACCTAAAATACGCCAGCGTAAATCCGGTGGTGCCTAAATAATCATAATATACCTGTTAACACTGATCGCCGGTTTAGTCTAAACCGGCGATTTTTTTTGTTGAAGCAGACAGTGATTGCCTTTTGTTATTCCTTAAATGCAATTTCCGGTTCGCCCATTTCTCCTTCCCATTTACTGATTACCGCAGTAGCTACAGCGTTGCCAATAACGTTAGTACAGGCACGGCCCATATCCAGCAGCCAGTCTATGGCCAGCAAAAGCGTTAACCCCTCTGCCGGTATGTTGAAGATTTGCAGCATACTGGCAATGACCACCAGGGAAGCTCTGGGAACACCGGCCATACCCTTACTGCTTATAAGGAGGATCAGCATCATGGAAATTTGTTGCGCAAAAGTTATTTCCATTCCATAGGCTTGCGCAATGGAGATTGTAGCAAAGATCATGTACATGATAGATCCATCGAGATTAAAGGAATAGCCAAGAGGCAACACGAAACTGACAATCCTGTTCGGGCATCCAAATCGCTCGAGGCCGAGTATCGTTTTAGGCATGGCTGCTTCTGAGCTGGCTGTCGTAAAGGCAAGCAACATGGGTTCACGTACATGGGCCAGCAAGGAGAAAAACTTAATTCTCATAACGAGGCAAATAATAAGCAGCACGCCAAAAACAAAAATCAGCAGACCGATGAAGAAGGAAGCAATGATGGTGAGATATCCGGAAAGTACGCCAAGGCCTTTCTCCGCAATAACTGCTGCTATGGCACCGAAAACGCCCAGTGGCGCGAGCTTCATAACATATGCTGTAACCTTCAGCATGACATGCGATACGGCATCAAAAAAATCAATGATTACTTTACCTCTCTCATGTATGGCAGCAGTAGCTATACCAAAAAACATGACAAAAATGATAATCGGAAGTATTTGATTGTGTGCCATAGAATCTACGACACTTTCAGGAAAAATATGCGTGATAAACTCCCTGGCATCAAAGGCCTTTGTGGCAACTCCATCACGGGCAACCTGTTGCAGATTTAACGCCTTTCCGGGCTCAACTACATTTACGATAATCAACCCGACTACCATAGCTAACAATGCAGCAACGGTAAAATAGATAATGGTTTTTAAACCGATTCTTCCGACAGTCTTAAAATCTCCCACTTTCGCAATGCCAACCAGCAATAAGGAAAAAACCAAAGGCGCAATGATCATTTTGATCAGCCGGAGAAAGATGTCGCTGAAAATCTGAATGCCGTGTGAAAAAGCCTTCCAGTCTTCAGGATCCGGATGGGTGCTCCTGTACAATTGGCCGGCCAGTATGCCCAGCACCATGCCTATCATGATCTGTGTGGTCAGGTTGACTCGTCTCAGCATAAGTTATCTTGCGTTCAGCTTTGAAACTAATTATAATCGTCCAAAAGTAATTTTGAAAATCAGAAACGGAAAGAAATAAGGTAAAAAGTATAGCCAGTATCCGTATTGCCAAAGTGCAGAATAAAAACAAGATGCCAGTGATCAGCTCTGTTCATGCTGTGTCCGGGCAGATAATCTACAAAACCGAAAGCAACTTTATAAGGAGAACCCGTTCTTGCTCCGATAGACCCGGGCAGCTAACCTGCCCTGGCTGGGCTATTACCGGCAAAAAGTAAAAAGGCCCCACCGGGGCCTTTTGATTAGTTTATGATATGAATACTTTCAGTTAGCGGAGATATTTCCTGATCCACTGACTGACGAATGCATATTTTTTGGCGTACCCTGATAACGGATATTTCCACTGCCGGTTATTTGCGCATTAAGTGTCATGCAAGTGCCCACTGCAATATTTCCCGACCCTGCATTTACAATAGATATGGTTGAACCATCCAGTCCTGCGGCGGAAATATCGCCCGATCCATTGTTTTCCAGTAATACCTCTGAAGCTACGCCGTTTAATTGGCGGATACTTCCTGATCCCGCGTTTTGAACATAAAGTTTGCCGGTTGCAATTTCGGGTATGGAGATATCTCCGGAGCCATTCAGTGTAACGGCCAAAAGCTTTGCTGTGATGCTTTCACAAACTAAATTTCCCGAACCATATAGTTCGCAAATGAAATTTTCAGCAGTGGCTTTTGTTATCGCAATCTTACCGGATCCTTCCAGTTTAAGACTCACTTTCCCCGCAGAAACTTCCAGGAGCTTTATACTGCCCGATCCGCCAAGGGTACAGGCAAGTAAATTACTGGTAAAGTTCGTCTTAGCTTCAATGGTTCCGGATCCTGCTATTTCTAAACCGTGTACCAGGGGTAGTTGCACATAAATCTTCACAACGGAAGAACTGCCGGACCAGTTCTTGTTTTTACTATCTATTACCAGCGTTCTATCAACGACCGTTGTTGTGATCTGATCAATTAATGCAGGTGCCGCTTCAATTGTAACGCTGAACTGATTGCCTTGCTGAACATAAACATTTCCGCTCATTTCCAGTTTAATAAAACTAAAATTTGAAAGGTTGCGGGATTGCGTGATCCGGTTTCCGGCAGTTTTTTCCTGTGCAATACTGCTTACTGAAAGCGAAAGGAACAGTAACACAACTGGCAAAAGGGTACAGATATTTTTCATGCTGATTGCTTTTTTCTGAAATACAAAGTTACAAATACTTATTCCTGGCTTACAGTTCCCGAACCGGCAATTCTCTTTTTTACATTCTCCGGCTTGCCCCGGTAAGATACGTTTCCGCTTCCGGCAATATTGACATCTAAAGATTGTATTGAACCGGCTGCAACCGTGCCTGAACCGGATATGGCAATCGTAGATCTGTCTGATTTGAGCCCGCCGGCTTTAATACTGCCGGATCCGTTCACTTCCATGCTTATCTGTTCCGCATTTCCGGAGAGCTCCTGAATGCTGCCTGAACCATTGATTTCGGTACTCAACGCCGTTACGTTGATATCCCTAATGCTGATCTGGCCTGAACCATTAACCAACAGGTTGAGTTTTTCTGAAGAAATAGTTGATTTTCCAATAATGTATCCTGAACCGTTTATTTCCAGGCTGGTAATTTGTGGAAGACTGAGTGTGATATTGATATTTTGGTCGCCACGCCATTTCCATTTATTATCTTTTGACCTGATTACCAGTTCCCCGTCTTTTACTTCAGTGATGATATTATCCAAAATTTCCTGATTTGCAGTGATCTTAAAAGCATACTCAGCAGCCTGCCATACTTCTACTGTAGCCGGAATAGACAGTGAAAGCGCAGTATAATTGGTAAGGGATCTGCTTTGAGTGTTTAAATTGGTATTGTTCTTCGAATCGGCTTGTCCTTGAACATTTGTAAAGAAAAGTACAGCGAGAAGAAACATAGAAAAACCATTGCGTAGAATTTTCATGATTTACAGTTTTTTTGTTCGGAAAAGTGCCGTGTGACGAATGGAGCGTATGGAATGTTACAGGCAGAACGCTTTTAAAGTTGACAACTAATCTTGCTGAGCCGGCGGAAGTTGGGTGGTAAGTGTTATTCTTAAGGTTTCAAAGCAATCGCTTGTTAACTTGACCAAGGTGGTAGGTTGCAGACGCGGGTATGGATTGCAGTTTGGCCTGATTTGCTGTTTATCGCCTGCCGGTTAGCCTGGTAACGGCACTTTTATTTTGAGGCGGAGCCGGAACAATAAACAGGAAACGGGGCTGATTTTTTGAAATTAGATTGTAAATTGTGATGAGAAAATCAGAAAAATTAAACTAACTTCGAATAGACAGAATTTTTATAAAATGAAAGGCAGAAATTTATTGCAGATCCTCTTTTTTGTCATTGGATTTAATACAAGCATATCAATACCTTTCGCACTGGGTCAGCATCACCAAGTTGCTGCAACCGTACAGGAATACAAGAAGATGGTTCCTGTGCTAGAGAAAAGAATTTTGTTCAAGCCTGGTGTACAAACAGGGGAACAGGAAAAATTGGTTTTGAAAGATTATACCTGCCTCGAACTTCAGGAGCCTGATCTGCAGTCAATCATGGAAGAAGGAATAGGGGGAATGGAACTGATTCTGCCATATAAAAATGCTACGATCACACTGGAATTGGTGAAAGTGGAAATATTTGCCTCCGATTTTAAAGTGTTTACTGACGTTGATGGCTATAACCCGGCATCATATCATCCAGGTTACTATTATCAGGGAGTCTTAAAGGATAATCCCGGTTCTGTTGCTGCATTTTCTTTTTTCGATAATAATGTGGTAGGTCTGATTGCTACGGGTACTGATAATATAGTAGTTGGCAGGCGTTTGGGAAAGGAAAATGCAGAGAAGAGTTATATCATTTATTCTGATCGTGATTTTATTAATAAGCCTTCCGCAAGTTGTGCAACCTATGATGATCCCGGTTATGCACCCATGCTTAATGCCTTGCTTGGCAGTACAACGGCATTGAGAACTGAAAACTGTGTAAGAATCTATTACGAAGCGGACAATGCCATTTTTCAAAGCAACGGATTAAGCCTCACTGCTACTATAAACTGGGTAACCGCACTTCATAACAATGTCGCCATGCTTTATAACAATGACGATATCAAAACTGCAATTTCTGAAATATTTGTTTGGACATTGGCAGACCCATTCAATGCCTTGTCATCCATAACGCAACTAAATACATTCAAGAGTTTTCGTGCATCATTTAATGGGGATATTGGCCAGCTGTTATCCATGGAACCCGGCAACCTGGGCGGTGTTGCCTCTGCGATTAATGGTTTGTGTGAATCTGAAAACAGCTATTGTTACAGCGACATTGAGTTCTCATTCGGTACAGTTCCTGCTTACTCCTGGACGGTAAATGTAGTTGCTCATGAATTCGGGCATTTACTTGGATCATTTCATACCCACAATTGTGCCTGGCCTGGTGGCGCAATTGATAACTGTGGGCCGTTGGCTGGTTACCCAAATGAAGGGGGGAGCTGTGCAATAGGGCCTGCGCCTATTGACGGAGGAACCATAATGAGTTATTGTCATTTAACCACTTTTGGAGTCAATTTCAGTAAAGGTTTTGGCGAGCTACCCAGTCAGGCAATAAAGGCAGCTGTGGATGCAGCCAGTTGTCTCTCTTCATCGTGTATCCCTAATCCTCCTGCGTATTGTGCTTCAAAAGGGCAGTCAACCAACGGAGAATGGATTCAGTCAGTTAGCCTGGCCAACTTAAATCATGTGTCAGGTGCAGGGCCTGGCTATTCTGATTTCACCAACCTCGTTGCTGTCCTTCAACCGGCATCTACGGTAGCCATTACCCTCACGCCGGGATATTCCGGAAGTGAATATGATGAATTGTTTTCGGTCTGGATTGACTATAATAAAGATCTCGATTTTTTGGATGCCAACGAAAAAGTTTTTCAGTCGCTACCTACCAACGTGGCAGTATCCGGCACATTCGTAATTCCAAGTGGTTTGGCCGGATCAACCCGTATGCGCATTTCAATGAAGTTTGATACGGTTGCCAGCACCTGTGAATCCTTCAAGTATGGAGAAGTAGAGGACTATACCGTTTCGTTTGCTCCGGTGGTAGTATATTGTCCATCGGCAGGAAAGGAAACAGATAAGGAGTGGATTGACTATGTGCAGGTTGGTACAGTAGAACGAACTTCCGGAGCAGACAATGGCTATTTCGACGGTACCTATTTGGCTGCCACCCTTGCCCTTAACTCACAGTATACTATCAGTTTCAGTGCAGGATATGCTGATTTGAAGTTTAATGAATCCTGGAAGTGCTGGATTGATTTTAATGGAAACGGAAGCTTTGAAAACAATGAAGTAATTGTAAACAAGAGCTCAAACAAAAAAGGTATCATCTCAAAAAATTTCATGGTGCCTTCCGATGCCGTTATTGGTAAAACGAGAATGCGCATTTCCATGAAGCGAAAGCAACCACAGGCATCCTGCGATACTTTTCTTCACGGGGAGGTGGAGGATTATTCGATACAAGTTGTTCCTACACTTATAGGCCCATCTCCCGAAGCGGAAGAGACGCCTCTGGCTGGTTTCAACATCTATCCCAATCCGGCGGCAAGTATTTTAACGGTACGACTAAGTCAGCAGGTTAATGCGGGGCAAATAAGATTAATAAACCTGATGGGCCAGGTTATGTATGCAACAGACATCGGAGGTATCTCACAAGATGTTTATTTGGATGTGAGCAGCTATATTCCAGGCATTTATTTCCTGGAGGTCAGCATACCCGGTAAACAGGTATTAACGCAAAAATGGATCAGGGCTTTGGAATAATTTCAAAGAATAATTTTCCATAATGTATTCAATCTGAAGCCTTACGGTATGCTTATTAAGTTGATTTGAATTCGTAAGTATGGCGATCCTCATCCGCTATCCCTTGTTTGTAATTCTTTTTTCATACGCCAGTCGACGAACCAGAGAATCAAGGGGATCATTAAAAAGCAAATTCCTGCTGGAACCGGTGCCTTTAATGATGCAAATATCATGGCACAAACCCCAATGCAGGCATTAAGGAATGCGCCACGGAGTTCTTTTTTTGTCAGGGCCCTTTCATACTTGTTCAGCCTTAATTGATCTCTTCTATACCAGGCAATTTCATAGAGCAAAAAAAATAATAGCCAGATAAGTGCATAACCGACACTGTAAATAAGAACCAGGCTGGGGAAATCCTGTACTTCAATAATAACTTCATTCCCTGCCTTCGGAAAATAGTTCGAATGTGTAAACATAGCTAGCAAGAGCGAGAAAAGGAATTTCAACGGATACACATAGAACAGGATCACTACAAGCAAGAAGATGTTTAGCCAGATGACTATTGCATCACTTAGTCCATAGTGCCGGAAATACCGGTTTTGTTCACGCCAGAAAAGTGCTACCAATAATACGGTGGCAACAAATGGCAGAAAATTATGTACGATAATTTCCAGTTCTTTAAAGGTCTGCGGAACTTCAAGTGACATGATCAGTAAGGAAATGGAGAATGCAAAAATGGCATCGCTGAAAGTCTCTATCCTTTGAATATCTTTTCCCCGCAAATGGAAAACAGTATTCCGTTCTTTGAAAAGTTTGCCGCGTAACATACCCGGATAAAATTGAAGCGTAATACAGTTTCTTAATATGATTTCTGTCATTGTAATTGTTATTGCCTTGTCTTTTTAACCTTGCCTTAACCCATTTTAACGTTGGGTTAACTGACCTGCTATCTGTTTTCAGGTAGCTTTATCAAAAAAAGGAATGTTTGGAAAACTTCTATTTATTGCTGTTTGGTACTGCTCAGGCGGGGTTGCCGCATTGGCGCAAACAGGTATTGCAGCGGAGGCAGATAAGTTGATTCGTGAAAGCGCCGCTATTGATATGTTCAGCGGGAATGTATTAATAGCTCATAAGGGCAAAGTGATTTATCAAAATAGTGCAGGATTTGCTGACTGGGAAAACGGACAGCCATTTAATGATTCTGTAAAATTCAATATCGGTTCAATAGGAAAGGATTTTACACAGGTGCTGATTGCGCAGCTGGCGCAGGAAGGTAAACTGGCTATCGACGATAAATTGAGCAAGTATCCGGCCTTACTGCCAGCCGATCTCAGTAATAAAATCTCCATCCGAATGCTGTTGCGCCATGAAGCAGGTTTGGGCGACTATCATCCTGCTGTCGTAAATTCCATTGCCGATCGCATGAAAATAATCAGCAGTCAACCACTTTTATTTGAACCTGGCACTGACAGGTCATACTCTAATTCCGGGTATGTCGTACTCGCGGCAATCATCGAAAAAGTAACCGGCATTTCCTTTGACGAAAATGTAAAAAACCGGATCTTCAATACATTGAATATGCGGCATTCGGTAGCATATTATCCGGGAATGCGCCTGGATAACTGCGCCAAAGGTACCAATGTGAGGCCTGATGGAAGTAAAGAAACGGAGCATGCCGTGAATGATGTGTTTACGCCCTCCGGAGATGGTGGGCAATATTCCATTACTGAAGATTTGTTGAAATTTTATGGGTCACTGCAAATGGATAACCGCTTGCTTAATGACAGCTACCGGTTGCTTTTTTTTTCTGATTTTTCCACTAAGCCGGACTTCACTTTATCACAGATACTTACAAGTGAAAAGGCCGAGTTCGGATTTGCCGGCGGACTGCCTGGATGGAATGCCGACGTGGAGCTGTTTCCGGGATTAAATTATATCGTGATTGCCTTATCAAACTTTTCTGATTTGGACCGGCCCGCAGAAGAGCTTTGCCTCAGAATCGGCCAGATTATCAGGGGCAATACGTATGATCAGCCCAGGATACCGAGGTTTCGTTTCGCGTATAACCAACTTTCCACCTTAGGTGCCGGTCAATTTGTTCTGTCAGCAAATGAACTGTTGGAACAAAGCGGCTATGAAACCATTCAAGGCCCTTTCTTCTATAATCAATTGGGCTATACATTGCTTGGGGAGAAGCGCATTGATGAGGCGATTGTGTTGTTTAATGAAAACACAAAGTTGTTTCCGCAGAATGCCAATGCCTTTGACAGCCTTGGGGAGGCTTATTTATTAAAAGGGGATAGTGCCAATGCAAAAATCAACTATGCCAGATCAGTGGCACTGAATCCGGATAATGAACAGGGAAGAAAGATATTGGAGCAACTTAAATAGCTGTAACTACTCAGCCGAAGGGAAAAATAGCACACGGCTGATACGGATTTGACTGATCAGCACAGATTTAAAAAAAATTTGAGTTAATGGGCAGTACAAGAACTGTTCTGATAAAAGCGGATTGAAAATGATCATGTAAAAATTAAATCCGGAAAATCCGTCCGATCAGTGTCATCCGTATTCCATTTTGAACCTTCATCTACGGAGTACTAACAAATAGCAATCTTCATTCGCCGTTGATATAGATTCAATAAATATTCAGAGTAAAGAGAGCTGATAGTACTTCTCGAATTTCTTATTCAGCTTTTTCGCGCGGGCGTCCCAATTACCCAGGTGTACATAATAGGGGAACGGATCCTTCAATAATTTCAGGTCTTTATCACGGATAATCAATGCATCTTCCATGATGCCGCGTTGTACGGTCTCCTGTTCCGGATTCAGCTTGTCGGGAGCTACAGCAGTTTCAATCATGCCGTATTCAGCAAACAGGAAGAAGGCTGAACGGAGTTGAATGGTTGGGTCAGGTTTCAACTCATCATTAAGAAAAACGCCTGCCTGCCTTCCATTTAACAAGGCAATTGTGGAATCGAACGAGACAAAATAAACCGGACAGAATTTGAAATGCTTTTTAAAAGCTTTCATTATCGTAATATTCTCTTCCTCCTGCTTGTATCGGATATCGTTGGCACTATTCGAATTGCCGGCCTGAAGCAGTGCATTGATTGCTTTTGTCTTGAAGTTCAGCCGGACCACCAGGGTTCCGTCCTTCAAATTTTGAATGCAATACGCAGCATACTCCTTTTGCTTCATCTGGGAAGGGTCAGTAGGTTGGGCTGCGACGGGCGCTGTGAAAAAGAAGAAGGCAATAATAAACGACAGATGCAACTTTAACATGATGCCAAGTTAGGATGGTTTTAGCGAAAATTATCATTTGCTACAAGCCTCCAGCAGAGAAAGATTGCAGAAATGACCATTTCAGGAGAATTGGGTGATGGAGCTCTTCGAAAGATGCAACCATAAAAATTGCTTCATTGCAATTTAATTTTTCCTTGCCACCCGCTTCTCCTACTTTTGCATTCGCTTTAGTTCCAGCTTACTAAATACTACACATCAATGACCCTCTTCGAACAGCACAAACCTTTGCTTGACCGTGCCATACAGGCCATTCACGAACGCACTTATTATGCAGCTTTTCCTGAACATCCGAAAGCCTATGGGGAAGATGCGCCGGCGGCAGGTAGTACTACATATAAAGAGTATCTGAACACTAATTTTGACTTGCCTTCACAGGGCGAACCTACTGCCTGGAGAGGGGAAGAGGTTTCACCGTATACCGGGGAACCATTAAACATAGCGTATCCAATATATAAAACCGACCACCTGATCAGTAATGCCTTGAAAGCTTTTGACGAATGGAAGCATATTAAACCTGCAGAACGATACGGCTTACTTGCTGCATCGCTGGAGAAAATGAAAAATCATTTTTTTGATATTGCCTTAGCCACGCAGCATACTACCGGCCAATCGTGGATGATGTCGTTTCAGGCATCGGGTCCTCATGCTGCCGATCGCGCACTGGAAGCCCTGGCAATGGGATATTATGAACTTACCCGTTTTCCCGAAAAAGTACGCTGGGAAAAACCAATGGGAAAGTTTTCAGTAAAACTGGAAAAGACCTATGAACCAAAACCGAAAGGCATCGGACTGGTGATTGGTTGTTCAACCTTTCCTGTATGGAATAGCCTGCCGGGTATTTATGCAAGCCTTTTGACCGGAAACACCATTATAGTTAAACCTCATCCCAAAGCAATATTACCTATTGCAATCTGTGTGGAGGCCATTCAGCAAACACTGATGGAGAACGGTTTCGATCCAAATACTATTCAGCTGGCAGCTGATACGTTAAAACATCCCATTACCAAAGAGCTGGCAACGCATCCTGCTGTCAGGTTAATTGACTACACCGGCAGCACAGCATTTGGAGAGTATATTGAATCCTTACCCGGCAAAACGGTTTTCACAGAAAAGGCAGGCGTGAATTCTGTCATCTTTGATTCAGTAAAGGAGTTGGAACCGGTTTTACAAAATCTTGCTTTCTCCGTTTCGCTCTATAGCGGACAAATGTGTACAGCACCGCAGAATATTTTTATTCCTGAACTGGTAGCTGTTGGTGATCAGTTTCTTTCTTTTGATGAAGTAGTTACGCAACTGAAGGATGCCTTCAACAACCTGGTGAACAATCCTAAAATGGGGGCCGGTGTACTGGGTGCTGTGCAGAATGAACAAACGAAAGAGCGGGCTTTCAAAGCAGAAGGCATGGGAGGTAAAATGTGGCTGGCATCAGTTGCAGTGAAGCATGAAGAATTTGAAAATTCAAGAACGTTATCTCCGGTATTGCTGGAAGCCGGTGCTGCCGATACTGCAATTTTTGAAAGTGAACTCTTCGGCCCGATTGCCATTGCCATTCGCACAAAAAATACAACGGAATCGGTAAAGCTTGCAAAGGAGCTTGCTGCACACCAGGGTGCCATTACCTGTGCAGCATATACAACAGATGAAGCCGTGATGAAAATGATAAAAGAAGAAATGGAAGAAGTATTTACGCCGGTTACTTTTAATCTCACCGGTCCAATCTGGGTAAATCAGCATGCTGCCTTTTCCGATTTTCATGTCACGGGAGGTAATCCTGCAGGCAATGCATCATTTACCAATCCGGAGTTTGTGATTAAACGGTTTGTGTGGGTGGGGAGCAGGAAGATGGTGTAAAGTTATTTGTGAAGGTTGATTTTAATGATCTTCACTTCTTCTTTACCATATACACCTTCATCCCGTTTACATCATTGGTTAGCACCTCAAATTCTTTATTCAGAGAACGAAAAAGGTCTGCCAATGATTTGAAGCCATAGGTGCGGTGGTCAAAACTCGGATCAAGTTTGCGCAAACCCAATCCAATTTCAGAAAGGTAGGCCGTTTCATTATCGCCCACCACCATATTGAAAGCCCTGTTCAGAATGGTGTGATCGTGTTTGTTGGCGGATTTATTCAGGACGGTATATTTTATTTTCTGTTTGGTGCCGGGCGATTTTTCCGCTTCTTCTTCCGCAAGCAAGGTTTCGCAGAAGGTGAAATTATCGCAAGAGTGTACAAAGGCTTTTGGCGTTTTCTGTTCGCCGATACCCAGCACAAAAATGCCTTCTTCGCGGATGCGCTTGGCAAGCCCCGTATAATCACTGTCGCTGGAAACAATACAGAAACCATCTACCAGCTTGCTATGCAGAATATCCATTGCATCAATAATCAATGCACTGTCAGTAGAATTTTTTCCCGTTGTGTAAGAGAATTTTTGAATGGGGCTGATGGCATTTTCATTCAGCACATTTTTCCAGCCATTCATCGACTGTTGTGTCCAGTCGCCATAGACCCTGCGAATGGTGACCTTCCCGTATTTGGAAGATTCCGACAGGATCAGTTCAATCAGTTTCGGCTGTGCATTGTCGCCATCAATCAGCATGGCCATGCGGGAGTTGGTTGCTTCATTCATATTTTAAAGAAATAGTTAACGTAAATAACATTCAATATAGTGAAATAAGATGGAATACAGCTGTAAATTTTGCAGGGCGAAAAACTATGTTGCTGTAATTAATCTGGTGAATGCACGGAGATGCTGATTTGTAACCGCTCCGCAGAAAAGAAAAATGGCACACGGATGAGATGGATTTATCTGATATCCACAGATTAGAAAAGTGTTCATTTTAAGCACCCATAACAAATGATCAAATGGAAATCTGTAAGTATCCGCTTCATCAGTGTTATCCGTGTGCTATTACTTAAATATTCATCAACTGAGAAGTTACACCAATTTAAATACAATGTAAAGTGATGACCAACTTTCAGCATGATTGTAAATAAGGCATTACAGCACATACGCCAGCCGGAAAGACAACACATTGTTATACATCCCCCTGTTGTTGAAGTTGCTTGAATCCCTGTAGCCAATCGGGACGATAGAATAAGCAAACCGCACATTCAACTGGAAATGATCAGAGATGAGATAGGTACCATTGGCAATAGCCGAAATATCGTTGCGTTTGAAATCATCTGAAGTAGGCTGTTCGAGTTCATCAACAAATTCTTTGGTTTTTACTAACCTTCCATAAGATACGCCCAATCCAAAATTGACGGCTGATTTTTCCTGGAAATTGATCAATATCGGAACTTCCGCATAATGCAGGTTCAACTGATAAGCAGTAGGATAACCTTGATAGGTCTTGCTTTTGGCACCTTTCTGTGCGTAGAGTATTTCCACACTCATAAAAAACTTCTTAGAAAGGGGCACCTGCGAGAGGAAACCCGCATTGAGGCCCAGTTTATGGTAGCCTGCATAATCATCGCCATCCACCTGGCTGGCATTTAACCCGGCTACTATTCCTCCCCGGAAGCGCAATACCGTTTTATCGGCATCCTGTCCGTATAAAAGGCCGCAAAATGAAAGAAGTAAAACGGCTAATACTAATTGCTTCATTATCGGGTATTTCACTGTGTATATCGTAACGGCGGAAACTGAAATCAATCCTTTATCTTTGCCGGCATGATTTAGGTAAGGCAAACCTAAAGCAATTCAATTCAATTAACAAGGCAAGTTTTATGTTGTTTGTTTTGTTATTTGTAAATAATGGCTGATTGAATTAAAAGGAGCACCATGTTCAGATACACACCTGCGACGTTACAGAAATTAGAGCACCTCTACCGGGAGTGCGATTACCTTGTTCGTTATGAAAAAGGAACCTTTAAGTCGGGCTATTGCATTTTGCAGGATAAGAAAGTTTTGGTGATCAATAAGTATTTCGATACAGAATCCCGTATCAACAGTTTGCTCGATATATTAGCACAGGTTGATCTCGACTACAGCAGGTTGTCGGAGAAATCAATCGAATTTTTGGATCATATAAAAGAGGCCAGGGTAAAAAATTGAAAGTTACTTTTCTAGGAACAGGCACCTCGCAGGGTATTCCTGTAATCAGTTGTCCTTGTAGCGTTTGCCAGTCTGTTGATGCACATGATCAGCGTTTGCGAACCTCCATACTTATTGAATCTGAATCTACCGCCATTGTGGTTGATACCGGCCCCGACTTCAGGCAGCAAATGTTGCGTGAAAAAGTAAAACGGCTGGATGCCGTACTTTTTACACATGGCCATAAGGATCATGTTGCCGGACTGGATGATGTGCGTGCTTTCAATTATTTTCTGCAAAAACCGATGGATGTATATGCCACCGGACCCGTTCAGGAAATCATCCGCAATGAATTTTCGTATGCATTTGACCGGGAAAATGATTACCCGGGAATTCCTAAAATAAGACTGCATACCATTGATCTGGAGCCATTCAGCATCGGGGACATCAGCTTTCAACCCATTGAAGTTTATCATTTAAAACTACAGGTTCTTGGGTTTCGTTTCGGCGATTTTACGTACATCACCGATGCAAATTATATTTCCGATACCCAAAAGGAAAAGATAAAAGGAAGCCGTTTCCTCGTATTAAATGCGTTGCGGGTAGATAAGCATGTTTCGCATTTTAACCTGGCGGAAGCTATTGCCCTGGCACAGGAAATCGGAGCAGAGGCAACTTATTTTACGCATATCAGCCATCAGTTAGGAATGCATCAGGAAGTGTCGAGGCAATTACCGCCGGATGTTTTTCTGGCTTATGATGGACTGAATATTACCTGGTGAATATTGAGTTATTAAAAAGAAGATTGTATCTTTAGCACTGCCTGAATATTTGTATTCGATCTATACGGATCTGATTATATGTGGAAAAAATTACTGCGTGATTATTTCACGTTCAATAAAAGGGAGCGAAACGGTCTCCTGGTATTGTTACTCATCATGGTATTGATTACTGTGTGGCCTCGCGTTTATACCGCCTATTACAAAGATGATTTAGAAGCAGTTACTGTGTTTCAACTCACCTTGGATTCGCTGAAGCCGGAATTCAAACAGAACAGGTTTGACGATAACCATTCCGATACGCAGCTGACTGATTTGGAAGCAGAGTATTCAACGGAAAGCAATGCAGCAGTCCCGACAGAAATCATTTTGTTTTCTTTTGATCCCAATACCCTGAATGCAGATGGGTGGCGGCAACTTGGTATTCCCGAAAAAAATATTCGAACCATCCTTAAGTACAAAGACAAGGGAGGCAAGTTTTACAAAAAGGAAGACTTGAAAAAAATCTATGGATTTCGGGAGGCAGACTACAACAGGCTGGAGCCTTACATAAGTTTTCCGGAACAGCCCATCTTTGAAAACACTGAAAAAAGGGAGACAGAAAGAAAAGTTGAAACCATAAGAGCGCCTTTAGAGTTGAATACCGCCGATTCCATGGCGCTGCTGGCAATTGATGGCATTGGCCCGGCGCTTACATCAAGGATTATTAAATACCGGAATAAGTTGGGTGGCTACGTCAAGGTTGAGCAGTTGCGCGAAGTGTATGGCTTATCACCTGAAACATTTGACCAGGTGAAGGAGCAATTGCGGGTTGATGCATCTAAAGTGAACAGGTTGGCTATCAATTCAGTTACAACAGACGAATTGAAAAAACATCCCTACTTCAGGAACCCGCTTGCAAATATGGTTATCAGTTACCGGGACCAGCATGGCAGTTTCACGCAACCGCAGGATTTGAAGAATGTTGAAGTTATCAATGATTCTATCTATCAAAAGATATTGCCTTACCTGGAATTTTGAACTGGTGTTTTGTGATTTCCAGCACAGCATGACCGTAACGGCTAATGAAAATGTCGAGATGTCAATTGGTAGCTGCACATCTGTGTTTCTTTGTGAGTGGTGAACGACTTACACGTGGCTGATTTCGATTTAGACAAAACAGTCAACGAGATCTTCGGGTGTATGACAAATTGCACTTAATGTTGTACCGTTTACCTTAGCAACTTGCTTTTTTAGCGCCAAGACGCGAAGTCGCGAAGAAAATCACATTGGGTCACTATGCTAAATTTTTTTTGGCGTCTTTGGCGTTTTTGCG
>CAZGBP010000024.1:0-38666 GCA_964524035.1 uncultured Bifidobacteriaceae bacterium
GGTTAGCGGGAACACAAATCAGTTTAATCAATTTCGGAAAAAATGTAGAAGGGGTGCAGATTGGTTTAATTAACATTTCCGATACCCTGAAGGGTGCAGCCATTGGATTGGTGAGTGTAAGTTCTGATGGCGTATTTGATGTGGCCGTCTGGACCAGCGATTTTCTGATGTTTAACGGGGGCATTCGTGTGGGAACGAAATCGGTTTATAATATTTATGCTTACGGTGTATCGCCATTCCTGACTGAACTTCCCTTTGGTTTCGGTATTGGCATTGGCGGTCATATTCCAGTTAAGAAGAGGGCCTTCATTGAGATTGATGGTATGGCATGGTCCATGCATCGCAGCTATGTTAGTTTCGATGAGATCAACATGATTAACCAGTTGCGTGTGATGGGTGGATATCGTTTCAATAAATATTTCAGTGTTTTTGCCGGCCCAACATTCAATGTAAGTGTGCAAAGCAACCGGTACGAACCGTTTCTCGACAATTACTTTTATGAAAGTGTAAGTGAAAACAATACGGTTCGACTGGCACCGGGATTTGTAGCGGGCGTGCGTTTATTCTAAGTTGTTTTTCTGCGTCTTCAAGTTGAAATTGAGACCACAAATGCTGATTCCCTGTGAATGTGCTTACAAACCGGAATTGCCTTCAATCGATCCTGTAACCAAAAGTCGGGTACCAACGGAAATTGAACATCATTGTTGAATTGATCTCTATTGGCATGATGCCAGTTGTACCACAAATTGGAAATTGATTATTCAGTTTTGAATATTGGATGTTTCAAACAATCAATATTCAAAATTCAATTGAAGTTATATCGCTGGCATGAAGCCTACCTGTACCTGACAAGCAAGACTTCTTGTCGTAAACACCAAAAAAATGATACCCCAATACTGCAACCGAAACGTTTATATTTGCGCCTCAAAAAAAGCAGATCATGGGTTTACAGTGTGGCATAGTAGGATTACCCAATGTGGGGAAGTCAACCCTTTTTAATGCACTTTCAAATGCAAAAGCACAGGCAGCCAATTTTCCCTTTTGTACAATTGAACCCAATATTGGTGTGATTACCGTACCCGACCCGCGGCTGACGGAACTGGCCAGGCTGGTAAACCCGAATAGAATTGTTCCAACCACCGTAGAGATCGTTGACATCGCAGGACTGGTGAAAGGTGCCAGCAAAGGCGAAGGGCTTGGCAATCAGTTTTTAGGAAATATCAGGAGTACCGATGCCATTATTCATGTGGTGCGCTGTTTCGACGATGATAATGTGATACACGTAGATGGCTCGGTAAACCCGGTACGCGATAAGGAAATCATTGATACGGAATTGCAGTTGAAGGACCTGGAAACGGTAGAGAAGCGGATTGCAAAGCAAGAAAAGGTAACAAAGACTGGCGACCGGGATGCAAAGCGCATCATGGAATCGCTCCATACCTATAAGGCCCATCTCGAATCAGGAAAATCGGCCAGGAGCGTGGCATTGAGCGAAGAAGAGAAAGCCGCTGTAGCTGATATGTTTTTGCTTACCGCCAAACCTGTACTCTATGTATGCAATGTAGATGAAGCATCCGTAGTGACCGGTAACAGGTATACGCAGCAATTAATGGATGCGGTAAAGGATGAAACAGCCGAGTTGCTGTTTATCTCTGCTGCGATTGAAGCGGAGATTGCGCTGCTGGAGAGCTATGACGACCGGATCGCATTTCTCAACGACCTGGGATTAAAGGAATCTGGCGTGCAAAAACTCATACACGGTTCTTATCACCTGCTCAACTTGTTCACGTATTTTACAGCTGGAGTGCAGGAAGTAAGGGCCTGGACCATTAAGAGTGGCATGCTGGCACCACAGGCAGCCGGTGTTATCCATTCCGATTTTGAAAAAGGATTTATAAGGGCGGAAGTAATTGCTTATGATGATTTCATCAAATATGGAAGTGAAGCGAAATGCCGTGAGGTAGGCAGGTTGAGGGTGGAAGGAAAAGAATATATGGTAGCAGACGGAGATGTGATGCATTTCTTATTCAATGTATAAAATGGCCATACCTGGTTCATTGATTAATAATTTCAAAGTGTTACACCCATGATCATCATTACGGGAGCAGCAGGATTCATCGGTTCGTGCCTGGTTGCAAAACTGAACGAGGAAGGTAATTATCATCTTGGGCTGGTTGATGATTTTACATCTGAGAAAAAGAAGCCCAATTATGAGCGGAAACGCTTTTTGAATACCATTGAAAGAAATGAATTCATCGACTGGCTCGATCTGCAGCATGACTCCATAGATTTTATTTTTCACCTTGGTGCCAGAACAGATACCACAGAAGCAAGTAAGGAGCTTTTCGATGACCTTAATCTTAATTATTCAAAGGATATCTGGCAACGGTGCACCAGGTATGGCATCCCGCTGATATACGCCTCTTCCGCTGCAACTTATGGCAACGGAGAATTCGGGTATGATGATCAACAGGAGCTGATTTCAAAGTTAAAGCCATTGAATGAATACGGAATTTCAAAAAACGAGTTCGACAAGTGGGTTTTGCAGCAAAATGAAACACCGCCATTCTGGTGTGGTTTAAAGTTCTTTAATGTATATGGACCGAATGAGTACCATAAGTCGCGCATGGCCTCGGTTATACTTCATGGTTTCAATCAGATCAGGGAAAACGGCAGCATCAGGTTATTCAAATCGCACCGCCCGGATTTTAAGGATGGCGAACAGCGCCGTGATTTTATCTATGTGAAGGATGTAACAGCCGTATTGATGTTTTTCTATCAGCATCAGAAAAATTCAGGCATCTACAATCTTGGAACAGGCCAGGCTCGCACCTTCCTCGATCTTGCAAATAGTACTTTCAAGGCAATGTCGCTAACACCGAATATTGAATGGATCGAAATACCGGCTGACATCCGTGATAAGTACCAGTATTTTACGGAAGCCAATATGCAGAAGCTTAGAAGCATTGGCTATTCAAAACCATTTTATTCACTTGAAGCAGGAATTCAGGAATATGTGCAGCAATACTTGTTGCAAAACAAAATTTGGTGAAGCGTCTTTTCTTTGATTACGATAATGGAGGTGGATTCAAATAAAAAAAGGCGGTATCAATTACCGCCTTTTTATTGAACTGAAAATAAAATCTATTTTTTCGCTTTTGCTTCAGCAATGGTTTTTTCATTTTGCTGAATATAGCTGTTGTCGTTTTCTTTCTTTGCCAGCTCCAAAGCCTGCGTAGCCGTGGTAGCAGCATCTGCATTTTTGCCCATCTTCAATTCCATCTTGGCTTTGGTAGTCATCATCCAGTAAGCTTCAGGACGTGCTTCAATAGCTTTGTTTACCCATGCATAGGCCTGGTTAATGTCTTTTCCATTTTCAAAGTAGTAGTTGGCAGCCTGCCAGTAAGGTGGTTTGTCGCCTTTCATCGCTTCATCAATCTGCTTCATGATTATGGGGTCAATATCCTGGGTTACTCCAAAAGTAACGCTGGTCTTATCCCAGTACAACGTGATGTCACAGGAAGAAGGTTTAATGTTGTTGATGTCAATCGTAAAGGACTCTACCGGATGCGATACTTTCGCAGGAGCCACTTTAAAGCGAACGAGTTCATTGTCCGTCTTATAACCGGAAGCACCCCACAACGTGGTGTCTTTTGAGATAATGACTACCCATTCATCTTTTCCCGGAATAGTGTACAAAGCGTATTTTCCTGCCGGCACATTGTTACCCTGTACCTTTACATCGGCGCCGAAAGTCAGTTTTGTAGAAGAATTGGCACCTGTCCTCCAAACTTCTCCATATGGTACCAGGTCTCCAAAAATGGTTCTTCCTTTCACGGCCGGACGGCTATAAACCAAATCAATGGATGAGGTTCCGAATTTCTGTGAAAATTTTGCCGTGGGACTTGGAGCCGGAATCGTAAGCGTTTGTGCAGAACTGTAAGTACTTCCGAAAATAACGGCGGCCAACAGCAGGTAACTAAATGTTTTTCTCATAGTAGATTTTGTTTTGCTGCAAATATAAACTACCGGGATGAAAACCATTTTATTGAAATGATGAGCTGCACGATCGGCGCCATCCGTACTGCCGGAAAATGTAAAAACTTAATTAATCACCATAACCTTAATTGAAGCAGTACCTATTTCTGAAAGGAAGCGGCAGATGTACAAACCGGCCGGAACGCCGGCTGTTTGCCAGTCAAAATCGTGTATGCCTTTAGCAAGGTTTCCCTGATAAAGCTGCTGAACAGGGTTGCCAAACTGATCGTAGATACTTAGTAAGCACTGCGTTGTGGTGGAAGGAACAGTGCGCACCCGGCAATACGTGGTTGCCGGATTAGGATAAACTTCCAGGGCTATAGCAGAAATTTCGCCCGGTAATTCATGCATGCCAACGGTAAGGTCCTGTTGTTCAATCGCGGTATAAAATTGATTGATGGCAATAGCGGCATAATGATCAACAACACCCGATGGCCATTTTATTATTATTGAATCAACCACCGTTGCGTTACCAAATCCAAATTCCACATTCAAAGAATTCATGCCATTGAAACTGCTTTGTGCGGAAATCTCACGCATTTGCCAGACTGCCGTTCCGTTAATGGTTGCTTTGACAAAAACTTTTGAATTAAGGGCTGACTTATTCGACATCGTGCCAACCAGTTTCAGGTTTAGCCAACTGTTGCCATTGGCCTGATCGTTTCTGTAAAGGCCTTTCGCGCTTCCGGCAGATGAAATAAATAAATCCAGGTCGCCATCATTATCATAATCGCCTGCCGTTCCACTAAAGTTGGGATTATCGGTAACCAAAAAGGGGAATGAGGATACCTTCGTAAAGACCAGGCTTCCGGAATTCCAATTGTTCTGGTAATAGACATTACTCTGCCCTGCATCATTAATTATCAGGCAATCCAGATCACCATCATTATCAAAATCCTCCCATATGTTGGCCAGGGAAACATGCTCGTCGGTAACAATGGTACCAACATCATTGAATGTAAGTTTTACAAAGGCACCGTTATCATTCCGGTAGAATTCATTTACATAACCATCAGATACATCTAAGCCGGTATAGTTGGTAACAAAACCATCCAGGTCTTTATCATTGTCATAATCTATCCAGTTCCACTGCTGTCCGTCGCGCGGCTCCGTCAGCGGAGCAACAGTTAACTCATCAAAGGTGGAAATGCCTGTTTCGGTTAACGTATTCCGGTACAGATAATCGGGTAGCAAGGTACCATTAACCGGTCCGCTGCCAATAAAGAGGTCGATGTCGCTATCATTGTCGAAATCAGACCAGCTGGCAACGGTATACGCTCCAGGTCCCTGGCAAATGATAGAGGTATCTATTCGCTCGAAGCTGCCATTTCCTTTATTATGCAACAGTTTATTATTGTCGGTAATGGCAATGAAATTATAGGGAGCGGCCAGGATAATGTCTGCATAACTGTCATTATCATAATCACCCCAGGCACAACTCCATGCACGTAGTGCAAGACTGTCAGCCAGTGGCCCTTCCAGGTTTCGTTCGAAACTGCCGTCACCTTTATTGGTAAACAGCGATGATCCTCTGTTGTTACCACCTGATATGAAGCAATCAATATCTCCATCATTGTCATAATCAGCCCAACTGTTTCCCAGTCCTGCTGTGGTGATGAGACCGCTGCCGGCTACTTTGGAAAAATTGCCGTTTCCTTCATTATGATAAAGTGCTTTCCGTACTACGAACAAGTCAAGCAGGCCATCATTGTCATAGTCTATCCAGCTTGCACCCTGGTAGAAAGTTTCCGGGGTATCGCTGAAGATCGGGTTGGCCGGATCGGTAATTTTTGAAAAGGGTTGAGCGAAAACGGTAAACGACAAACAAATGCTGATTAGGGGGAGGAAAAGTTGTTTCATAGTGTCTGTGATTAGGGTGAGGAAAAAAAGGTGCTCAAATATCTTTGCCCCATCACCAAAACGGGTTCTATCCGATAATATCTGACCTTTTTTTATGTTTTTCAGACGTAAAATCTGTTTTTAAGGAAAGATTGGAGCCAGATGGTCTTCCTTATTAAGTGATTGGTCCGGGAAGTAACAGGCGCATTCCGGGTGCGATGAACCACAATAGTGCTGATGCCAAAACGGAGATTAATTGACAAGCACTTTTTGCTGGTATTTTTTGAATTCGGTTGGAGACATACCGGTATATTTTTTAAAAGAAGCATTGAAGGTGGCTTTATTTTGAAAACCTGCATCAAATGCAATACTCAGAATTTTTTCCTGCTCATATTCAGGGGATAGCAACAGTCGCTTTGCCTCATTAATTCGATAAGAATTGATAAAATCAGCATAATTCTGATTGAGGTTTTCATTGATGATCTGTGACAGGTGGTGGGAGGAAACACCTGCTTTCTCAGCCAGGTGCTGAATCTTGAGGTTGCTGTCGAGGTAAGGTTTTTCTTCCTGCATAATTTGCAATAACCTGTTCAGCAACAGGCCGGCCTGATCTGATTTTAGTGAGGATCTTGCATACTTTGCTTCCGGAAGTTTACTGCTGCTGACAGTGGTTGTACCAAAGATCTCAGGTTGATGGAAACCCAGGTAACCTACCGTATAAATGAACAACGTCATTGAAAACGAAATCAGGTAATCATATTCCAATCTGATTAAACCTGACCAGGCTAACATCCAGTAACTCCATACCGCTACTGTAAAACCGGCATACAACCAGCTTACTTTTTTCAGCCACGAGTTTTTTACAAATTCTTCTTTCGATGCAAATTTGTTCAATTGTTGTTGATCTCTTTGGACGAGCAGGTAGATGGCTATGCCATAAACAATCAGGCTGATGTTTTGCAAATGTGTGAATAGCAGGAAAACGGACCTGATCAACTGGTCGTGTGAAAAAAAGTGATCGCGAAGCCATTCAATTTTCCCAAATATTGAGCGGATAATAAATGGAACGAGGAAAAGATATTGAATAATCGCCGGTATGAAATGGAGGCTGTACTTTTTTGGCAGGCGTCCTTTTTCGAGCTTATACAGGTAGAAAAAAATCAGCGGCCCATATAAAAACGTGAAGGGTACCGTCCACCAATTCAACCAGGAGAATTTATTCGCATATCCACTCCAATAGGCAACATAAAATGCCATCATAAGTCCAAATAACAACAATACAACAGCAAGAATTGTATTTGCTTTGCGGTCGCCCTTTTTATGGAGGAAAAGCGCAATGGCAAGAAATATACCCTGAATGGCCGCTACCAGGAAAAGGGTGGTCCACCTGTCAAGCGAAGCTTCCTGCATGCTGTAAAATTCTGATGTGAATCTACAAGAAATGTCAAACAGGGATGAATAGAGATTGTCATTATTTTGCAAGTTGTCATTTAATCCCGGTTGCCGGTTCAAATACAAACGGGATGGGAATTATTTAGAAATAGAACCAATGTTATTGATTGATGCCGGGTATTGGCTACGCCGGTTTTCCCCTTGCCTTTTCCAGAAGATTCTTGTGTTACCTCTTTTGCAACTATTGTATTAGTTTGCGCCACTTTTCACCAATAAATTAGTCTCATGATCATTGAAAACCGAACGGTGGTTACCCTCAATTACCGACTTACCGTCGATGAAAACGGTAGTGAAACGGAGGTAGAACGCACAACGGCAGAAAGTCCTTTTGTGTTCTTGTTTGGATCCGGTCAGCTGCTTCCTGATTTTGAGATGAACCTGGCCGGTAAAACTGCAGGCAGCGCTTTTGATTTCCTGATAAGTGCAGAAAGAGGATATGGATTGAGTGATGCCCAGAATATTGTACCCGTACCTATCAGTGTATTTGTTGGTGCCGATGGCCAGCCTGATACGTCTTTGCTTGTTGTAGGAAATACCGTCCCGATGTCGGATAATGCCGGCAACCGGTATCAGGGCAAGATAAAGGAAGTAAATGAAGATACGGTAGTAATGGATTTTAACCATCCGCTCGCCGACAGAACACTTCATTTTACCGGAGAGGTTATTGAAGTGCGGCTAGCCACACTGGAGGAACTTCAGCATGGCCATGTGCATGGTCCTGGCGGGCATCATCATTGATCTGCTTTTATTGCCGGATAACTGATCTATGAGGAGGTAGGTATGTGTTCTGTTTCTTGTTACAATGACAATGAGATGGATGTTTTTTGGTAGCTGCATATCTTTTCTATTTGCCACTTTGGGCATTTATATAAAGCTGAATGGCGGTAAATACTAGAAGTTTTACAATAGGCAGATGGACCAATGCGACTTTCATAGGATGGTTGCTTGGTGTTTTTCTGATTCTGCTGCTTTCTTCCATCCTGGATGCTGCAGGCATTCAGCATATGCAGTTTTATCTGGGTATAGGAATGGGTGCGGGTGTTGGGTTTGCTCAATGGTGGATGACGAGAAAAATGCTCGAACTTGACACGCGGTGGATTTGGGCATCCCTGTTTGGAATGGGAGGGTCTTTTATTTTTTTTGATTTCTTCTTTTCAGAAAACGCTTCCACCAAACTAATTTCCAGTGTGCTGCTTGGAGCATTTGCCACCGGTCTTCTTCAATATCTGCTATTAAGGAAAAAGTCAGCACGCGCCCAGCTTTGGATCATCGGCTGTTTCATTGGGTGGTCATTGGCTGTTATCATGGTTCGTACAATAGATTATACAATGACCATCAAAGCAACAGGTTACTTAAACTTACTGGTAGCTTTATTGAATCTGTTAATCATACTTTCAGGAGGCCTTATCCTTGGATTCGTTACCGGAGTAACATTCAGGAAAATCAAAGGTGCAGTTTAGTCTGACCAGTGAAATCATGGCCGGATGAACACAAAATTTGAAAGGCAGCATATATTACTATTTCCTTGTAATCTGCTTGTTAGCGGAAAGTCATTCCTGTAGAGCCAACGAATATGATTAAAAACAGAAACCGCATTACAGCAATTACTTTAACATAGACCGTTCCGGCTTCAGCAATTCCGGAAATTGCTTTTGAAATTTTATTATTCTCGGAATAGATTCATACTGAACGTAGGAGTTATCGGGATGCTGCTGTACATAATTCTGATGGTATGGTTCCGCCTCATAGAAAACAGTAAAGGGAACAACTTCCGCCGCAATCGGAGCATCATATTTCCCGGAAGCATTCAATTGGCTTATATAGGATTTGACAAGCTCCTGTTCCATTTTATTTCGGTAAAAAATAATGGACCGGTATTGCGAACCTTTGTCAGGCCCCTGCCCGTTCACCTGTGTTGGATTCTGCGATGCGAAGTATATTTTTAACAGGGTAGGGTAATCAATAATTGTTGAATCATAGTATACCGTTACGGATTCTGCATGGCCGGTTGTGCCGGTGCCAATACTTTCATAGGTTGGATTTTTTGTTTTCCCTCCTGCGTATCCTGATACTACTTCCCGCACTCCTTTTACACTTTCATAAATACCTTCCACACACCAGAAGCAACCTGATGCAAACGTAGCTTGACTGTAGCTGATTGAAGAATCAGCCGGAAAATTTACGGTGAATTTATCACGAACCTTCTCAGCGGTGTCTGTTGTTTGCTGCTCCGCACACGAGGCTAAGCTGATCGTCAGCATCAATACCGGCATTAGGATTTTGTTGTATAACATCTGATTTCTGTTTGGTGGAAACTAGTAAAGTCAGTTACGCAGGGATTATTTGTTCTGCTATCGATGACGTGATGAAACAATGATTGCATGCAAAGTGTTCTTCATGGTCTTTAATTAATATTTTTTTCACGTTGAAATTGAAAAAATGGTTGATGCAGGATTCCATGACAAGCATATTTTGCAATTCAAGTTTACGAAAATCCTGATCAACCGGTAAAAATACCTGTTGGGTGATGTTTAGTTTTTTTCAGCAAGCTATGAATGCAGTTTTGATGAAACAAAAACTCAAACCAAATGAAAACAGTTGCAAAATTAGTAGCCTTACCGCTGGTGCTGGTAAGCATCTTACTGGTAACATCCTGCACAAAAGACCAGGTATTACCAATCGTACAAGACCAGGATTTTGGTGCCGATGAAATCGATTTAAAGCAACCCAATCCCGGAACGTATTCGATCTTTAAGTTCACGGATACCGGCGATGATCAGACTGCCCTGTTCACCGGTTACACCTTTGAGTTTCAGGCTACCGGAGCATTGGTGGTTACAACCAATACCGGCACCGTATTTAACGGAAGCTGGGACCTGAATACTGCAGAGACTGTTATGACGGTTAACATCGCAGGTAACAATGCACTTGATAACCTCGATGGTGACGATTGGACCGTTGTCAGAATCACCAACAAGACCATCAAGATCAAGGCTAACGGTCCTGATGTAGTAGTTTGGAAAAAGATATAAGCCAGACTCAGATGCCCATAAGTCAGCCGGACAACGTTTCCGGCTGATTTTTTTTTGATGATAGTGAATAAACCCGATTGTATGACGCACAGGAGCAAAAATGCATCTGTAGCAGGAGTCATCCAGAAGCACCTCGCTGGAACCTGGTGTTACTGGATGTAAGCCAGTATCAGCCTTCAGCTCAAAACCCGATATTCTGATATCACAATAATGTAAATAAAAAAACCTTCAAAGCGGATTAAGGTATGCTGCGGGTAGGTATCAACCTATTCTTCCGCATGGAAGAAGCGGGTAACCTGTGGAACATGTTTAGCGTAATCTTTGGTGAATTATTCATCATTCGCCCGGCAACCATGTTGATCAATCAACATATCCCGCAGATTTTGCAACCGTTGCAGTTCTGAAATACCGGTTCCTGTTTTGAAGCTGCGCACCATTCCAAAAACTGAATCGTGGTATGCGCTGCGGTAATTTTGCACTAACATCGTTGTATCAACTTATGCAATGCATGCATATGCAGTTGATTTAGCCGGATTGTCAAATTCAAATAATCGTACTAATCTGGAATCACATTTTCCAGATATCTGCCGTCGCGTTGCTGAAACAAAAAACTCCCCGATCCATTTCCGAATCGGGGAGTTGAAATTTAGGAATCTATACCAGGATTTATTTTTTTTCGTCTTTCACCTCTTCATAAGGCACATCCTGCACGGAATCTTCCTGTGTTTTATTATTGTTTCCGTCACCGTTCATGGTACCATCAGCCGGTGCCCCGGGTTGTTGTTGCTGCTGGGCTTTGTAAAGATCTTCAGAAGCGGCCTGCCAGGCGGTATTCAGTTCATTCATGGCAGAATCAATTCCCGCGATGTCCTGATTCTTGTGTGCATCTTTTAAACGGTTAAGCGCTGATTCAATAGTCGCTTTTTTATCTGCCGGAACTTTATCTCCAAATTCCTTCAGCTGTTTTTCGGTTTGGAAAACGAGTGAATCTGCCGCATTCAGTTTATCAACTCTTTCACGGGCCTCACGGTCTGCAGCTTCATTGGCGCGTGCATCGTTCTTCATCTTTTCCACTTCTTCCTTGCTTAATCCGGTAGAAGCCTGAATTTTGATGGTTTGTTCCTTTCCGGTTCCTTTATCCTTTGCACTCACATTCAGTATTCCATTGGCATCTATGTCAAAGGTCACTTCAACCTGCGGAACGCCACGCGGTGCCGGCGGAATACCATCGAGCATGAAGCGTCCGATTGTGCGGTTATCGCGCGCCATGGAACGTTCACCTTGCATTACATGAATTTCCACAGAGGGTTGACTGTCGGCTGCTGTAGTAAAGGTTTCTGATTTGCGGGTCGGAATGGTGGTGTTGGCTTCGATCAGCTTTGTCATTACGCCACCTAATGTTTCAATACCGAGTGAAAGAGGTGTCACGTCAAGTAACAATACATCTTTTACGTCACCGGCCAGCACGCCACCTTGAATGGATGCTCCGATAGCTACAACTTCGTCGGGGTTAACGCCTTTGGAAGGTTTTTTACCGAAGAATTTTTCAACTACTTCCTGAATTTTAGGGATTCGTGTAGAACCTCCCACCAAAATCACTTCATCAATCTGGCTCACATTAATGCCTGCATCTGCAACGGCTTTACGGCAGGGTTCAAGTGAACGTTCTACCAGCGGATCTACCAGTTGTTCAAACTTGGCACGTGATAATTTTTTTACCAGGTGTTTGGGTACTCCGTCTACAGCAGTGATGTAAGGCAAATTCACTTCTGTTTCGCTGGAAGATGACAATTCAATTTTTGCCTTTTCCGCAGCTTCTTTCAGACGTTGCAAAGCCATCGGATCTTTCTTCAGGTCGATATTCGGTTCATCTTTTTTAAATTCATCAGCCAGCCATTCAATAATTACCTGGTCAAAGTCATCACCACCTAAATGTGTATCGCCGTTGGTGGATTTTACTTCGAAAACGCCATCTCCGAGATCCAGGATGGAAATATCAAATGTGCCTCCGCCCAGATCATATACGGCAATCTTCATGTCTTTATGCTTCTTATCCAGGCCATAGGCCAATGCTGCGGCAGTAGGTTCATTGATGATGCGCAGCACCTTTAGCCCGGCAATTTCTCCAGCTTCTTTAGTTGCATGCCGTTGAGAGTCATTGAAATAAGCGGGTACGGTAATTACCGCCTCCGTTACTGTCTGGCCTAAATAATCTTCAGCCGTTTTTTTCATTTTCTGCAAGATCATTGCGGAAATTTCCTGCGGCGTGTAATTACGATCGTTGATCTTCACACGAACCGTATCATTCTCACCTTTAACTACATCGTATGCTACATATTTCAGCTCAGAACCGACCTCATTATGACGGCGCCCCATGAACCTCTTTATGGATGCAATCGTGTTTTTTGGATTGGTGATTGCCTGGCGTTTTGCAGGTGCACCTACCTTGCGTTCTCCATTTTGTAAAAATGCTACTACAGAAGGGGTTGTCCTTGCTCCTTCATCATTGGCTATTACCACCGGATCCGCTCCTTCCATTACTGCAACGCAAGAGTTGGTAGTTCCCAGGTCAATGCCTATTATTTTTCCCATGATTAGTTGTTTTTAGATTGAACACGCATCTAAGTCAATAGTTATGCCACCAGCAGGCAATAAGAAATAATGGCATTAATACACCTAATTATCAGAGGAGAAACCGGTCTGGTGACAAAAAGACAGTAGTTAGAAGCAGAAATCACCTTCCGTATTTTCAAAGCGAAGGTGCCTGGTAGCCGGACTGCAAGCCAATGTATCTATTGTATTATCCGAGATAGGAACATTGGCAACGTTTTTATAAAACCTGGTTGAAAAGAGCCCCAGCCCATTTACAATATTGGTATATTCCGGTTGTATGTTACCTGAAGTAAGACCCTGTTGAGCAATTGCAACCTGGTTGTAGGTATCCAGGGTTTCGCCGCCTGCCGAAAACATAAAATCAAATTTTTGGGCCTGCCGGTAAATATTGACATTCTCCTCCAGTTGTGAATTGACAAATGAATAAAATCCATCTCCGGCAATATCATATTCCATCGTTTGTCCGCCTGCAGTAGTATTCGATCGTTTAGTCGTGAATATTTCCCAGTCAAGATATTTATCTGTGAAATCATTCGGATTTTGTGCATTAACCTCGCGGAAAAAGAAGCGGATCACCAATCCGTATATTTTCGCATCCTTGGCAGAAACAAACTGTCCATTATAGTTATCCCCTGGGCTGAAATTGACCTTTTGTGTAGAAGTTGGTCGCAGAACCTGGAAATCATTAATGATTTCCGTTTCAGAACTAATCACTTTTCCATTATCAGATTCTGTAATCAGCAGGTTGTAACTGCTGTTTTGATCAAGCGGCTCTTTGGTCTTGTAAAGGAAATTGGGAGATGCTGCAAAAATGCCGGTGTCTTTTACATAACCCTCAAGATTGCCATCAACTTTAACAAGATCTATGGTTTTCTTAAGCACATTGTTCTGAAATTGCTGTAATTGAACCGTAATATTTTCGTAATACAATGAATCCGGATTTTGTGCAATCTCAAGTGCACTCACCGATTTATCCAGAAATGCCTTATTGATTTTAATATACTGCGCAGTATCGGTCGGATCAAGCAGGCCATATACAATGGCAATATCTTCCCAATCAGAAGTTACCTCAAAATCGGTTTCGCAGGAATAAAGGAAAATGGAGAGGAGGGTGGCTGTTAGAACGAGACGCATCATGTCGGCAAAAGTATGAATTACTTCTGATTGTTGATTTTGTTTACGGGTAGCCCTTGAATTATGAACCTTGCATGACAATTCCGAAGTTGCTTCCAGAGTATGATTTTGCGAGTTCAATGTCTACCTTGCAGCGAATATCTTTGCATCGGCTTTCGCACAAACTACTTTATGACTGATTTTAAAAGCGCCAGGAAGATTACCACCCATACCCTCCAGGAAATGAAGGAGGAAGCAGTGAAAATTTCCATGATTACCGCATACGATTATTCACTGGCTAAAATTGTGGATGCTTCAGGGATTGATGTGATCCTGGTTGGAGACTCTGCGTCTAATGTAATGGCCGGACACGAAACCACCTTACCCATAACGCTGGACCAGATGATCTATCATGCTTCTTCTGTGGTCAGGGGTATCAGGCGGGCATTGGTGGTCGTGGATCTGCCTTTTGGTTCATACCAGGGTAACTCAAAGGAAGCCTTGAATTCCGCTATTCGTATCATGAAAGAATCCGGAGCCCATGCGGTAAAACTCGAAGGCGGTAAGGAAGTAAAGGATTCTGTAGAACGGATTGTATCTGCAGGCGTGCCCGTAATGGGGCATCTTGGACTTACTCCGCAATCCATTTATAAGTTTGGAACCTATGTAGTAAGAGCGCGTGAAGAAGAAGAAGCTGCACGGCTCAGAGAAGACGCCCTGTTGCTCCAGCAAACAGGTTGCTTCAGTATTGTGCTTGAAAAAATTCCGGCCGCCTTGGCCGCTGAGGTAGCTGCGTCTCTGAAGATCCCCGTAATCGGGATCGGAGCAGGCAATAAGGTGGATGGCCAGGTGCTGGTCATTCATGACATGCTCGGAATAAACAAGGAATTCCAGCCGCGTTTTTTGCGCAGGTACCTTAATTTGTATGACGAAATCAAGGGGGCTGTTTCTACGTATATTGATGATGTTAAAACGGGAGATTTTCCTAATGAACAGGAGCAGTATTAGTCAGGCAGGTTTTATCTTGAAACAAGTGAGCAGTTTTTTTTGTAAGGGAAACAACTGCCTGCCTGTTCTTTTGCTGATACTTAGTGGAAGCAGTTTGCTTCCGTTAAGTGCTCAGGATAGCAGGCCTTGCCATCAAAACCGTTCGATGATTTCCCTCTTACAAAGCGGTGCTGTTTCAAAACCCGGTGAAACAAGGGCAGAGAATTCAAGAAGTGATTCCATAGACATCCTTGATTATCATATCAGCCTTTCAATTATTGATTTTGCCGGCAAAACGATCACGGGAAATTGCAGGGTAAGCTTTCGGTCAAAAATAGAGAACTGCACCTTTATTGACCTCGATTTGCTCGGAATGACTATTGACTCCGTTACTATGGATGCGCAGCCTCTTGCTTTTAATTATGCCAACGAACTACTGCTGAGGATTAACTTCCAGCAACCAATGACAATAGATGATTCCGCAACGGTTATTGTTTATTATCATGGAGCACCGCAGGTTGATGTATCCGGTTGGGGCGGTTTCTATTTTACTGGTGACTATGCGTATAACCTGGGAGTGGGTTTTGGTGCCGATCCCCATACTTTTGGACGTGTCTGGTTTCCATGCTTCGATAATTTCATAGAACGAAGCACCTATGAATTTTCAATTACTACCGCCGCTTCCAAGATGGCTTTGTGTAATGGCGCATTGATCATGTCAACCGATAATGGCGATGACACGAAAACATGGCATTGGAAAATGCAGGAGGAGATTCCAACCTATCTCGCTTGTGTTGCAGTGGGTAACTATTCACCGGTTTACCAGGTTTACAATGGCATTGAATCGGACATTCCAATTCAATTGGGAGCTATTGCTTCAGATACGGTTAAAATGAAAAATTCCTTCATTCATCTGCCGGATGCATTAGCCGCTTTTGAAAATGCTTTTGGCCCGTACCGTTGGAATAAAGTGGGCTATTCGTTGGTTCCCTTTTCAAGTGGTGCCATGGAACATGCTACCAATATTGCCTATCCTGTCTTCATGGCGAACGGAACACTTACCTGGGAATCTTTTTTGGTTCATGAGCTGTCCCATCACTGGTTTGGCGATCTGGTAACTTGCCGGACCCAGGAAGATATGTGGCTTAATGAAGGCTGGGCAGCTTATTGCGAACGGATTTTTTTGGAAGTTGTATATGGCAAAGAAGCATATGATGCATCCATTGCCGACAATCATGCCAAAGTGGTGCACTATGCTCACACTGCAGCAGGCGATGGGGAGTACCTACCTGTTTCCGGTATCTCGCATGAGCATACGTATGGTACTACGGTCTATGATAAAGGGGCAGACATGGTTCATACCCTTCGTGGTTATATGGGTGATTCGCTGTTTTTCCATTGCATTACCAATTTCCTCGATGCCTTCGCATTCAAAGATGCCAGCAGTGAAGACTTAAGGGATTTTCTTTCCGGCTGTTCCGGAACAGATCTGTATCCATTCTTTAACGATTGGATTTTCAACCCCGGATTCCCGCATTTTTCTGTTGATTCTTTCCAGGTAACACCGGCGGGAAATATGTTTAACCTTAATGTGTTTGTAAAGCAAAGACTGAACCATGCACCACACTACTACGAGCAGGTTCCGTTGGAAATTACTTTCATGGACAAACATTGGAACACCCACCTTGAAAAGGTGAAGATGAACGGGCAGTGTGGCGTTTTTAATGTGCAACTTTCATTCAGCCCCGACTATGCAGGAATTGACCTTGCGGAAAAGATTTCAGATGCCACCACATCCGGCATGAAGACTTTACATACCACCGGACTCTATGATTTTGACAACGGAGCAGTTACAATAAATGTCAGTGCACTGCCGGATTCCGCTTTTATTCGTGCCGAGCATAACTATGCACCCCCCGACCCATTCAAGATAATGCCGCAAGGCCTGCACATTTCAGATTATCATTACTGGAAGATTGACGGAATTATTCCTGATGATTTTGAGGCCACTGCAGTATTGCATTACGATGGCAGTAACTTCAGTTCCGGTGGATTCCTTGACAATACGCTTATTACAAATGTGGAAGACAGCCTGGTGGTGCTGTACCGGATGTCACCGGCTGATGACTGGGAGATTGTATCGGATGTGACACAGAACTTTACCGGATCACACACGGATAAGCGCGGCTATTTCACCATTAATTATTTCAAAAAAGGGGAATACGCTTTTGGAATATATGACTTTGATAAGCCAGTGAATATTGACTCCATACCAGATCAACCTTGCCTGGTTCTGGATGTGCCACCGTTGAACGAACCTGATGCAATGCATTTCAACGTGTATCCAAACCCTGCGGGAGAAGCAATCACCGTTACGTTTACTGACATAGCCAATTTTCGGCTACTGGAAATTTATGACCTGTATGGCAGAAGGATCTATTTTGAAAGTTTGTCTGCGGGTAAGGCCAGTTACCTGATTCCTGTATCAAGCTGGCCGTCCGGACCGTACCTGGTACGACTGGCAGATTCGGGTGGCCATTCATTCAATTCAAGGCTCATCATCATTAACTAATAACTCACTATGACAATAAACAAAGTTGCAGTAATTGGTGCCGGAACCATGGGAAATGGTATCTGCCACGTTTTTGCGATGAAGGGATATCAGGTCTCTTTGATTGACATTTCTCAGCCTATGTTGGATAAGGCACTGGCAACCATAGGCAAGAACCTTGAAAGGATGGTTGTGAAGAACAGCATCAGTGAGCAGGATAAGGCGGATACACTGGCCAGGATTACAACATGTACCGGTATTCAGGAAGGGGTTGCAAATGCAGACCTGATAGTTGAAGCGGCCACAGAAAATGCCGAGCTTAAATTGAAAATATTCAATCAACTGGATCAACATGCAAAGCAAGGTGCAATCCTTGCTTCAAACACATCTTCTATTTCCATAACCAGGATTGCGTCAGCTACGAAGCGGCCCCAAAGTGTAATAGGGATGCATTTCATGA
This sequence comes from uncultured Bifidobacteriaceae bacterium, assembly GCA_964524035.1. GTDB lineage: Bacteria > Bacteroidota > Bacteroidia > Chitinophagales > UBA10324 > JACCZZ01. Next base: position 18,086 of record CAZGBP010000024.1, read on the forward strand.
ATCCGGTGCCTGTAATGAAACTGGTGGAAGTGATCAGAGGGTATGCCACCACAGACGAGACTGCGTTAATCATCATGGAACTCAGCAGGAAGCTGGATAAAATACCGGTTGCAGTTAATGATTATCCGGGTTTTATTGCCAACAGGATTCTGATGCCCATGATCAATGAAGCAATTTGTTCGCTTCATGAAGGTGTAGCAGGCGTGGCAGAAATTGATACCGTCATGAAGTTGGGAATGGCGCATCCGATGGGCCCGCTGCAACTGGCTGACTTTATTGGCCTGGATGTTTGTCTTTCCATTTTGCAGGTATTGTACGCCGGCTTTGGAAATCAAAAGTATGCACCGTGCCCTTTATTGGTGAACATGGTTATGTCCGGTAACCTGGGCGTCAAAAGCGGGGAAGGATTCTACAAATACGCTGCCGGTAGCAAAGAACTGGTTGTAGCTCCAAATTTTCAAAGCTAACTACTGACAAGCAATGTTTTATGATTGTTACAATAGCCGAATTTGTTTTCTGCTACTGACCTGTTGTTTTGTTTTATCCATTACCGCGGACTAATCGTGCCACCTATCATTCACTGGTATCTCATCCGTTTTCATTGAAATTAAATTGTTGATGAATTCATGAATCGCCTTCTTATTGTTTTCATCTTTATTTCTACTTTAGCAAAAAAAAATCACATGAAAAGGGCGTCACTGTTTTTTGTCATCCTACTCTTTTTTGTCAATGTAAACTATGCCGGAACGGTTACCAATATAACTGCAAGCTATCGTAATGGACAAACATTCATAGTCTGGAAAGTCATACCTTCTTACACCGGATTTTATTACATATACAAGCATGATCAACCGATTACGAACAATAATATCGATAGTGCCATCTATGCAGGCAAAGTGCCATACAATTTCTCACTGAACTACTTTCTTGATATTGGTACTGATGGCGGTAGCGATCCCGAGCATCCTAACCGATACCTGGTAATCAATCGTAACCCGTTGGATTCTCTGGATGCGACTAAAGGATTGTTTGTAGCTACCTGTAATAAGCAAAAGACCGTGTATTATGCCGTTACCTCAGATTCTATCGGACAAGGCGGCATAAAACTGGAAAACATGCATATCTCACCGGGGGCAAATGCACTATTAACCGGCGTAGCGGAAAAGGTGGAACCGGTTAAACCGATACTGCAGGTAGACGATCTGCCGCTTCCTGAAAAGCCGGCAATTCTGTACGATGCATTTGCTTTTTTTGGCAGCAATGTAAAAACGCAGTATACGCCTGCGACCGGTAATGAAGGTTGCCTGGTTTATAATTTTGGCGTGATACCAGATGATTACGTAACTACCGAAAAAAAAGCGGCTACTTTTTTCTTTTTTGGCGGCGGCGGCAATGCATATGAAAACAGTAATACCAAGAGCATTGATGGTATGTATAAGGTATCGCTGGAAGATGTGATTCCCAATTTCAGCTGGGATCCCGTTTCAGGTGAGAATACCAAATGGATAGGGTACAATGAAAATTTTGATGTGTATAATGCTAATGAGGACACCCCTAAACCTACAACAGGTATTGACAAAACCTATACTATTGCAAGGGTTGTGTGGACACTCGACTGGTTTTTGGAAGAATACAAAGATGTTATCGACCCTGCCAGGATCAGTGTTCATGGTTCTTCCAGCGGCTGCACAGGGGCATTGGAACTCGCTTATTTGTACCCCGATCGAATCGCAGCCTGCGATGTTGTAAACGCCAAATTGAATTCGCAGTATTTGAACGACGACCATCCTAACTGTAAATGGAACATTGATGGTTCTACCAGATACAGAGCCGAGATCTTTCTGGGTACACTTGCAGACAATCTTGAAACAGACTTCCCCAAAATAAATGGGTCAGGTAATTACAGAATATGGGATTTTACCAATTATAATACCCTCTTAAAAGACAATAAGTATAATTCATTACCTGTAATGTTTATGACATCCGGGAAGGAGGACAATGTAACCTGCTGGGAAGAAAAGATTTCATTCTATAAATCGGTAAACCAATATAAAGCCGGTGGGTACTATTTTTGGGATCTCCGGGAACATAAGGGAGGTAATAAGGCCATCCCCGATTTACCACTCGACGAATTATTGCGGTTCAGCACGAAATTATCCTATCCCGCTTTTTCTAATTGCAGCGTTAATGATGATCCCGGAGATGAAACCAATCCAATTCCTCCATATTTTGATGGGGATACCGTGGGGTCTGTAAATGGAGTACTTAACTGGATTGATAATACCATTGCAGAAACTTCGGATAGCTGGGAAGCAAAAGTTTATTCCAAGCAATTCTTGCTGAATGATAGTACCTATTTCCCGTTTGAAGGACTCCCCAAGTATGTAAAGGCAGATATCACACCAAGAAGATTGCAGCAATTCACAAATATTGCCGACGGATCTATAATTTGTATGGAGAACTGGGAGGATAACACGTTGATTCAATCCAAATCATTTGTGTATCACCCAAGTGCGAATGGGCATGGTCTTATTACCTTTAAAAAGGCCAAGATTGGACAGGCAACTGCAGGTGGTAACCTGATTAAGATTTACAAATGCGGCCAGGAAAAATCAACTTCAGCACAGGTAATCCATCATCCCGCTTCAGCAAATGAGATCTATCCAAACCCGACTACAGGGCAGGTTACGCTGGAGCTGACGATGTTGAGTGAAGATGCAGTAGTGGTTACAGTAACAAATGTAATGGGACAGAAGATGCTCGAATTGAACCAGGGAACATTGAATGAAGGTGAGCACTTCCTGAATCTCGATCTTTCTTCTCTGCCAACCGGACTTTATGTTGTAAATGTTAAAACCGGCCTGCAGATCAGTTCTTATAAGATTATCAAGAATTAGAAGAATACGGTTATATCAGCAAGGTGGGTACGCGCAGGTACCCACTTTTTTTCCTTCTTCAGGGAATAATTACCCGGAGCGCCTGTTTAATGATCTCTGCTTCACCATTTCCATAACCGAGCACTTCACCATCGCATTCAACCGGCAACAAAGGCATCGATTCAATCCATAGTTTAGAAGCTCTTACACGAATCACATTTTTGTTTCTGACGAAACTGCCGTTATACAAACCGGGAATATTCAATAATACCTCGGCTTTGCTTATTTTCTTTATGAGGGTGATATCAAAGTGGCCATCATCCGTCTTTGCATCAGGCGTCATTTTCATTCCACCGCCGCAATAACTTCCAATACCAACGCTAATGTTATAAATCAAATCATCTATTTTCCAATCATCGGCATAAATAGTTACGTGAGTTGTTTTGTATCTGAATAAGGCATCAAAAATGCCCAGCAGAAATGCGAATGCACCTTTTTTAATGGATGAAGAAACCCCTTCAATCCGGGACGCTATCAGACCCTGAAATCCAAATCCAGCCATGTTAATAAAATAGCGGGCCTCTTTATCCCGGTTGCCGGTTAAAGTGATTTTCCCGATATCGTGATACCCTGTTTTAGCCTGGCTGATAATATTGACCGCATCGCTTATGGAATTGGGAATACCAGTAGACCGAATCCAGTCATTCCCGGTCCCTATTGGAATAATGCCGATTGTTACTTCATGCTGATCAACGGTTGGATGCCGGAAGATGCCATTTATCAGTAAGTTCAGGGTTCCATCTCCCCCTACGGCAATGAAATTCCTGTACCCGTTGTCTATTGCCCGGCCAATTAATTCTATTGCATGACCGGCACTTTGTGAAAACGCTGATTCAAATTCAATAGATTTCTCAACAAGCAGGCGTGACAGGTTTGGCCATGCTCTACCTGCACGCTTTCCACCTGCCTCCGGGTTAATTACAATAAACCACTTCAAACCCATTCTCAAAGATGGAAAAAGAACTGGTCAAGTTATCCTAAAATGAAAAAAGCCCGTACCGCTGTGGTACAGGCTCTTTTTATCATAAGATTGAGCTGAAAAATTCTTGAATGTTTTTCCAGCTATTCAGCAATCATTATCTAACAAAAGTGATCATATACTTTTTCAAGATGTTTAGCAATCGCTTCCGCAGTTCGTCCTTCAATCTGATGTCGCTCTACCATGTGAACCAGCTGGCCATCCTTAAAAAGGGCGATCGCCGGCGAGGAAGGAGGATAAGGTAGCAGGAATTCACGGGCTGTTTTAGTTGCTTCCTGGTCAACACCGGCAAAAACAGTGTAGAGATGATCCGGCGTCTTTTCCCGGTTTAATGATTCCAAAATACCGGGCCGGGCGCTACCGGCAGCGCAGCCACAAACGGAATTGACCACCAGCAACATAGTGCCACTGCTATTTTTTATCGCTTGCTCGGTATCTGACGCGGTTTTCAATTCGATAAAGCCTTCATTGGTAAGTTCTCTTGCCATTGGCATTACCATTTCTGCTGGATACATATTAATGTTGGTTTTGGTGCAAAAATAACTGAAACGATGATAAAATTGATTTGAGCACTAAAAAGTTCGTTCAACATGATTTTATTTTTGCATCAGCGAACTTCGACGGCATACAAATGTGCACCTGATCGGCTGTATTATCCCTTCGCTTTGAACATTTCCGATTCACTTTTGTAGTTTTGCCAATTCTAATGCTAAAAAAATAACCGTTACCAATGACCAGAAGCACGCTCGAATTAACACTGCCATACAAAGTAAAGGACATTTCACTGGCTGAATGGGGCCGTAAAGAAATTACACTTGCTGAGGCTGAAATGCCCGGATTAATGTCTATACGTGAGGAATATGGCCCGCAACAACCGCTAAAAGGCGCACGTATTGCCGGCTGCCTGCACATGACTATTCAGACTGCAGTGCTTATAGAAACGCTGACAGCGCTCGGTGCGGAAGTTCGATGGTCTTCCTGCAATATCTTTTCTACCCAGGACCATGCTGCTGCAGCTATTGCCGCTGCCGGTATTCCGGTTTTTGCCTGGAAAGGGATGAATGAGGAAGAATTTAACTGGTGTATTGAACAGACACTTTTTTTTGGCGATACCTCCCGTCCGATAAATATGATTTTAGATGACGGAGGAGATTTAACAAATATGGTGTTCGATGTTTACCCAGAATTAATCAGTCACATCCGGGGGCTATCTGAAGAAACCACCACCGGTGTGCACAGACTATATGAGCGTATGGCAAAAGGTACCTTGCCGATGCCTGCCATTAATGTGAATGATTCAGTTACCAAATCCAAATTCGATAATAAATACGGTTGTCGGGAATCGTTGGTTGATGCCATCAGAAGGGCAACCGATATTATGCTTGCGGGAAAGGTTGCGGTAGTAGCCGGTTTCGGTGATGTAGGAAAGGGTTCTGCTGAATCGCTGCGTGGTGCCAATGCACGTGTTATTGTAACGGAAGTTGATCCGATCTGTGCATTACAGGCAGCAATGGAAGGGTATGAGGTAAAAAAGATGATTGACGCAATAAAGGAGGCTGATATTGTGGTCACGGCATCAGGATGCCATGGAGTAATCCGGGAGGAGCATTTCCGCCTGATGAAGGATAAAACGATTGTGTGCAATATTGGCCATTTTGATGTGGAACTGGATATGGCCTGGCTCAATGAGAACTATGGACATACCAAAGATGTGATTAAACCACAGGTAGATAAATATACCGTTGATGGAAAGGATATCATTATTCTGGCTGAAGGAAGGCTGGTAAATCTTGGCGTGGCTATGGGGCATCCGTCTTTTGTAATGTCAACTTCTTTCTCAAACCAGGTGTTGGCCCAAATGGAGTTATGGCTGCGCACCGATCAATATGAGCATAAGGTGTATACCTTGCCCAAACATCTTGACGAGAAGGTGGCACGCCTCCATCTTGCAAAAATCGGAGTGGAGTTAGATGTACTTACCGATGAACAGGCCAACTACCTGGGAATAGCTAAAGAAGGTCCCTTTAAGCCGGAATACTACCGTTACTAGTTTTTGATTCAAATCATAAAAAAAGAGTTTCTGCACATGAAACTCTTTTTTTTTGTACAACTGATACAGCTATGACCCGGTTAAGTGTTAATATCAACAAGTTTGCAACGCTGAGAAATGCCAGAGGCAATAACCTGCCGGATATAGTGAAGTCTGCGAAAGACTGTGAACGCTTCGGCGCAGAAGGTATTACCGTGCATCCAAGGCCGGATGAACGGCATATCCGGTATCAGGATGTGCTGTTGCTGAAAGAGGTGGTGACTACAGAGTTCAATATTGAAGGATATCCTGACCAAAGGTTTATGGATTTGGTTTTAAAAGTAAGACCGGAGCAGGTTACGCTTGTTCCGGATGCACCGGATGTATTAACCAGCAACCGTGGTTGGGATACCGTAATCCATGCGGCGTTCCTGAAAGAGAAAGTAAATGCGCTTCAATCTGCCGGGATAAGGGTCTCCCTTTTCATTGATCCAATTGCACATTTCATTGAAGGTGCCGCCTTAGCAGGCACCAACAGGATTGAATTTTACACAGGGCCTTACGCTGCAGGCTTTCCCGATAACAGAGAGAAGGCGATCAGGGATTATGTTAAGGCAGCAGCATTTTGCACAGATATCGGACTCGAAATGAATGCGGGCCACGATCTCAACCTCTACAACCTGCAATATTTCAATCAGCAGATTGCCAGCTTAAAGGAAGTTTCCATCGGTCATGCACTAATTTGCGATGCGCTGTATCTTGGCCTGGAAAATACTATACAGCTTTACCTGCGGGCATTGCATTCCTGAATGGATACTGAAATGGTAACAAAAAAAAGCCCCGTTCATGCTAATGAACAGGGCTTTATTTCAGATAGGTTAAGTTTAACCGTTATCAGTAACTTCTACTGCTGCTGTAGGCATGCGCTTTTCTTTAATACGCGCTTTTTTACCTTTCAGATCACGGATGTAATAAATACGTGCCCTGCGCACTTTACCATGCTTATTTAAGTCAATACTTTCAATGCTGGGTGAATATAAGGGGAAAACCCGCTCAACGCCGACGCCATTAGAGATCTTACGTACGGTAAAAGTTTGCGTGGCTCCCTGTCCTTTTCTTTGAATTACTTCACCGCGATATGCCTGAATACGTTCCTTGGAACCTTCCAGAATCTTATAATTTACCGTAACATTATCTCCTGCTCTAAATGCCGGATAATCTTTTTTCTGAGTCACTTCCTGGTGAAAAAATTTAATAGCGTCCATTTCGGGGTATTTTTTGAAGAGCGCAAAGATATGTTTTTTACCGAATAATCTTTGGTCCGCTACTTTTTTATTCAATGGCGGCCATCAGACAAGTTCCGGACCCGTTGTTTTATGCAAGTGCAGGCAACGCATAAGCGGCACGGGCGATAACTTCCGGTTTTTATGTAAGGATTTTGTATACAGATAGACTGTTTTTGGGTATTGGCAATCAATACAAATCATTCCCTTGGGCAACAAATTATACTATATTTGCTGCCCTCCTTTTTTAACCAAACAACAAATTATGATTCAAACAGGAACTAAGAATCCGGCGGCTGATTTAACGGCATACGGTCTAAAAAATGTTTCGAAAGCACATTGGAACCTGAGCCAGGACGAATTGATTGACATTTCGGTGGCCTTGGGTCTGGGGAAAATAACAGATACCGGTGCCTTAGCTGTTGATACCGGCGAATTTACAGGACGCGCACCCAAAGACAAATATTTTGTAAAGGATAGTATCACCGCTGACACCGTCTATTGGGGTGATGTAAATGTTCCTTTTGATGCGGACAAGTTTCAACCATTGTACGATAAAATTGCCGCCCATCTTTCCACCAGGGAACTATATATCAAGGATGCCATTGCCTGTGCCGATCCGGCCTACCGCTTAAATGTCCGGCTCATAACAGAACTGCCCTGGGCAGCCATGTTTGCAGGCAATATGTTTATCGTTCCGGAAACTTCGGAGTTGGCAACCATGCAACCTGACTGGGTAATTTTACATGCTCCTTCCTTCAAGGCTGATCCAGCTGTTGATGGCACCCGGCAGGGTAATTTCGCAATTTTGAATTTTACTAAAAAGGTAATCATCATTGGAGGAACAGCATATACCGGCGAAATAAAGAAAGGCATCTTTACCGTATTGAATTTTGAATTACCACTAAACAGAGGAGTGCTTGCCATGCATTGTTCAGCCAATGTGGGCAATGCCGGCGATACGGCTGTCTTTTTTGGCTTGTCGGGTACAGGCAAAACAACATTAAGTGCTGATTCAAACAGGGGATTGATCGGTGATGATGAGCATGGATGGGGTGATAACAGCATCTTTAACTTTGAAGGGGGCTGTTATGCCAAATGCGTGAACCTGACAGAAGAAAAGGAACCAGAGATCTTTCAGGCTATAAAGAGAGGAGCTTTACTGGAGAATGTCCGGTTTTTCCCTGGTACCAATAAAGTGGATTACGATGATATTTCTGTTACCGAAAACACGCGTGTTTCTTATCCGATTAAATTTATCAGTAATGCAGTTCAGCCTTCTGTAGGCAGCATACCCAAAAATATTTTCTTTCTGACCTGTGATGCTTACGGTATTCTGCCTCCTATTTCAAAGCTTACACCCGGTCAGGCTATGTATTGGTTTTTATCGGGTTATACCGCTAAAGTTGCAGGAACAGAAGCCGGTATAACCGAGCCTAAGACTACCTTCTCTACGTGTTTTGGTGCACCGTTTCTTCCATTAAATCCTAATACCTATGCAGGAATGCTTGCTGAAAAAATCAGGAAGCATGGCGCCAATGTGTGGCTGGTGAATACAGGATGGACCGGTGGTCCGTATGGCACCGGAAGCAGAATGAAACTTTCCTATACACGCACCATGATTACCGAAGCGCTCAAGGGTGACCTGGAGAAAGTAGCGTTTGAAGTACATCCGGTTTTTGGAATGGCCTATCCAAAAAGTTGTCCGAACGTGCCGTCAGAAGTACTGAATCCCAGAAATACATGGGCCGACAAGAACTTGTACGACAAAAAAGCAAATGAACTGGCAGAGAAGTTTATCAGGAACTTTGAAAAGTTTGCACCAACAGCGCATCCTGAAACATTAGCCGCCGCACCTAAGGTTGTTGAAATCGCATAAGAGGCTTTTTGCCAGCTAAATACAGGGGCGAAAGCCCCTTTTTTTACGATTGTCAAACAAGGGATAAGGCACCTGAATTTCGTAAAAAAGCTGCATGGTGCAGATACAGCCGGTTACCCGGTTGAATTGCCGGTTAGATTAAACGAAACAGGATGCATTGCCTGGATCATGCAACTCGGCTTAACATTCAGTTTAATAAAGGCAGATGGACTTGTATTGGGCGCAAAAATGGGATGGAGAGCATGTATTTCTTAATACAGAAGAGTCACATCATTGCATAAAGGTGATGCGCCATGGAAAGGGAGATCGCGTTGAGGTTACTGATGGCCACGGCAAAAAATATGCTGCCGTTATTCTGAATGATAACAGAAATGGATGTGAATTAAGAACAATTGAATTGCTGGTTGACGAAAAACAGCACATTCCCCAATGCCATATTGCCATTGCACCGACAAAAAATATAGATCGTTTTGAATGGTTTCTGGAAAAATCAACAGAAATTGGAATTGATGAAATAACGCCGCTTATCTGTAAACGCGCTGAACGGACGCAGCTGAAACTTGACAGATTGCAAAAACACATGGTGGCAGCCATGAAGCAGTCACAGCGATGTTGGCTTCCCAAACTGAATGCACCGCGAAAGTTTACTGACTTTATTGTGGATGATTTTTCTGCTGAACCAGCATTTCAACCCCAGATTAAAGTTATTTGTTATTGCGGTAAGTCGCCACTCCTTGTGTTGAAGGATGTTTATCGCCCGCATAACAACGTGCTAATCTTAATAGGGCCCGAAGGTGACTTTACTCCGGAAGAAGTTGAACTGGCCCTGGCAAATGGTTTTACAGGTGCTTCGTTGGGGCCTGCAAGACTCAGAACGGAAACAGCCGGTTTAGTTGCCGTGCACACCATTCAGCTCCTGAATAGCGGATCATAGCCGTTGCCGGTATTTTTTTGTAATTTAATTGTGTTTGATTCGTTGACTAAACTTCACCAATTTTTCTGTTTATGAGGATCGTGTTGTTTCTCGCCCTTACATCGCTCTTATTGGCATTTTCCCCTGCGCCAACGCTTCAATTTGCGTTGTTAAAGTATAAAGGCGGCGGAGATTGGTATAATGATGTGAACTCATTGAAAAACCTGGCTAAATTCTGTAATGAGAATCTGGGAACCAATTTTGATCTGGAGCATGCCATAGTAGAACCGGGCAGCCCGGATATTTTCAACTATCCGTTTGTCTATCTCACCGGACATGGAAATTTTACATTGGACAATGAGGAGGCTGCCAATTTGCGCGCCTATCTCTTGGGAGGAGGATTCCTGTTTATAAATGATGATTATGGTATAGATCCTTACGCGCGGCTGGCAATGAAAAAAGTATTCCCGGATCTGGATTTTTTAGAATTGCCTTTTTCCCACCCGGTCTATCATCAAAAGTTTGATTTCCCAAACGGGTTGCCAAAGGTTCATGAACATGAGAATAAAACACCCCGAGGGTACGGCCTTATATATGAAGGCCGCCTTGTTTGTTTTTACAATTATGAATGCGACCTGGGTGATGGCTGGGATGATGTGCACAATGATGCACCGGCAGCCAGGGAAAAAGCGCTGCAAATGGGTGCCAATATTGTTCAATATGTATTTTCGCTAAAGGAGAACAAAGGAACCTGAAGGAATCGTTGCTATTCGTGAAGTGCAGCTAGTAAAAGACCCGATGATCTGATGGTTAATTGATTAGGGGTAAGATCTGTAGTTAAGCGTATTTATTCTTTTGATCATTTTTAACATGCTCACCAATCCGGCTAAAAGAATGGTAATAAGAGAATGGGAGCATGGCAGTGGACCAGTTCAGGTCGTTTTTAAGTTTAAAACAAAAAATATAGTTTTCCATTTTCAATAGTATCTCGCCCAAAGAATGAATGGCACTCAAAGAAACCGGTAAAGCGGCTATAAAACAGCGGCGTTTCCGTTTCGCTTATCGGCTTTTGCCGACCGGATTAGTGCCCGGTTTATTTTTTTTACAAGCGAAGGGCCTTCATAAATCAATCCCGTATAAACTTGAACTATATCGGCTCCGGCTTCCAGCTTTTCCAGCGCATCTTCGGATGAGTGAATGCCCCCAACACCAATAATTACAAACCGGTTTTGAGATTTTGATTTAAGGTACCTGATAATTTCAGTTGCACGATCGGTGAGTGGTTTACCACTGAGCCCGCCGGAACCATACTTTTCTAATTGTTCACCTGGCGTTTTCAATCCTGACCTCGAAATAGTGGTATTGGTGGCAATAATACCTGACAGGCCGGTAGTTATGATTATCTCTGCGATATCATCCACTTGTGTAAATGCGACGTCCGGTGCAATTTTTAGAAAAATCGGCTTTGGAGCTGAATGGCGGTGATTTAATTCCTGTAACCGCATAAGTAACCGGGTCAGCGGTTCTTTCTCCTGAAGAGACCGAAGCCCCGGCGTATTGGGAGAACTTACATTTACTACGAAATAATCAACAAATTCAAATAGTTTTTCAAAACAGATCTCATAGTCATTCATGGAATTTTCAATCGGCGTTGTTTTGTTTTTGCCGATGTTACCGCCAATGATGAGCCCTTTCCGGTCAAATTGTTTTAACCGGTTCACCATCACATCAACGCCTTCGTTGTTGAAGCCCATCCTGTTAATTAACGCTGCATCTGCTGGTAACCGAAAGGACCTCGGCCGGTCATTGCCCGGCTGGGGAAGCGGCGTTACCGTTCCCACTTCAATACTTCCAAACCCTAAAACACTCAGGGCATGAAGGTGTTTTGCATCTTTGTCAAAACCGGCAGCAAGTCCAACAGGGTTTTTGAAATGCAGGCCTGCAACTTCTTTTTCAAGCGCAGGATTTTCAATTACCCAAAGACGCCGGCAAAGCCATTCACCGCCCGGAACTTTCAGGATAAGCTCAAGCAGCCAGATCACTGAATGATGAGCGTTTTCCGGAGAAAGGAGGAAGAATAGTGGCTTGAGAAATAGTTTGTACACTCTGAAGTAACTTCGCGGCAAAAATAGGGTTCCACTTTGAAAGCATCTGATCAAAATTCACAAGTTGCAATGCAAACGCCCATCTTACGATTACATCACGATCGATCATGAATACGAAAATACCATTGGCAGAGCGAATGCGGCCCGAGTCACTTGATGAATTCATCGGCCAGGAACACCTGATTGGGAAAACGGCTGCATTGCGAACGCTGATTGAACGCAAGCAGGTGCCTTCTATGATTCTGTGGGGTCCGCCCGGTGTTGGAAAAACCACCCTTGCACAGATTATTGCGAAAGAAGTGGGTTTGCCCTTCTTTACGCTGAGTGCTGTCACTTCAGGTGTAAAGGATGTGCGCGAAGTGATTACAACAGCAAAGCAGGCAGGCAAGGCTGTCTTGTTTATTGATGAGATCCATCGTTTCAATAAATCGCAGCAGGATTCGCTGTTAGCTGCCGTTGAAAAGGGTACCGTGATACTCATTGGCGCCACCACGGAAAACCCGTCTTTCGAGGTGATTTCGCCTTTGCTATCACGCTGCCAGGTTTACGTGCTGCAGCCGTTAGACACTGCACATTTGCTTGATCTCCTCAATCGGGCAATCAGTAAGGATACCTTTCTTTCCAAAGAGCGTATTAAACTGTCAGAACATAATGCCTTAATACGGTTGAGTGGTGGCGATGCGAGAAAGCTGCTGAACCTGTTTGAAATAATAGTGGATTCACTTGATGCCGGAAAGGAGAAACAGATTACTGACAAAGTGGTTGCCGGTGTGGCCCAGAAGAAAATGGCTTTGTATGATAAATCCGGCGAGCAACATTATGATATCATTTCAGCATTTATCAAATCGATACGCGGCAGTGACCCGAATGCGGCGGTCTATTGGCTGGCCAGGATGCTGGAAGGAGGCGAGGATCCAAAATTTATTGCTCGGAGGATGTTGATTCTGGCTGCTGAGGATATTGGAAATGCGAACCCAACGGCGCTGGTACTGGCAAACAACTGTTTTGCAGCTATTGCAGTAATTGGGTATCCTGAATGCAGGATTATTTTATCTCAAACTGCCATTTACCTGGCGGCATCACCAAAAAGCAATGCTTCATACATGGCAATTGAAGAAGCGTTGACCCTGGCACGCCAGCATGGGGATCTGCCGGTTCCGCTGCATTTGCGCAACGCACCCACCAAGCTGATGAAAGAGCTGAATTATGGAAATGATTACCTGTACGCACATTCATTCACCGATAATTTCACGTTGCTCGAGTATCTTCCTGATATAATCAGTGGAACAAAATTTTATAATCCCGGTTCCAATTCCAGGGAACAGGAAATGCGCGAATTCCTGAAGAAAAGATGGAAGGATAAGTATGATTATTAGGCATTTTCAAAAGCTGATAAGCCTGTCAAGTTTTTCATTACCTGCTAATTTTTCTTTTGTTAGTTATCCATTTCAACTTCGGAAACTTGCCGGAAATTGCGCATTTGTTTAACAAATCCATGTCGTGTTCCTTCGCCGGTTTGTGTTTAACAATGGCACTTTAAGTTGACTGGCAGTTGACGCCAGCATAAAAATCACACCAACCCGTTATCTTTAGCGTTTCTAATGGGAATTGTAAAAAGACAAAGTGTTCAGACTTCAGTTATTTCGTACATCGGAGTGCTGATTGGATATGTGAACCTCATTATTTTGTTTCCCAAATTTCTGACTCCTGAAGAATTTGGCCTTACCAGGTTGATCATTTCAGTAGGTGTGATTTTCTCACAACTCTCCTTGCTTGGGACTTCTATTTCCATCTTGCGTTTTTTTCCATACCTGGAAAATAAAAAATTGCAGCATCATGGGTTGCTGACATTTCTGTTACTGATTGCATTACTTGGTTTCCTCTTCTTTACGGTGGTTCTCATTCTTGCGCGGGATGCGGTTACCAGTTTGTTTGAGGATAAGTCTGCCTTGTTTGTCGACTATTACTATTATGTTTTTCCGCTTACTTTTTTTCTGATGGTGTATGAGTTGTTCTTCATGTATATGCGGGCACTCTATAAGAATGTAGTAGCCATCCTTATCAAAGAAGTAGTGCTTAGGCTGCTGCAGACCGGAGCCTTACTGTTATATATTTCCGGCATTGTTGATTTCTATGGCTTCTTCCTCTTATTCATCGGAAGTTATTTTATCCACACGCTGGCGATTCTCGCCTATACGTATTATCTGAAACAACTTTTTATTTTTTCCCGCATCGATTTTAAGGGCATTGTTTCAGCAAGGGGGATTATGCGCTATTCTTTGTTTCTTTTTGTAGCAGCACTGGCATTCTATTATACGGCCAATGTAGATCAGATTATGCTCGGAGCCATGCTCGGGCTGGAAAGCAATGCCGTCTATTCGATTGCATTTTTTATCGGTACCATGATCCAGATTCCGGGCAGAGCCATGAACCAGGTGGCATTGCCCATTATTACGGAGGGTTGGAAACGGAACGACTTAAAACAGCTGCAGAACCTGTATTCGCAAACATCGTTGAACCAGCTGATCATTGGCGGATTTATTTTCCTGGTTATCTGGATCAATCTTGATTTGTTGCTCAGTTTCTTATCGGAGGAATACCGGGAGGTACATAAGCTGGTGATTATTGTCGGGCTTGGTAAATTGTTTGACCTGGCAACCGGAGTGAACGGTGAAATGCTGGCACTTTCCAGGCATTCTAAAATGACCATGCTGACGAATGTGATCCTGATCGTCGTATCAACACTCGCCAATTATTTGCTGATCCCGGTTTGGGGCATTGCCGGTTCTGCTTTAGCTACGGCGCTTTCTTTGATATTGTACAATACCTTACGAATGGCATTTCTATATTTTAAATATGGCCTTCAGCCATTTAGCGGTAATACGATTAAGGCCTTGCTGTTGGTTCTTGCCGGATTTGCTGCCTACTATGCATTACCACAAACGGCAAACCGGTGGTTTAATGGATTTTATCAAACGGCACTTGTTACGATACTCATGGTTTGGTCTTTAATCTATTTCAAAATCTCACCTGATATTATGACTTCGTATCAATGGTTACGAAAAAAATTCAACGTTTAATACCAGGCACTATGCCTTTTTGAAATGGATGGGTATTGGTTGAGCAGTTTCAGGTTGCTTCCGGCCCTATAAGTTTTATTGCAAAAAACCTTGAATATAAGGGTAATTTAATGCGATTCCGGTGCAGGATCATAAAATTGAATTATAATGGGTGATTAAGCAGAAACACAGAATCTTTATCCGGGTGCGCAGCCAGCAAGGTAAGGGCTTTATGACCCTTTATAAGAAGATCTGGAAAAAATGAAGATTGGCTGTTTAGCATTGATTCGTATGTGTTAAAATTTCTATGTTAAATGCTTGTTTTTAAGGTTTATTTTGCGGCCGATGAGTCAGGTAGTGTGAACAAATTTTGCAGATTGTGCATAATGCCGCACTTGCGTTTGTTTATATAGAGAGTATCGTTTACCTTCGAGGTACATTTTACCACCATACTGAAAAATGAAGATTCTTACACACCTGTTTTTTTTCATATCTGTTTGTTTACTTCCTTCCAAGGAGCTGTTTTCACAGCTTGTAGTGGGTAGTGTTGGATCACCCGAAGAGCTGGCTGAAATGCTGGTTGGCGGAGGGGTCACCATAAGTAATGTTACGATGAACTGCCCATCAGGAGCATGGGGTTCTTTTGAAGGGTCTAACTCCAATATTGGAATGGGTTCAGGGATTATACTTGCCTGCGGCGATATCAATAATGCGGTAGGACCGAATATTTCTACGGGTATCACCACAGATTATTTTGCCCCGGGCGATGCTGACCTGGAAGACCTGGCAGGGCAAAATACAAATGATGCGTGTATACTTGAATTTGACGTAAAAGCAACGGGGGACACCCTCAAGTTTAAGTATGTTTTTGGCTCTGATGAATACACGGAATATGTAGGTTCCATTAATGATATTTTTGCTTTTTTTATCAGCGGGCCCGGAATTACGGGCAGTCAGAATATTGCTTTGCTTCCGGGTACGAATGATCCCGTGGCCATTTTTACTGTTAACTGCCTCAATGGTTCTCCGTATTATATCTGTAATGACCCGGTGAATTCGCAATGTCCCAGTTCTTATAATTGCCCGGAGACGGCTGGTGAAACCACCGTGGAGTACGATGGTTTGACGGTGGTGCTTACAGCCATTGCCGTAGTGCAACCTTGTGAGACGTATCACCTGAAACTGGCAATAGCCGATGCTTCCGATGGTATCCTGGATTCCGGGGTATTTATTGAAGCGGGAAGCCTGGTTGCTGCAGGTATTTCTATTGAACCTGAATCAGCCTACATAGATCCTGTTACAAATCTTCCTGCTGTGGTAGAAGGTTGCCTTGATGGATCTTTTGCTTTCACCTTGTCTAACCCGCTTCCTGATTCATCTTATATCTATTATACGATCGGTGGTACTGCAATTGAAGGAACCGATTATTCATCCATACCCGACAGCCTGCTCGTTTTACCCGGTGCAACCAATATATCATTAGGCATCCATCCTTTAACGGATGCAATTGCCGAAGGAGCGGAATCAATCACGCTTTATTTGTATTTGAGTTGTTCGCCAACACCTTATGACAGTGCAACTATCTATATCGTTGATAACATTAATGCTGTGGCCAGCAACGATACAACCATTTGTGCCGGACAAAGTGTGGCACTTACTGTAAATAATGCAGACGCCTATAACTGGGGTCCGGTAAACGGGCTTTCCTGTACAACCTGTCAAAACCCGGTCGCTACGCCAGCAGCTACCACTTCCTATATTGTGTTTATCACGATTGGAACATGCATCGCTGCAGATACGGTAACCATATTTGTTGACAATCCAACACCAGTAAATGGTGGCAGCGACCAGGAAGTCTGTTTCGGGCAATCTGTTCAGCTGAATGCAACGAATGCAACATCCTACACCTGGACACCGTCAACTGGATTAAGCAGTACAACGGTACCTAATCCGACAGCAACCCCAACGGTAACCACCACATATTATGTAACAGGCGTAAATGGTTGTTTTACCACAACCGATACGGTAACGGTTGTGGTTCTTCCTTTGCCAATAGTTACTGTTTCTGCAGATCTAACAGTTTGCCCGGGAGCAGTGGTTGACCTTTTTGCATCAGGCGGAGATAGCTATGCCTGGTTTCCGGAAGATGGAGTAGCTGATCCTAACAGCGCGGCAACTACAGCGATAGTGGATGTCACCACCCAATATACGGTGTTGGTGACGAATGCATTTGGCTGCACGGATACCGGCAGTGTGCTGATTACAGCCTACGATTTGCCGGATATCACCATCAGCGAGGATACGGTGATCTATCTTGGTAACAGTTACCCGATTATCGTAACAGGCGGGGCAAGTTATCAGTGGTCGCCTGCTACAGGGCTCAGTTCTGCTAATGTTGCAGATCCGGTTGCCACACCAACAGAAACTACCACGTACACTGTGACAATCACCACCGCGGAAGGATGTATTCTGATAGATTCGGTTACGATCATCGTAAAATATGATGCACTTGTTGAAGTAGCGTCCGGTTTTTCTCCGAATAGTGACGGAACGAATGATATTTTGCATGTGCTTGCAAGAGGCGTATTTAACCTGAATCATTTCTATATTTATAATCGATGGGGAGAACTGGTTTTTGAAACAAATGATATTTCCACCGGCTGGGATGGTACATTTAAGAATGAACCTCAACCGGTTGGGGTTTACGTGTATTCAGTAGATGGAACAGATGTAAAGGGCCTGAAGATTCAAAGGCAGGGCAGTGTGACATTGCTGCGATGATTGCAAGTCAGAATATTAATTAAATTCTGCAAAGTTGATTAACTTGAGCGATTGAGATTTAAAGACGGAGCGCGGCTCGATTTGATTCATGATAATTAAGGATAAAATAAGATGAAAAACATTTACATGCGTTCATTCACGAAACCTGAAACGGTTCATCGGTTACGGTTGTATGTAAGCATCTTCTTTCTGTTGATAGTGGGCATTCCGCAGGTTATTAAAGCGCAATTGATTGTTCAGACGCCGGTAACAGCGCAACAAATTGTAGATAATATGCTTGGTTGCAGCAGTGCAGCATCTAATATTGTTTTTTCCAGTTGTGGCACTTCGGCTGGTTTCTTTAATGCAGTAAATACGAATCTTGGTATTGACAGCGGTGTTTTGATCAGTTCAGGAAATGCCAACCTGGCGGTGGGCCCGAATAACTCCGGTTCCATTACCTCTGATAATGGCTGCCCCGGATATCCGCCGCTAACCACACTTTCCGGCCAGCAAACGTATAATGCGGCAGTTTTGGATTTTGATGTTACCGTGAATACAGATACGCTTCGTTTTAAATATGTTTTTGCATCTGATGAATATGCTGAATGGGTAGGAACTATTTTTAATGATGTATTTGCACTATGGATCAGTGGTCCGGGCATCACCGGTATGTATAACATGGCGAAGGTGCCAGGAACTAACTTCCCGGTTACAATAAGCAATGTAAATTGCCAGGGCAATTCGCCATATTATGTCTGCAACGATCCGGCCAATTTCCTGTGCAATGCAAGTTATGGATGCCCGACAAATCAGGGTACTACCACCATTCAGTATGATGGATTCACAGTGCCCCTGGAGGCAAAAAGCGCGGTAATACCCGGTGAAACCTACCACCTGACACTGGCAATTGCAGATGCCGGAGATCCTATTTATGATTCCGGCGTTTTTATACAGGCGAATTTTCTTCAACCTTACGATGTGAGTTTCGCTTCCGATACCTTGAATAATTTTGTGAATCCTTTTGACTCTACACTTTCACTGGTAGAAGGTTGCCAGCCGGGTGTAATCAATATCAACCTTAACAATTTTACTAACGATACTATTTATTTCCCGCTGGTAATAGGCGGAACAGCTACCAACGGAACAGACTATACACAAATAGGCGATACACTTGCATTCTATCCCGGTGATACATCACAATCCATATTCATTGGTGCGAACATTGATGGCTTGCCGGAAGGAACGGAAACCATCATCATCTATACGGTGGAACCCTGCAGCGGACTCATAACGGATAGTTTTGTTGTGAATATAATTGATGACTTTCCTTTCGTTGTTTCAAATGATACTACCATTTGCGAAAATGATTCTGTTGCACTCAATGTTACTTACAGTCCTTTCTACTCATACGAATGGCAGCCTTCCAATTTGGTAACCTGTGCCACGTGTGATAATACGGTTGGATTTCCTGACTTTTCAACAGCTTATGTAGTGGCTGTAACTTTAGGCAATTGCACCAATTACGATACCGTTTCCGTTCAGGTAACTCAAGTGGATCCCTATGCTGGCACAGATCAGAATTTATGCCTGGGCGATACCACTTCATTATTGGCAACCGGAGGCACTTCGTACTTGTGGAGTCCGGCAATTGGGTTAAGCGACCCCACCATTGCCAACCCTGATGCATCTCCTGTAACAAGCACCGTATATGTGGTAACCGCTGTTGGCACCAATCCATTGTGTCACGACAATGATACGGTCTATATTAATGTAGTACCAAACCTGGAAGCAGATGCCGGCGTTGATACAACGGTTTGTCCCGGAATGCCGGTTCAACTCTGGGCAAACGGAGGAGATTTCTATAAATGGACGCCATCCATCTACCTGGATTACGATGAAACTGCGGCCCCTTTGAGCCAGCCTTTGGAAACCACGACCTATACGGTGGTTGTGCGCAATGTTTACGATTGCAAGGATACGGTTGAATTAACCATCAATGTATATCCCGATCCGGTGGTTACCATTAATGACCCTTACACTATTTATTCCGGTGAGAGTGCGCAATTGTTTGCGCATGCGGGCGCAGGTGCCTCCTATTCGTGGGAGCCTTCCACTGAAATTTCAGATGGTACTATTTACAACCCGGTTGTTACGCCGGATACGTCTACCACCTATTATGTGGTAATAACCAGCGCCGACGGATGTTTGTTTACCGGCACCACCCGGGTAAATGTTTCCAATGAAACACTGATTGAAGTCCCCAATGCCTTTACGCCTAATGGTGATGGGTTGAATGATGAGATGAAGATTATTTGGAGGGGGCCTGTTACCCTTAGCTCATTTAAGATTATTGACCGTTGGGGCAAAGTAGTATTCTCTACCAAGGATTTGGATGAAGGCTGGCAGGGAAAAATACAAGGAGGAAAGGATGCAGAAATTGGAACCTATGTATATGCGATTGAAGGCAAGAATGCCATTGGAGAACCGTTTTATAAGAATGGCAGTTTCCTGCTTTTGCGTTAATGCCTTGCATGTCGGATTGCTGCAGGTTAGATTGCGGTTACGGGGCATTGCAGAAGTAATACATTTTGGTTTTTAAAGTTTTATGAGGGAATAATTGCCATTTTTGAATAGG
>CAZGBP010000025.1:0-5342 GCA_964524035.1 uncultured Bifidobacteriaceae bacterium
ATATATCAAATTTGTCGTACACCAGTGGAATGAAGGCTACATTTTATTCCAATTAAAAGACTGATCTTGTGAAAATGAACATTTTTAATAAATATACTATTAGTGGTTGTATAGCCTTTTTAGCGTTCCTTTTTGACCATTCATATGCAGTAGCACAGTATTGCATACCGGGTTACGAAAACAGTTGCAGCTCAGGTGCCTACATCAATAAGTTTACTTTTAACACCATCAGCAATGGCAGCAGCGGATGCAACGGAAATGCAGACAACTATATTCTTTATCCTGAAAGCGGCACTACCACTACGGCCGTCACAGTGGGCGGAACCTACAGCCTCTCGGTAAAAACAAACAACGACGATGGCATCGGTATTTGGATCGATTACAACAATGATACTGACTTCGAAGATGCGGGTGAATTTATCTATGCCTCCCCATTTTATGATAACATCACTTTTACCGGAACAGTAATCATTCCAAACAATGATGACTTTATCGGGCCACGGCGTTTGCGAGTGCGTGGCGCGCTGGAAACACTGATCAGCGCGGAGCAATCCTGCACTCTTTTCGACAACGGAGAAACGGAAGATTATGTCATCACCATTAATCCCGCTGCTCCTTGTACAGCACCTCCTGCACCGGGCACCATTACTGCTTTTCCATCTTCCATCTGCGCGCAAGGGAATACCAGCGAACTGTTACTGAATGGTTTTACGGTGGCTTCCGGAATATTAATAGCATGGGAAAAATCAATAGATGGCAATAGCTGGACTGCCATTGAAGGGGCGAATGAGGCTTTCTATGTCACAGAACCATTATTCAGCACAACCTATTTCAGGGCTAAAGTTACCTGCGAAAATTCCGGACAGTTTACCTATTCCAATGAAATGAAGATTAATGTGGGTGAAGTAAAGATATGGTCTGTTGTGCATGATTCAGTGTGCGGAGCGGGCATTGCAGACCTAAAGGTTTTAAGCAATGCCAATACCGTATCCTGGTATGAAACAGAAACTTCCGGCCTGCCGCTTTATGCTTCCGGGGCACCCTTCCAGTTTTCACCGGCAGTAACCGGCACAACAACCTACTACGCGGCTGGATCGTCCGGGGTGATGTATATTGACAGCCTCGGCTTGAAAGATAATAGTTCAGGCAGCGGTTCAGATGCCTATCAAAACGACTACCTCATCTTCAGTACACTCAAAGCCTGTAAACTTACCGGCGTGCACGTTTATCCTTCTGCCGAAGGGTTGGTAATTATTCAGTTACGCGACGGGAATTTTCAACCGATCAGAACAGACACCTTTACCATTCCCGCATCACAGGTAAATCAAAAAACATATTTGGAACTGAACTACAACCTCGATCCCGGGTTGGGTTTCCAACTCACCCTGCTGGAAGGGAGTGTTCCATTGTGGAGCAATCAATCCGGTGTAAGTTTCCCATATGAAATACCCGGAGTTTTTTCTTTATACACCAGTAATCTTGGCCCTAACTACTATTTCTATTTCTACAACTGGGTGGTTAATTACACCGATCAATGTGAAACGCCGAGGGTGCCGGTAACGGCCTATGTAAGCGCTGCTTCTTTATTAACGGTCAGTTCATTACCGCCCAATGCCACCATCTGCTCAAACGGGGGTTCAGCGGTGATAATAAATGCGTCACCAGGGTTTGCAAGCTATAGCTGGTCGCCTGCGACCGGCCTGTCTTCTTCCGCCGGAGAACAGGTAACTGCCACACCCCTCGTTACAACCACCTATACCGTAAATGCTTCTGACAGTGTTTGCCAAAATCAGATTGAAATAACCGTAACGGTTGCCAATACCCCTTCCGTTGCGGTAACCGCCAGCGCTGATTCCATTTGCGGCGGAACTTCCACACAGTTGTTTGCTGCGGCTACTCCCCTGATGAATTACCATGTAGAAGAAATCCTGTTTGAACCTGAAACCGATAGTGGCGTTCCCGTCATGCTCGGAGAAGATGAATTAAGTGCTTCCCTGCCGTTGGGATTTTCATTCAGGTTTTATGGAAGCTATTACAACTCATTCAGAATTTCTTCGAATGGATTTATCACCTTCGATGCCAATTCCGGTGATGGCTGTTGCGCGGGGCAGCAACTGCCTGGTATCCTGCAGCCAAACAACTTAATTGCTTTTGCATGGGAAGACCTTTCCCCGCAGCTGGGCGGCAGCATTTCCTATTTCGTAACCGGAACTGCGCCGTACCGCAAGCTGGTGGTTCGCTTCGACAGCATCTTACACTATGGGTTCAACGGCGGAAGTGATCCGGTTACTACCCAGGTTTTTTTGTATGAAACCAGCAATGTTATTGAAATCCATACATCATCCATGCCCGGCAACCCTTCCGAAGCCTGGTCGAATCATACCATGGCCATTGAAAGTGCCACCGGTACCCTTGGGGCTGCTGTTGCCGGCAGAAATGGAACCAATACCTGGACGGCCTATGAAGACGCATGGCGCTTTCAACCATTGGATTATGTTTACAATTGGTCATCTGCTGCAACGCTGGACTATCCTTCAGCTTCAAACCCCGTTGCAACGCCAACCGTCTCCACCAACTATACGGTAATCGTAACCGATACCAATACGGCCTGTGCCGATACTGCCGGTGTATCAATTAAACTCATCAGTAAGCCCAAGGCAGGAATCATTGATCCGGCGTTTGAAAAAATATGCGGAGCAGGTTCTGCCATACTTTCTTTGAATGAATATACACCCGGATCTTCCATCCAATGGATGCATGCGCTGCAAAGCGGCGGTCCCTATGCAGATATTCCGGGTGCAACCGCCGACACTTATTTTACCCCATTGCTTGACACTACGGGCTTTTATATTGCCAAAGTATGGTGCACAAATGTTGCCTTTGCCGAGGAAGCTTTTTTGCAGGTAATGCCGGTACCGTTACCTCCAAGTGGTGATACTGCATACCGTTGCAGTGCAGGCAAATTAGAATTACATGCTACATCGACGGGAAACGGGACTATCTCCTGGTACGATGCGCCAACCGGTGGTAACTACCTGGGGCAGGGGCCGGACTTCACCACACCGGCTATTGCGGAATCTACCGTGTATTGGGCGGAGGAGGGGCCAACGGTGGCAGCCCCGTTACCAACTACCTTTTTGGGTGGAAGTACAGGTTATGGAAATATGTTTGATCTGACTGCAAGTCAAACCGTGGTACTAACCGGATTTGAAGGGCATATGCCTGCAGCAAATTCAAATAATGTGGAGATCTACTATAAAAAAGGCACCTATGCAGGCTATGAAAATGATGCGGATGCATGGACCTTACTTGGAAGTGCAAATGGCGTTACGGGACAGGGAACCGGGTTACCCACCCCCTATCCGGTTTCATTTAATCTGGCTATTGCTGCCGGCAACACGTATGCATTCTATATCACATCAAAAACAGAAGGTATCCACTATACTTTTGGTACTGCCGGTGGTAACATCTTTGCAGAAGACGAGCACATTCAGATTGCAGAAGGCATTGCCATCTCCTATCCGTTTGGCAATGCAGTGGAACCGGTGCGCTGGAATGGTATCATTCATTACCAGGCAGTAGGTTGCGCCAGTGAACGTGCACCGGTACATGCCATCATTCACATTCCACAGATCGCAACGAGTGTTACTGCATCCTCGGTTTGTAAGGGAGAGAGTATTTCCATGACCGCTTCGGAAAATGGATCCGGCAGCTACACGTACCAATGGCTGCCCTTGCTGCCGGCTATGGATCCGCCGGATGGCATAGGTTCAACCATTACGATTGTTCCTGAAACGAGCGTCACCCTTACAGTTACTGCAACGGAGATCAACAGTGGTTGCGATACCGTTTTAATGATTCCTATACAAGTTATCCTTCCTCCAATCGCTTCTTTCAGCGGCCTCCCTGACACGGCAATGTTTGCCGACGATCCTTATCTGCTTACCGGTGTCCCGGCAGGAGGATTGTTTGAAGGTTCTGGTATTACAGGTAATTTCTTTGATCCGGAGCTTGCAGGAATTGGTGGACCTTATTCGATCAGCTATACGTTTACCGACACAACAGGTTGTATCGATGATACTACAAAACAAATTGTGGTAGTGCTTGAAACAGGCACTCATGAATTAAGGGATGACATTTCCATCAGCATCTTTCCTAATCCTACATCCGGGCAGTTTATGATTGAAGCTAATTCAAGAGCAATTCCCGGTCAAATTGATATTGTTGTTCGTGATATGCCCGGGAAAATTATCTACCGTGAAGAAATAAAGCTGCAGCATGGTTCCTGGTCACATGCTGTTGACCTTAGCAATAAAGCAAAAGGAATCTATATTGTTGAAGTGCATACGGAAACGTTGACCTGCCAAAGGAAAATAACAATTGAATAACTTCACCGGCAGCAAAGTCTTTTAACTAACCTGGAGTTTACTCAATTCTTTTTCAAGGGTGTCGTATAAATTAACAATGGATATTGCGCTTTGAATAATTATACAATTTTCTCTATGGTAGAGGGGAATATTATGAAGCAGATCTATGACATTATTCTTCTCTCTCCGTGGTTACCATTCTTGAAACCACAGAGGACACCAAGGCGGAATAGCTTCAAACAAGACTGACGAGTATCCTTTTCTGTGTTCTTTGTGGTTACCATTCTTGAAACCACAGAAGACACCAAGGCGAAATAGCTTCAAACAAGATTGATGAGTATCTTTCTCTGTGTTCTTTGTGGTTACCATTTTTGAAACCACAGAGGACACCAAGGCGGAATAGCTTCAAACAAGATTGATGAGTATCTTTCTCTGCGTTCTTTGTGGTTAACATTTTTGAAACCACAGAGGACACAAAGGCGAAATAGCTTCAAACAAGATTGATGAGTATCTTTCTCTGTGTTCTTTGTGGTTACCATTTTTGAAACCACAGAGGACACCAAGGCGGAATAGCTTCAAACAAGATTGATGAGTATCTTTCTCTGCGTTCTTTGTGGTTAACATTTTTGAAACCACAGAGGACACAAAGGCGAAATAGCTTCAAACAAGATTGATGAGTATCTTTCTCTGTGTTCTCCGTGGTTACCTTTTATTAACCACAGCGTTCATAAAGTTTGAATTGCAACATACGAGATCTATGTCAACAATTTTCTCTGTGTTCTCCGTGGTTACATTTTACCAACCACAGCGTTCATAAAGTTTGAATTGCAATAAACGAGATCTATGTCAACAATTTTCTCTGTGTTCTCCGTGGTTACCTTTTACCAACCACAGCGTTCATAAAGTCTGAATTGCAACATACGAGATCTATGTCAACAATTTTCTCTGTGTTCTCCGTGGTTACCTTTTACCAAC
>CAZGBP010000025.1:5442-38563 GCA_964524035.1 uncultured Bifidobacteriaceae bacterium
TTCTCCGTGGTTACCTTTTACCAACCACAGCGTTCATAAAGTCTGAATTGCAACAAACGAGATCTATGTCAACAATTTTCTCTGTGTTCTCTGTGGTTACCTTTTATTAAACACAGTCAGACAAGCCATTCAGCAAAGAGCATCTGTGGTTTTAGGAAACTCCAATAAAATATTATGAGGCTATGCAATCAATCAAAGCGTTGGTGTACTTCCTATTTAATGTTGTATTTCTGCTTATAGGTTTCATTCAACTGTTTCTGTGCATTGTCTAAATTAACATCGCGGCCTTGTATAAAAGCACGTTCTATGATACTTGTTTTCATATCCAGCAAGTCGCCTGCAGAGACAATGATATTGGCATCCTTACCTGCTTCCAATGTTCCGGTTCTGCTATCAATACCCAGAATCCTGGCCGTGTTAGATGTAATGGATTTCAATGCATTTTCTTTGCTTACCCCATAGGCTACGGTTGTGCCAGCCATAAACGGCAGGTTTCTCACCTGCCAGAAACCGGAGATGCTGAGGCTGTATAAAATGCCGGCCTGTTGCAACATACCGGCTGTGCGATATGGCAGATCCACTTTTTCATCATCACCGGAAGGAAGGGAATGTACCTCACCAAGAATCACCGGAATGTTATGCTCTTTCAGCAATGCTGTACATTGATATGCATCACGCCCGCCTACGAGCACCATGCGAATACCAAAATCCTTTGCGAATTGCACGGCATTCATGATCTCGCGTATGTAATTGGTATGAATGAAAACGGGGGTTGACGTTGCAAATGCTCCCTTCAATGCTTCAAAATTGATGTTGCGCTCCGTATGGGTTGCCTGCAAATTATAGTGCTGTGCCTGCTGAAAGTAGCTGCGAATTTGCTGCACCTGCTCTTCATAATCCTCATTTACCGTAACAGCAGCGGTGAAATCTTCATACTTGAACTGGAAGAAGGAAGGCCAGTTCAGATGAACACCGTCATCTGCAAAGTAGGCAGCATCTTCCCAGTTCCATCCATCAAGTTGCATGACAGAAGAGGTACCAGAAACAATTCCCCCTTGTGGAACAACCTGTGCCAGCAGGATACCATTGGAACGTAAAGTTGGAATTACTTTAGAATCGGTATTATAAGCGGAAAGGCTGCGTGTTCCGGGATTGTAGTCGCCCACTTCGTTATAATCATTGGTAGCACGCACCGCCTCTATTTCACTGAGCCCCAGGTATGTGTTGGCAGCAATCAGGCCCGGATAAATATGCTTCGTCTTTGCATCAATACGGGTTGCGCCGGCAGCGGGTGCATCAGCAGCAGTGCCCACATAGGTGATTTTACCATTATCAAAGGCTATCGCACCGTTTTCTATCACCTGGCCATTACCGACATGTATCGTGCCCCCGGTTATCACTAACGGAGCACTTTGCGCCGGCGCCGGGGCAATACGTTGTGAATACCCATACTGAGTGAAGTAACAAACCAGGGTAACTGCTAATGCGAGATGTTTCATAATTTAAATGATTGGTAATAATTCAGGTTGATTCCTACTGTTAACATCGGGTGACTGCACTTCCGCAAAACCCAATGTGACAGCATAGTATGCGATGAAGTTTGCTAACGATTTCCCACACCACTTCCATCGGTAACAGATTCACAATCCAATTCCAGGTTATAAACAATCTTTGGTTTCTGTGTTGGTGCTCCGTCCTTTTTAGCCTGCATCATTTTATTGATTAGCCGGTTGCGTTCTTCCTTGATTTTTTGTTGCTGTTGCGCATCTTTCTCCAGGCTGAAAAAACAGATGCCATCTACCAGTGTCATTTCCGGCTTAGCATAAATGGAAAGCGGGTTATCATTCCAAAGTACGATATCCGCATCTTTGCCTGCTTTAATGCTGCCGACTCTGTCATCAACATGCAGCATTTTTGCCGGATTCAGCGTACAAAGCTTCCAGGCTTCTTCTTCACTTAAACCGCCATATTTTATGCTTTTTGCAGCTTCCTGGTTCAGGCGACGCGCCATTTCCGCATCGTCCGAATTTATAGCCGTTACTACTCCCACTTTGGTAAGTATGGCAGGATTGTACGGAATCGCATCATATACTTCATACTTGTATCCCCACCAGTCAGAAAAACTGGAAGCGTTGACCTGGTGTGCTTTCATTTTGTCGGCCACCTTATAGCCTTCCAGTATATGTGTAAAAGTATTCACCCTGAAACCCATGGAGTCTGCAACATGCATCAGCATATTAATCTCAGACTGTACATAAGAGTGACAGGTGATGTAACGCTTGCCATCCAGAACCTCTACCAATGCATCCAGCTCAAGGTCGCGGCGCGGTGCGATGGCAGCAGCTTTCTGTTTTGCAGGAATACTATTGTACAGATTCCATCGCGCTTTATAATCTTTGGCACGAATAAAGGCATCGTACATGGTTTGTTCCACACCCATCCGTGTTTGCGGAAAGCGTTTCGTATTCAGGTCCCCCCAATTAGATTGCTTCACATTCTCGCCTAACGCAAATTTGATGAAGCCCGGCCATCCCTCAAATTTCATGGCTTCCGGAGAATATCCCCATCGCAGCTTGATCAATTGCGACTGCCCTCCGATTGAATTGGCAGAGCCATGCAATACATGCGCAGCGGTTACTCCACCTGACAGTTGCCGGTAGATATTGATATCATCGGGGCTGATGATATCACCCACCCTCACTTCTGCAGATACCGACTGTGTTCCTTCATTCAGGCCTTGTGCCGCCGCTATATGTGAATGTTCATCAATAATTCCGGAGGTCAGGTATTTGCCGGTAGCATCCAGAATTGTTGTACCTGATGATGGCAATGGCAGGTTCTTTCCGATCTTTTGAATTTTGCCACCGGAAATATATACATCTGTGTTTTCAAGAATGCCTTCGCTCTCATTAGTCCATACGGTGGCATTCCTGAAAAGGAAATTTTCCTGTTTTGGCAGTGTTGCATTTCCATAGCCAGTAAAAGGATAGAGCACGGTTCCTTCCGGCTTTAGCGGTGTTTTCCTGCCGCTGGTATCGGCTTTCACTTCTAAGACAGATGTAAACTGCGCATTCCAGCTTATCCAGTTGCCTTGCGGGTCCTGTCCGTTGCCTGCAAGATTTCTTTCCTCCAGGTAACCGCTTAGACGATACATGTCCTTACTGCTGTCAGCAGGATAGTGGAAGGAAATCGTAACAAGATCATCAGCAGTGGCAATGGAAGTTTTTAGTTTTTCATTTGTTGCCGTTTGAACCGTTGCAGATGGGGTGGCTGCACCGCCCTCTATTTTCAGACTCAGATTGGAAATGGCACCTACGGTGAGGTTATAGTTTCCCCTGATATCTTTCAGATCAAAACTATTTACAACATACTGAACACCCTTTACCCAGTTCTGATAGATGATGCTTTTCTCTTTGAATACACTGTCGGAGCAGATAATGAAATTGGCCACTTTTCCTTTGGCCAGCGTTCCCACCTGATCCTGAACATTCATAAGTGTGGCAGGTGTAATGGTAAGTGCTTTCAATGCGGCAGTGGGGCTCAATCCAAAATCTATCGCCTTTCGCAATTGCTTCATAAAATCGCCGCCGGCCTTCAAAGAAGCGGCTGTCAGTGCAAACGGGACACCTGCCTTTTCCAGCGCACCCGGATTGCCCGGTGCCATTTCCCAATGCAACATGGCTGCCAGCGGGATCTGTTGTGCGTCAAAAGGGTCTTCGACGTCATAGGCCAATGGAAAATTCAGTGGAATAATAAATGCATTGCCTGTTGCTTTCACATCATCAATACGCTGGTATTCATCACCTGCGCCTTTTACAATATACCTGATGTTGAATTCGTCGCCAATCTTATCGGCGCGCATTGCAGAAAACACATCGCCTGCCTCAAAAACCTGTGGCAGCTGCAATGCTTTGTTTAATGCATCCAGCGATATGTTTGTCTCAGAAACACCTTTATCTGCCTTATACCATTGCGCATCATAATATGACTGTCGCAATAAGGCGATACTACCCATCAGTGAAGAAGGATAATCCTGCGTAGAAGTACCTTTATTGAATGAATAATATGCCGCCGCCTGTTCCTTCAAGATCATTTCATTACTCTGTTCATCGCCTAATAATACCACGGTACCCGTTCCCCGGATGATTCCATCTTTCTGATGTGATGCCACTGTACCGAAGCCCATTTCGCGAAGTTCTTTGGCATTATCAGGCTTTACATCAAACAATTCAGCGGCATGCACTTCCGGATGCACCGCCTGGTTCCAGTTATAGGCGCCGCTCTTGCTGCTCAGGAATTGTGGCCCGCGCTGATCCTCCGCAGGTGAAACTTTGGGCATTCCATAGTCCGAATAGAGGTCGATAAAGGAAGGATAGATGAACTTACCTTGCAGGTCGATGACAATGGCACCGTCCGGAATAGTTGCATTTTTGCCCACCGATTCAATCATACCATTGCGGATAATCATCGTGGCATCGGAAAGCAGCGTTTGAAAATCGGTAACTATGTTTGCATGGGTAAATGCATACACCTTTTCACGTTCATCATTTACCCCATTAACCGGAAAAGTCTGCTGTGAAAAAACTGGAACGGAAGCGACCAATAAGAGAACGATAAGGAGTTTTTGTTTCATTGCGGGTATGGTTTGTCAGGGCATGTTTCTTACTACGCTATTTAATATTGGCTTAACTTGCCCAATGTAAAAATAATTTTCACTTTTCAAGCCATGACTTCGACTTCCATTGATTTCGGCCAGACAAAATTATCATATTACACAACAGGGCAGGGGTTGCCCTTATTGCTGCTTCATGGCTTTTGCGCAGATCATTCCGTGTGGCTGCAGGAACCCAACGGTAATGATTTCATGAAACCATTCACCGAAAATTACCGGCTTATCATGCCGGATATTCCGGGATTTGGAACATCCGGGTTGGGCGATTCAATGAAAATGAATGACGAATCATTATTTCAGGAAGGCGCATCACATCCATTTGCTTCTATGGATTATTATGCCGACTGCATCAAGGCCATACTCGATGCTGAAAAAATAACATCCTGCCCGATGATTGGTCATTCCATGGGAGGTTATATTCTCATGAATTTTGCTTCGCGTTTTCCCGGTTATCTCACTGGCCTTGGATTGTTCCATTCTACAGCGTATGATGATGACATCGAGAAAAAAGCAGGCCGGACCAAAACGGCCCTGTTTGTGAAACAACATGGAGTAGCTCCGTTCGTAAAGGAATTGTATGGCAACCTATTCGGGGAAGCCTACCGCACAACACATCAACAAACAATTAATGTTATCATAACGGATGCAACCGCTGCTTCCACTACTGAAGGAATTGTAAACGCCTGCATCGCGATGAGAGACCGAAAAAACACTGCAGCCGTTTTGCGGCAAACTGCAGTTCCGGTTCTCTTTGTTATTGGAAAAGAAGACAAAGCCATTGCTGCTGAAAAAACACTTCAGCTCACTTCACTTCCCGAACGATCAGTCATCTGCCTGCTGGAAAAAACCGGGCATATGGGAATGTTTGAAGCTCCGCAAGAATGCAGGGCGGCCATTTTGGAATGGCTCTCAGTTATTACCCGTTGATTTGGCTTTCGCTGCCCTGATTTTGGCGAGTAGTTCATTTGTACCGGTGGGATCGCAGTCAAGCGGCGGGCATGCTGCAATGGCTTTCAGTGCATAGGATTCCGCTTCGTCCAGCCGGTTCGCTTTATATAATAATGCGGCATATGTATCGAGCACTTCATAGCCTTTCATTTTTGATGAGCGGCTGCCAAGCCATTCGATAGCCCTGTTTACCACTTCCGGATCATCGCAATGCTCATAGATGGGCCAGCAAAACTGGTTCAGGTAATCCACATCCACATTCGGATCCTTCTTTAATTCCGCATCTATTGCATCGGCATATTTTTGCCACTGGCCATTGCTCTTATAGAAGTTGATTTTCCAACCGGCCACCAGGTCGTCCGCCTGCTCGGGAATGTACTGCTGCACCATGGCCACAGCCAGGTCAAACTCTTTTTCGTCTTTATTCTTCATGGATGCATTTACATGCCGTCCGGCAATTCTCCTTACGGCATCTGAGGCCTCCGATTGGTAAAGTGACTGGTACTTCGCAAAGTTGTCGAGAAAGAATTGCTCATACTTCTGGGGGAATGAATAGACATACAGCAATGCCCAATTCACTTCAGAAAATTTATCCTTTTGCGCATCAAGGTATTGTACTACTTCATCAGCGCTATGGCGCTTTGCACCCACTCCATCCTTTTTAAATGCATCTGTGTAAATGGAAGGGAATCCAGGGTCGAGCACTTTTGAATCATAACCAAATACTTTCTGATCTTTTATTGTCAGAACTTTCCGGAAGGGTTCCAGAAAAACCTGCTGATCGGCAGTGTAGCCAAGGCTTCTGTAAATCAATTGTCCCTGCGGGTTAAAAAACAATAAGGTAGGATAGCTGATTACTTTAAACTTCATCGCTATAGCTACTCCCGGTGTTTTCTCGCAATCAGCTTTGAAAGAAACGAAATTCGCATTAACAAAATCAGCTACCGCCTGGTTGTTTTGAAACATTTCAGCATCCATTCGTTTACAGGGGCCGCACCAATCGGCAAAGGCATCTACCATGATGTATTTATTTTCTGCTTTGGCTTTTTGAAGAACTTCTTCCCATGTGCCGGTAGCGAAATAGACATTTTGGGAAGTGGCAGTATGGGAGAAGTAAAGAAAGGAGACGATGAATACCAGGTATCTCATGTGTTAATTTTAACACAAGGTACATCATTGTGTAATACAGTGATTAGAAAAATGCACTCAAGGAGCCCCGGTAAATTCAAGGTCTGAAGTTCCGTAATCTCTTTTTATGCAGCGATAATTTTTAAAAACTCACCAGGGTTAACCACCGGCAATTTTGTTTCAATACGATGGAAATGCTTTTCATTCCTTGTTACAAAATAATCTATTGATGGATGTGAAACTGCGGTAAAGTATTGATACGCATCTTCCAATTCCACCGCATATGAGTTCAATGCTGTTTGCACTTCACTTTTGGTAGTGGGCAGAAGGGAGAAAATGGAAATCATTGCCCGGATTATTCTGGTTGTTCCGGCAAGGGTATTGGTTTTTCTAATAAAATAAGTAACAGTAAACAATGATGCGGATGAAATTTCTGCTTCAATAATTCTCTTTTCAGCAAGTTCTTTTATTAAAAGCGCCTCACTGTTAAAGGGTTTTCTATCGAGTACCCAATCGAGAAGTACATTCGTGTCGATAAAGCAGTTAATCATTCTCTACCCCGCTCTTCATATATTAATGCCATTGCTTCTTTATAATTCATATCCTCAGGAATTGCACCTTTTGCGCATCCAAGCAGCTTACGGGCAATACTGGCTCTCCTGGCTGGCGTTCCGGCACCTGGTTCCGGTGTTTCAAAATAGCTTTCAACCAATTTTGAGACACTGATTTTTTTCCGGCGACAATATCGCTTGGCCTTTTTTACTGATGAATCATCAATATTCAGTGTAAGTTTTATGTACAACCTGCCAAGTTACGTAACTAAATAAATAGCCCTATCATAACTCCTTTACTACTCAATCAGCACAGCATGATAAGATGCACCTGTCTCTCCGTGCATCAATATCCAAATCAGTCCCTTTGTATCTGCTCCAAATTCAATAGCTATTTCAGTGTTTGAACTTCTTTGTAGTTCATACGAGTGCAGTTCACGGCCATCTGATGTAAAAAATCTTAATGATTCAACTGTTTCGAAATCCGGGACATGGATGCGGAAATGACCATTACTGGGATTTGGGAAAACTTTAACTTTGATTGGCAGGGAAACATTTTCAACCGTGGTATTACTCAGGTCAATGATCTTACATACAATTTGTGTATCAGGACAGTAAGGCATTATTATTTTTAAGCAAACTTCATACGAACCGATACTATCAAATACATGTGTAGGATAAAATCCGTTAGCAGAATCTCCATCTCCAAAATACCATATAATTCCAAGTGAATAGTTGTTTAACAATGTGGTATTTGAAAACTCTACCGTTAAACTATCAATGAAAATATAGGTAAAGTCAATTTCAATAATTCCGAAAACCTCAATGGGTTTCGAAACGGTATCAAAATTTCCATAATCATTTCCCGTGATCAAAGTAACAGTGAAGCTGCCTGCATGATCGTAGAAGTGCGGCGGATCCTTTTGAGTGGAATAGTACCCATCTCCGAAATCCCAGAACCAGGAATTGATATTAGTTCCCGGTGCTGTAACTGTACCGTCAAAAAAGTAAATTGTACTGTCTGCACAATAGTAGTTTTCCAAATGAAAACCTGCCACTATATCATAGGATACTGTCGCAGATTTACAGTTTGAAAATTCCGATGAATTATCATTATAGGTTTGTTGTGCCACCGCACTTCC
This sequence comes from uncultured Bifidobacteriaceae bacterium, assembly GCA_964524035.1. Lineage (GTDB taxonomy): Bacteria > Bacteroidota > Bacteroidia > Chitinophagales > UBA10324 > JACCZZ01. Next base: position 13,884 of record CAZGBP010000025.1, read on the forward strand.
CTGCACTGTATCGGCAAGTGTCCATGTTCCGGCATTTGTAGTTGTTACGCTCCCCATCAGATTTTTTCCTTCGCAAAATGTGCAGGAATCATCAGTATAAATGTCAACTACGGAATAAGGTATCGCAGTACCTGCAATTCCCTGGGCAGTAGCAAAAAGAACTATGGGTGCTGCAATGTTTTCATTAATAGTTCCTTCAAACAAAATGCCTCCATTACCTGCAATCTGTGAATTACAAAATATACTGTTGCTCCTGATTTCATTAAACGAAGAGCCACAGCAAAAGAAAACGATGGCCTCATACCCATTGTAAGCAATTACATTTCCTGCTCCGGGTTGTTCACCGCCAATTTTATTATTATTGGATGACAAGCCCGATACCGCTATTCCATATGAGTGATTTCCAAAATTAATTGTTCCTGAAACATCTGTTCCAATGTGATTGCCTTCAATACGGTTTCCCTTGCCTTCCAGTTCAATTCCTGTTCCGTTGCTGCCAGAAATAATATTGCCTTCGCCCGGATTACTTCCACCTATAAGGCAATTGTCACTGTTAATAATCAGCGTACCTTGATCAATGGAAAGTTCGGTGGTTCCGTATTTATCCGTTCCAAAATAGTTTCCCTGTAATGTTATCTGCTCTGAATATTCAACCTTACTACCAAGAGAATTAGCTGCAATTACATTACCTTCTCCGATGCCGGAACCGCCAATCAGAACATTGGAACTTTTTTGGCAATATAAAGGAGAGTGGTTTCCCTGCCCCGTAGTTCCTGTCAAGTCTGTTCCAATAAGATTTCCCTGCACTATCATCCCATCTACTTCGTAAGTTCTGATCCCGCTAAAGTTTGTAGAAATCACATTTCCCTCATCTGGCAAACCGCTTCCTATCACCGTGCCGGTCGAACGGTTACATTCGATACCCACACTATTTGAGCCATAGTTACCTGATGTATCAAGTCCAATCCGGTTGCCTTTTACCCTTACATTCAAGGAAGAATCAATCTGGATTCCGAAATAATTGTCGATGATCACGTTTCCTCTACCGGATTCACCAATATTAATATTTGAACCAACAATATAGAAAGCAAACAAAAACTCAGCAACTACGAGGCCGGTAATGCTGCAATCAGAACTCCGGATTTCAAAAGCTGTGATGAGTTCGGTAGAAGGGCCAAGAATAAAAATTTTTGCATTGCTGTTGCCGAATGAATTCCCGGTTGATTGAGTAGTTCCATCAATCACCAGCGGATCAGTTATCGTTGGCAGAGAAGTGAGCAATCTAATTGTTCTGTTTTGGGCCTCCGGCAATGCAAAGTAAATCGTGTCTTTGCCTGCACTAATATTAGCTGCGCTGATTGCTTCACGCAGCGAACCTATTCCTGCATCTGCTGTGTCAGCTACATAAAAAACAAATGCCTTTGAAGGATTGCTTAAAAAAAACAGCGGAATGAGGGGTAAGAAACAATTGAATCTCATTTAGTAAATCTAACGGTTTTTCCATAGGCAGAATAGCTGAGCATAATATTCTCCTTTAAAAAGTTTCAGATTAATTGTATAGTTATGTATTTTGATTGACGAAATTTTATTTGATATCCGGTTTGTCTTTGTAGTAAAGACATCATGCATGGCGTCTTTACTTGCATCTGCATTTCAAAAATCAATCCTTTAATAAAATATCGGTAACCTTTACGACTGATCATTTTCCTGAATTATGTTGCGTGAAGGATCATCACGATTTGGAATGTTAGTAAGCGAGAAAATATATCAGGTATCGGACAAATTTACATTGTCAGTGCCCATTTTGTGGCGGCAGCTTTCCTGCTAATGTTAGTCAAAAAAGCGGCCGCCCGGAGCCTAAACTCACGGGAGGCCACTTCAAACAAGAGGAATAACTGTTTATTTTGTAATAATCAGTTTCCCGGTGAATCCATTTCCTGCTTCATCTTTAACTGTTATCAAATAGGTACCGGCTGAAAACCTTGTAAGGTCAATGGCTTCTGTTTCAATACTTCCTCCTGTAACCTGGCTTTTTAAAGAGACCACTTTGCCTCCTGCATCAGCAATACTGATGTTTAATTGTTCATCCGGATTGCCTGTCCATGTAATGGTACAATAATCAGCAGCAGGATTGGGATATACCCTGATACCGGGCTGTAATGACAGTTCATCTTCCAGCTTTTCTCCATCTGCTCCAAAAGCCGGGGTGCTGAATCCTCCTGTCACTTTCTGACTTAACGCTTCCAGTTCACCGGTGCTGTTCTTCACAATCGCCATAAGCGACCACTCATAAGAAGTAGCTGGTTGCAATCCGTTGATTGTATATTTCTCCTTGGTTCCGTTTACGGTCACTTTCGTCCAGTTTGAGGAACCCTGTACTCTGTATTTCACTTCGTATTTGTCAATGCAATCTGGAAGTCCATCCCAGGTTACTTTTGCGGAAGAAGCGGTGATGCTGTTGATTTGAACATTAGCAGGAACAGGTACCAGGTCTTTTGCATTACTTGTATCCACAGCGGCATCGGAGGCGCCATCACCACGGGCTGTCAGATGGTAACTTCCGGGAGGAAGATTTTTGATGGTGAATTTGGTGTTGTCTTTCACCATTACGGGATCACCATAAACCTCACCGAAACGGTATGCCTGCACAGTATAAGGCGGCTGACTGCCGGTGCATTTTGCCTGTAGTTTGTGGTCGTTGCAGTCAATACCGGTGATGGCTTTGAATGAATTGATAGTGGCTATGCCGGTTTCAGCAAACGTATTAGTGATCGAATAGCTGTTAAAACCAGTTTGATATGAAATTCTGATCCAATAATAACCGGGAGTCAGGTTGGTTAGGTTATTGTTTGACCAATCAAGATAACTGTAATTAAATATCGGCGCTGCAAGGGTGTCTTTGTAAATAGTTACCGCGTAATAATGATTATACCAGTCTGTAGCCAGTTGCGCTTCCGCATCGGTGGCAATATTCAGGCTGCCGCTTCCGGTGTAATTGATCTTCCACCAGTCGGTATAATCAGCAGACAGGTTACCGGAAAATCCAATATGGCCATACACCGTTCCATTTGCGGGAATGGTGGCTGCTTTTGCAGCAATGTCATTGGAAAATTCATCATCAGCGTATTGATATGCTTCAAATTCATTTGTAAGCGTGTAAGGATTGTAAACCGAGTTGAGGCCTCCGCCGGCTGTGTACAGCCTTATGTAATAGTCAGATGCATTGAGCCCGTCCAGTTTAAAATCAAAAGCATAGTAGTTCCAGGCTTTTTTGAGCAAAGTGTTACCATCTTTATCAAATACATCTGCATACAGCCAATGACTGCCGGTTGGTTCGATGGTAATGTGAAGCATGCCACCTTCTTTAGTGGAAATCTTGTACCAGTCTTCCCAGTCACCCTGGCCAGCGCCGTAGTATCCAATATGGCCTTCTTTCGTTTTGTTTAATCCAAGCTTGGTTGCTTCTTCAACGCTGTTGTTGGGTTCTGCATCATTTGCCTCAGCTGGTTCGTGCAGGTAATTTTCGATTTCATACGGTGAAGTGGTATTCACCCACTGGGCACTGATCCTGAGCAGGTAGGTTCCCGGTGCAAGGCCACCCACGACCATGCTGTCGGGGTAAGCGCAACAGGTGTTGATGCCTCCTCCAAAGAGCTGTGTGGTGCCATCCGAATCAAAAAGCGTTGCATACATCCAGGCACCCCAGAGAGATCTTAACTTGATGTGCAGGTTGCCGTCTTCAGTCGTAGTGATTTTCCACCAGTCTGTTCCATCCCAGCTACCCTGGTTGAAGTAACCGAAATGACCGGTTTCTTCGCTGTTTAAGACGAAGACCTGTGCTTCGGCTGGAGTGTTATTGGGTTCAGCATCATTTTCACCTTCCGCATATACCTGGCTGAAATGGGTAACTGTATAATTGCAGGTTGCATTGATAGTAGTTGGGTAAAAGCGGACGTAATAGTCGCCAGCCGCAAGGGTGTATGAAACCAAAGAATCAGCTCCGGCCGTCACCTTGCTGGTAACTACACCGCCAGCTGCATGCTGGAGTTGCACAACACAGGAAACTCCATTGGTAATGGTGAAATCAACCCTGAGTTTACCATCATAAACGAGGACGACTTTAAAAAAATCTATATCCCCGGTAATGGTGCTGGCTGTACCGGATTGCATGGCACCTAACGGAAGGTTGTTCGCTTCCGCTATCGTGTTGTTCGGCTCTGTTTCAGCCAGAACTGCCTGCCATGACAAACATGTTATCACGAAGGCCAAAAGGGTAAGAAACTGTTTCATGTCTTTTTTGTTTGAAGTGAATTGAATTACGGTACAAAAAGACAACAGCAAAGGAGCCGAATCAATACTCCATTTGGATAGTATTTGCCGTTTGATCTGATGCAAATGCCGCTGTTGCACAGAAATCGGGCGACGTTACTTATATACTTATAAGAGACAATTAATAAATTTACATATGCCTGTGGTGCGCATTTGAATGACCCAAAGCATATACTGCATAAATTGATCATCATGGATTACTCCAGCACGTTACGAACATTAAAAGGCATCATGCTAACCTTCCTGGTTGCATGGCCTGGTCAAAATGTGAGCCACGCTCAAACACCTTTTGCCGACAGTCTCCGGCGCGCTATTCATATTGCAGCTGATTCAGAAAAAAAGCTGGAGGCCATACTGCAATACTGCGATCAGTTTCAAAGCCTGAACCGGGATACGGTTTATAATTATGCCTTGCTTGCTGTCAGGATGGCCAATGAAACCGGGGATGAATTAAAAATCGCACGGGCAAAACTGGCTTTTGCAAATTCCTATTTTGTATGGGGATGGACCGACAGTTCCATGGCCGTTATTGAAGAAGCTTTGCCACTTGTGAATGCTCAGGAAGCTGCTGCCCGCAGTACTTATTTTAAACTACTCAGGCAAAAAGCGATGTGTTACGGAGGCACTTCGCGATTTGCAGAGGGACTGGATATATTGTACGGGCTTTTAGATCTTGCGAAGAAATACAAAGATACCCTTACCATAGCTACTACCTGCAATACCATAGGTTCCTTTCAAATTGCTACCGGTGACGCCGTGAAAGCCATTGCCATGATCAAAACTGCGGAGTCTTTTCTGTCCGGAGATTCCAGATATGATTTGGTTAAAGCCAACATATTTACAAACCTGGCAAATGCAAATATGCGCTTGCAACAAACGGATTCAGCACTCTATTATATTCAGCAGGCAATACCGCTTTGCCGGAAAGTGCAAAATCTCCATTCGCTGGCCACAGCACTTCGTGTAGAGAGCAGCATTTACACAACGGTTGGCAATTTCCGCTTAGCCGAAGCTGATTTGCTTGAAATGCAGCAGATACGCCGGTTACTTAATGGAGAATCCAATATCCTGGAAGATAATATCCAGCTGGCAAATTTCTATGCGTCCACGGGACAACTTGAAAGAGCCATTCAACTTTGTATTGATAACATAAAAAGTGGCAATGCCACAGCTGCAACCGATACTTCTGTCAGCACTTATACCAATACGCTGCGGATGAAACTGCGGTACTATGAAGCGCTGGCGGAGTATTACAAGCAAGCGGGGCTGGCAGATGATTATCTGGCGACGCTGGAAGCCATTATCGCTGCCAAGGATTCCTTTTACGAAGCGAACTCGGCAATGGCTATGGCTGAGATGCAAACGAAGTATGAGGTGCAGCAAAAAGAAAATACCATACTTCAGCAGCAGTATGACCTGACACGAAAGAACCTGCTTTTTTATGGTTCGCTTTTACTGTTGCTTCTTGCCGGCATCATTTTTTTCCTGTTATTCCGCAATTACCGGCAAAAACAAAAATTGAAAATGCAGCAAGCCGTAGAGATGGAAAAGACTGCGGCAGCAGCCGCTGTTAAGGATGCTGAAGACAAAGAACGCAAGCGCATTGCCGCCGACCTGCATGATAACCTGGGTGTACAGGCAAATGCCATCCTCTACAATACTGAATTGCTGAAACAGGGAAATGCAGAAAATGCAAACCTGGCAGAAGACCTCCACGATACAGCACGGGAGATGCTTTTGAACCTGCGGGAAACACTGTGGGCCATGAAGTCAAATGATATAGCAACTACTGATCTGTGGCTGCGGGTGATAAATTTCTGCAGGCAAATGGGAAGACACTATGCACATATTCAATTCAAAGTACGGGGCACACCTCCGGAGGCAGCTTCAATACCTTCGGTAAAAGCATTGCACCTGATGATGGTAATTCAGGAAGCTGTTCAGAATGCAGTGAAGCATGCACAGGCAAACCTTGTTGAAGTGGTTTCTTCTTTCCAAGATTATCAATGGGAAATTCAGGTCACCGACAATGGTACAGGATTCGAAAAATCAATGCTGGCTGGAAAAACAGAAAGTTATGGTTTGAATAATATGCAGGAACGAGCCAAAGCAAGCGGGCTGGTGCTTATTGTTGAAAGCATACCCGGAAAGGGAACAACGGTATGCATCGGTTTTGCAATTTTGCAACCGGTGAATAGCGGAACTCCGCCTTAATAAAAAGTTCGAATGCGCGAATGGTTTCATGCCAACGACATCACCTGCTTTCCGGAAAAAACTATCCAAATGGAGCATAGTAACAACGCAGGATACTTTTGACATTTGTTCAAAATCCAACAATATGATCCGTATCGCCATTGTAGATGATAAGACGGGCAACCGTAATATTCTTCGCGATAAGTTAAGCCGCCATGGTGATTTTTCCATTGTGGTGGAAGCTAAAGACGGTGAGGATTTTCTCTGTCAAATGAGAGAGATGGAACCGCTGCACCGCCCGCAGATAGTCTTAATGGATCTTGAAATGCCACGCGTTGATGGAGTGGAAGCAATTGCTACGGCATCATCCATTTACCAGGATATCAGGTTTGTGGTGCTTACCATTTTTGACGACGATGATAAAATATTCAGGGCTATCAAAGCCGGTGCGTGTGGCTATTTACTCAAAGAAGAAAGCGGACAGGTGATTACCCAACTGCTGTTGAGTTTATGGGAAAGTGGTCCCGGGCCCATTTCTCCGAGCATTGCCTATAAAATCCTTCAAATGGTGCAGCAACCGGCTTCCATTCAAAAGGGACAGTCTGCCGCCGGCAATACAGACATGTTCTTTCAGTTAAGCGACCGTGAAAAAGAAATTCTGCAATTATTAAGTGAAGGGCTTGAATACAAAGAGATTGCCGTGAAACTTTTTATCAGTCCGAATACAGTGAAAAAGCATGCTATCAGCATTTACAATAAGCTGCACGTAAACAGCAAAGCGCAGGCATTGCGAATAGCCTATACACGCGGGCTGATTTGAATGGATTTACGCATCGCACCAGATGCGCCCGCACACCAGTTCTGCTTTATGCATTCTAAGTGTAAGCTTCCTGGGTATTGCCAACTGTTTGTGAATTGCACTCAATTAATATGTTGGCAAAGTTGTCTAAAACACCTCCAGGAATGTGTGCTATTGTGGTTAAACCCATGCAGATTAATTTATTCAGCTTACTTTCGGACTTACAAAAATAACAGACATGTTCCTCATCATCCTTGCCATTGTTGTAATCATAACCGGCTTTGCATTACAGTCCAATGAAAAAACAAAACCGGTTTCAGGCATCGTAAAAATTGCCGCCATAATACTGCTCATTGCAGGACTCGGCACTTCCTGCATTGTCCAAATAGAGGCCGGCCAGGTAGGCGTTCCCACATTGTTTGGTAAGGTAAGTGGGCGTATCCTGAACAGCGGGTTAAATCTGGTAAATCCATTTGTAATAGTTAAGAAGTTCGATATACGCACACAGAATTATACAATGGCCGGTCAGTTTGATGAAGGAGACCGCCAAGGCGAAGACGCCATGCGTGTACTTACTTCTGATGGACTTGAATTATTGCTCGATGTATCCGTGCTCTATCGTGTGTTACCAACTGAAGCTCCAAAAATCCTCAGTACAATCGGGGAAAATTATGAAGATGTAATCGTGCGTCCGATAGCGCGCACAAAAATCAGGGATAATGCCACCAGTTACACAGCTATTGACCTGTATTCCATTAAAAGGGAAGAGTTTCAGCAGAAAGTATTTTCCACCATTGAAAAGGAATTCAGAGCACGTGGAATGGAACTTGAACAACTGTTAGTACGCAATATAACACTGCCTGAATCAGTCAAAACTTCTATTGAATCCAAGATTCAGGCTGAACAGGATGCACAGAAGATGGAGTTTGTGTTGCAAAAGGAAACCCAGGAAGCAGAGCGTAAACGGGTAGAAGCCCAGGGCATTTCCGATTATCAGCGTATCGTGAGTCAGACACTTACCAATAACCAGTTGCAATATGAAATGATCAAAGCCTACAAAGAACTCGCGCTGTCGGGAAATGGCAAAGTAATTATTATGGGAGATATGAAAGGAGGTGTGCCCATTATTTTGAATGATAAATAACAGTGCATTGGGAAATTGCGATTCTTCAGCATGAACGAAGAGTGCTTCTACCGGAATGTTTCGTCCCAGCTTATTGAAGCTGGATAACAGTTTTTGATATTCCGCCCGGATATCAGATCCTGTTGTGGAGCGAATCTTACTACAAGACGGCCGGCAGTTTTTATTCGTTTCATAATTCAGTCATAGCACATTTGGCAAACAATCCTTTGTGACGTTGTTCTCAGGGAATTTCAACCGGTAACATCCCTGTCTTCGATGTCAGAATACCGGTAAACATTTTCGCATAATTCAAATTGTGCACCAAGCGGCTTATCTCCGGCTGTTTTTGTTTGTATTGGATGGGCAACCATGATAAAACGGATGCCTGCTTTTTTATGTTATTTTTGCCGCTCATTATCCGGTATAGAAAGTCATGGAGAAGAAAGGTTACTCGCCCGAACAACTGGCGAAAATAGTGAGGGGAAAGCTTATTCAAAAAGCAACTGTTCCCGACATCGAAAATATTGTGCTTGACAGCCGTAAACTGAGTTATCCTGATCAGTCTGTTTTTTTTGCCATAAAAGGTGCACGAAGAGATGGCCATCAGTTTATCGGTGAACTCTATGACAAAGGCATTCGCAATTTCGTTGTAAGCGATGTGGTGGAAGAAGGCACGTTGCAGGAGGCCAATGTTATCAAAGTTAAAGATACCGTGCAGGCATTACAACTGCTTGCTGCCAACCATCGTAACCGGTTTACCATCCCGGTGATCGGCATAACCGGCAGTAACGGAAAAACGATTGTAAAAGAATGGCTTTATCAACTCCTGCAGCAGGACTACACCATCATCCGCAGCCCGAAGAGTTTTAATTCACAGATTGGTGTTCCGTTATCAGTATGGCAGATGAATGAGATGCATCAACTTGCCATATTTGAAGCGGGCATCTCACAACCGGATGAGATGCAGAACCTTCAAAAAATAATTCAACCTTCCATTGGCATCTTCACCAATATCGGCAAAGCGCATAGCGAGGGGTTCTTAAACATCCGGCAGAAAATAAATGAAAAACTGAAGTTGTTTATTCATGCCGACATCATCATATTATGCCGCGACTACCTGGACATCAATGAATGCCTGATGACGGCGAAGGCCCAAATGAAAAAAGCGGATCCGGATTTTGACGGATTAAAAACGTTTTCATGGTCGAAGAATAACCTCGATGCCGATGTACAGGTAAAAAGCATCATTAAAAACACTTCCATTTCACACCTCACCCTGGAACAAAAAGGCGAATCTTTTACATTTTCCATTCCTTTTATCGACGATGCCTCTATTGAAAATGCGGTGCATTGCTGGATGCTGATGCGGTATCTGAAGACAGACCCATCCGTTATTGCACAACGAATGCTCGACCTCAACCGGGTAGCCATGAGGCTGGAAATGAATGATGCGATCAATAATTGTTCGTTGATCAACGACAGCTATAATTCGGACTTAAATTCACTGGCCATTGCACTCGATTTTCTCGATCAGCAAAAGCAGCATGCAAAAAAAACACTGCTCCTGTCCGATATTCTTGAGAGCGGAATGAGTGATGAAAAATTATACAAGGAAGTAAGCCAGCTTATTCAATCCAGGGGCGTAGCCCGTTTAATCGGAATTGGCAGTGCCATCTCGCGGCAGCGGGAATTGTTTGCATTGAATTCTAAGTTATCCGCCGCCTTTTTCCCATCCACAGAAGCATTTCTCGAGGCGTATACCCCCGACTGGTTTAATGACGAAACAATATTGTTAAAAGGAGCACGGCCTTTTGCTTTTGAACGAATTGGCAAGCGGCTGGAACAACAGGCGCATGAAACCATATTGGAAATCGACCTGAATGCATTGCTTCATAATCTTTCCGTGTACCAGTCGATGCTGAAACCACAGACAAGAATTATGGTCATGGTGAAGGCATTTTCTTATGGAAGCGGCAGTTTTGAAGTAGCCAATGCGTTGCAGTTTCACAAGGCGGATTACCTTGCAGTTGCATATGCCGATGAAGGCGTTGAATTAAGAAAAGCAGGAATCACCATGCCTATTATGGTGATGAATCCGGAACAAAAAAGTTTTGATGCCATTATTCAGTATCGCCTGGAGCCGGAGTTGTACAGCCTTCGTTTGCTTAAACAATTCATACATTCCATTACGCTTTTACGTGATACGTCTCAGGAAGCATATCCTGTGCATATTGAACTGGAAACAGGCATGAACAGGCTGGGATTTAATGCAGATGACCTAAATGAGTTGTGTACCCTGCTGGCCGTCCATCCGCTTATTCGCGTAAAGACCATTTTCACACACCTTGCCGGTAGCGAAGACCCTTCCCTTGATGACTACTCCCGGATGCAGATTCACCGTTTTAGCATGATGAGTGAAACGGTGATCAAAGACCTTAACTACCCGGTGTGGCGGCATGTTTTGAACTCAGCAGGAATTTCCAGGTTTCCGGCAGCACATTTTGATATGGTAAGGCTGGGGATAGGATTATATGGAATTGATAGCACGGATAAAATACAACAGTCGCTAAAGAATGTAAGCACTTTAAAAACCACCATTTCGCAAATAAAAAAAATACATGCCGGCGAAACAATTGGTTATGGGCGGAAAGGTATTGCCACGGCAGATATGACCATTGCCACAGTAGGCATTGGCTATGCCGATGGTTTGGACCGCAGTCTGAGTTGTGGCATTGGTAAAATGCTGGTTCGCGGGAAGCTGGCACCGGTAGCCGGCAATATTAATATGGATATGACTATGCTGGATATCACGAGCATTCCGGATGCAGAAGAAGGGGATGAAGTTTTGGTGTTCGGAGATCGCTTACCGGTGCAACAGCTGGCACAATGGGCAGGAACTATTCCCTATGAAGTGCTAAGCACCATTTCAAGAAGGGTGAAGCGGGTCTATTTCCAGGAATGAACCCGTATTTTGCTTATCCCACTACTTCCATCAAAGTTCTGAATGCAACAAACCTGTTTTTATAACGCTTGTTATGTTGTTCGCGTAGTTCCGCCGCAAAAGTATTGATATAGTAATTGAAATGCGCCATGCTGGCACACTGGTACTGGATCACATAGGTTTCATCTTCTTCATCGGCAGGTTGATCCAGTAACCTGCAGATTCTGGAACTTTGAAACTGACCTGAATCCATTACAGCAGGTATATGTTCATTCTTCATCCATTGCAACCAATCAGCTGCAATACTTTTATCGATCTTGACGGTAACATTATAAAGGAGCATCTTTTTGTTTTGAACGGTGACAAGATACACCTCATCGCAATACGGCCAACCGGTCTCCATCCAATTTCACCAAAATGAATAATAAGATAGTGAACGACCATAGCGAAGATCCTCCATAACTGATGAATGGAAGTGGGATACCAATAACCGGCATTAAACCGATTGTCATACCCACATTAATAAGCAGATGGAAGAAGATGACCGCTGCTACTCCATATGCATAGATCATTGAAAACCGGGAACGTTGCCGCTGGGCAACATGCAATATCCGCAACAGCAAAGTCAGAAAGAGTAACAACACCAGCGTGCTTCCCCAAAATCCGTACTCCTCTCCAATGCTACAGAAGATGAAATCTGTGCTTTGCTCAGGCACAAAATTATACTTCGTCAACGTACCATTGAGAAACCCTTTCCCCCAAAGTCCGCCGGAACCAATTGCAATCTTGGATTGGCGCACATTGTAATCGGCGTCCTTTACTTTTACTTCCTTACCCAATAACACGCTGATACGCTGCTGCTGATGCGGTTCAAGCAAATTATTAAATACAAAATCGGTGGTTAGCACATACCCCGCCGATAAAACGAAACCGGTTGCAAGAATTAAAACGATTGAACGGTTTCTCCTGGAAACAAACCAGAGAATACCACTAACTACCAGCAGTAACAGTATTAATAGGTATTTATCCAGCACCAGTGCTAAAACGGAAAGAATTATTACATACAGCCCGATAGCCAGGTAAGATCCCGGCAGGCCAAAACGGAACAGAACCAGGAAAAACGATACATAGACGATGGCAGACCCTGCGTCTCCCTGCAAAAGAATCAAGACTGACGGTAACATAAATAGCAGGATTGCAGTAATTCGCGTGCGCATGAGCTTCATATTGAAATTCATCCCGCTTAAATATTTTGCAAGGGCCAGGTTCGCCGCGAATTTCGCGAACTCGGAAGGCTGTAGCTGAAAACTTCCGATATCTATCCAGTTTTTATCTCCTTTTACCGTGCTTCCTACCACAAATACCGCCAATAGCAACAGCATCACCAGTCCGTAAATGACATAGGCAAAAGCCGGGTAGAATTTACTGTCGGTTAGCAATACCGTGCCGGCAAGCAATAATGCCCCTATGATCCAGACAAACTGCCGGCCATACGCCCGGTCAATATCAAATATGCTGGGCTGCAACTCATCATAAGTAGCCGCAAAGATGGACATCCAGCCGATGAGTATCAACGACAGGTAAAGCACTATCATCAGCCAATCGATGCCTTTATTTACCGGCCGTTCCTGGTAATACATTATTGAATCAGGTTTGTGTTAATCATCCGTTCTTCAAGGTATTTCCTGGAAGTCGCGATCGTATCATTCAGATACCGTTCCATCATCAGGCTGGCAATTGGTGCACCATACGTAGCCCCGAAACCGGCGTTCTCTACAATTACTGCAATGGCTATTTTGGGGTCTTCTACCGGCGCATAGCAAACAAACAGTGAATGATCTTTGCCATGCGGATTTTCAGCCGTACCCGTTTTTCCGGCAATGGTCACTCCCGGAATTTGTGCTACCGTTCCGGTTCCCGACTCTACCACCCTTTCCATTCCTTTAATCACCAGATCAAAATATGCCTGGTCAACCGGAACCTGATTCTTCACAATGGAACGCTGAAGTGTAGAGTCATCACCAATTACTTTTTTTACAAGATGTGGGGTGTACCAATATCCCTTGTTCGCAATGGCTGCAATCACATTTGCCATCTGAAGAGGTGTTTGTCCCAGTTCTCCCTGCCCAATTCCCAGCGAAACTACCCCCACTGAATTCCACCGATCCTTGCCATACAGTTTATCATAATACGCTGATCCGGGCACAAAACCATACCCTTCATTAGGAATATCAATACCCGTTTTGACGCCTATACCAAAAGTGGCAAGCATGGCCTTCCATTTATCCAACCCCTGTGCGACCGTCAACGTGCTGTCCTGATCAATTATCCTTCTGAAATAATTACAGAAATAACTGTTGCAGGAATGCTGAATAGCATTGGAAACACCGGGAACGAACCCGGAATGATGACAACCGACCCGTAAACTGCCCACATAATAAGCCCCCGGACACGGATACGTGCTGAATTCCCTGATAGCACCATTCTGCAAACCAATGAGTGCAAGTGTCGGTTTATACGTAGAGCCTGGAGGATAGGCCGCCTTGATTGGCCTGACAAACAAGGGCGTCAGGCTATCCATCAATAGTTTTCTGAAATTCTTACCCCTTTCCTGGCCGGTAAGCAAAGAAGGATCGTAGCTGGGACTGCTTACCATAGCCAGCACCTCACCGGTCTTAGGTTCAATCGCTACCACGCTGCCTACTTTTCCGTTCATCAGTTGCTCACCATACTGCTGCAATTCAATATCAATTGAACTGATCATGTTTCTACCGGGTATTGCTGCGGTATCAAACTTGCCCTGGTTAAAACTGCCCTGCTCACGATTATGAACATCTACCAGCACGAATCGGGTACCCTTTACACCTCTTAGCGCTTGCTCATAGGATTGCTCAATACCGCCGGTACCAATGTAATCGCCTTGTTTATAGTATCCGTTGGATTGCGCAATCTGCTTCGGAGTCACTTCACTAATGTATCCAAGTGTATGTGCGGCGGAGTGATATGGATATGCACGGACGGTACGCACCTGTCCGTAAAATCCGGGAAACAGGTACAACTCTTCCTGTATGGTTGCAAACTTCTCCACCGAAATTCCCTTCACAAACAATGATGGCTTATACCGGGAATAGCTGCTCGCCTTCCGAAGTGTTTCCCTGAAGGCCGTATCCGTGATTCCCAGCAGATCACAGAAACCAAGCGTGTCCAGCTCTTTCACCTGACCCGGTATAACCCATAGATCATACTCCTTCTGGTTGTCGATGATGAGTTTGCCATTCCGGTCAAATACCAGTCCGCGGGCTGGAAACACCGTTACCTGGCGCAACACATTGGCATTCGCCAATTGCTTATAGTCCTTATTAATAACCTGCAGGTAAAATAACCGGGCAATAAAAATAGCTACCACTACAATCATAGCATATTGCAGGGTATATCGCCTTTGTTGGAAGAGATCGGTCATTGTAAGATGCCGCCGCGATTTTTGAAGCAGGTGGCATGCAATACAGCGGCAAAATTACATTGTGAAACGGGATTACAATGAATGTTATGCATGCTTAGTTAAGATTTCTTCACCAAATAGTGCTTATGAAAAAAGTTTATGAAATGAACTGATTCTTGTTCTCTGTTTCCGGCATTTCAAAGACTGAAAAATTTAATTCCCCAATCAGGCCGGTTCCCTGCAGCATATCAAACCGCACTTTGACCTATGTTAATGAAACCCGTTTCCGCTTGTAAAACAGATATTGCAGCGCAATAATAATTACTACAGATACGACCGTACTGACTGCCATCTTTGAAAGCACAAACAAAAACTGATGGAAGCTGAAGGTCTCCATCAAAAAAAAGACACAGTGATGCATGAAAATAAGAACTGAAGCATAAACTACGAACCATAAGAAGCCCATTGAAGAAATAGTTGGACGATCTTCCGGTTGATAGCCTGCAGCAGGTTTCAACAGGTTTATCATCTGAGGTCGCAGGAATGCCATGAAGGTTGTCGCGGCAGCATGTAATCCCAATGAATTGGAATAGAGGTCAATCACCAGCCCGCTAAAGAATCCGATGATCATTACCAATAGAGCCGGCATTTCAATCGGTAACAGTAGGATAAAAAGCGGGTAGATGTAAGGATTGAACAAACCATGCAGGTGCACATTGTTCAGGATCATCACCTGGGCAAAGGCAAGCACAACAAACCGCAGTAAATAACCAATGATGCTACTGAACATTTTCAGTTTTATTAATCAGGGAATCCATCTCACCGCTCATCAGATTGTTAACCACGTACACGTAATCCAGCCGCCTGAAATTTGCCGTTAACCGTACCCGTATGTCATAAAAATTTCCCGGCTCCTTTAATGCAAAGCGTTCTATGGTGCCAATGGGTATATCGTCAGGAAAAATACGGGATACGCCGCTGGTATAGATCGTATCCCCTTTATGCAGTTGTTCCTGGCGGGTAATCTCTTCGAGGTTGATGAATTCCGGACTTTCACCATCCCATTTAATCGTACCCCGGCTGCCATCCCGCCTTACCCTTGCACTTACCGTAACCTGTGAATGCAGTAATGAATACAGGCTGGAAAAATGTTCGGATACATGCTTGACAATGCCAACTACACCGGTCGGACTGATTACGGCCATACGGGGTGCAATACCATGGTCGCGCCCTTTATTGATTATGATGTAGTTGTTCATCCTGTTGGTCGAAGTCTGAATCACTTCTGCAGGAATATAGGAATAGAACTGACGGCCTGCTGTATCTTTCTTAATATAAACCGAAGAGCTATCGGTGTAATAGGAAGCCGCCTGAGCGGAGCGCAGGATGGCGTTTTCCATGGCAAGTTCTTTATTGTATTCACCCAGATTCAGGTAGCCGGTTACTTCGCTGTAAACAGCATAGGTTCTTCCCACTATTTCATCGCTTACATTTAAGAAAGCCGCCCGCTGATACCTGTTATTTTGTAACATCAGCGAGACACATATCAACTCCAGCAGCAGGAATAGAAAAAATGCCCGGTAATAATAAATGAATGAAAAGAGGTTACGCATGCCGGAATAGATAATGGGTCATTCGATAACAGTCCTTGTCGGAAACTGGTGATGAATATCGAAAGAAGTCTTAAGTCATCAGGAAAGGAAAACGGGAAATATTCTTCAGAGCGATTCCGGTTCCCCGCACCACTGCACGCAAGGGGTCATCCGCAACACTTACCGGCAATTTGGTTTTCAGTGAAAGCCTTTTGTCTAATCCGCGAAGCAATGCACCACCGCCGGTAAGGTGGAGCCCGGAACGGTGAATGTCGGAAGCCAATTCCGGGGGTGTAGTTTCCAGGGCTTTCAAGACCGCTTCTTCAATCTTCGAAATAGACTTATCAAGCGCATGGGCTATTTCCTGGTAGTTGACCGTGATCTGCTTGGGAATGCCTGTCATCAGGTCGCGGCCATGTACGGCAAAATCTTCCGGTGGATCGTCAAGATCTACAATGGCTGCCCCTACGTTGATCTTGATTGCTTCCGCTGTCCGCTCTCCTACCAGCATGTTGTGCTGCCGGCGGATATAGTCCATAATATCAGCTGTGAATTCATCGCCTGCAATACGTATTGATTGATCGCAAACGATACCGGCCAGCGCTATAACTGAAATTCCGGTAGTACCCCCTCCTATGTCAATAATCATGTGGCCTACCGGCTCTTCCACGTCAATGCCAATACCAAGTGCCGCAGCCATAGGTTCGTGGATCAGGTAAACTTCACGGGCCCCGGCCTGTTCTGCCGAATCGCGCACTGCGCGCTTTTCCACTTCCGTAATACTGGAAGGAATGCAAATAACCATGCGCCAGGTAGGTGTAAACAGAAACCCTTTTGGGTTGATCATTTTGATCATTTCCCTGATCATGGTCTCTGCTGCATTAAAGTCGGCAATTACTCCATCCTTCAGCGGACGGATGGTCTTCAGGTTATCATGGGTCTTTTCATGCATCTGCATGGCTTTCTTGCCTACAGCCACCACCTTGTTGGTAGTCCGGTTGATGGCTACAATAGAAGGCTCATCCACTACCACTTTATCGTTATGAATGATTACGGTATTTGCAGTACCGAGATCAATCGCTATCTCCTGTGTTAAGAAATTGAATAATCTCATCGTGTCTCTTTTCCCCGATACGGGGACGTTTTCAAAAATTGCGTGCAAAGTTCAAAAAAAGAAATGAATAAAGCATGGAATTTTATTGACGGGAGGAAATGAATAACATGAATGTAAGACCTCCCATCAGGCAGATCCGGAAAACAACAGAAGCCGCTAACAGCAAACGGGAAAAACAATCTCCGGGCAATCACAGTTTTCATTGGCCAATTAATACCCGCAAGTATAAAATAGCTTTCCGTTCCTTTGCGTTTACTTTAACTTTACTTACTTTCGGAAAGAGAGCCCGATACATGCAGCGATATACTGTTACACCCTTTCGAAATTTTCTTACGGTGCTGCTCGCATGCACTTTATTTGCAAGGCCCATAAAGGCCCAGATAAGCTGCGATACTTCTTTCACCGCCCAACACCTGGTTGATAGTTTTTTGTTAGGCCAGGGCATCCGTGCAGGCAACATCACTTTTACCGGCCAAAAAGTCGGGATAGCCTATTTCAGGAATGAAACCAATGTAGTTGGTATTGAAAATGGTATCCTGCTTTCCACCGGCAGTGTTTTCAACGCCAATGGCCCCAACAATTCGCCTTATATCACCACCAACTTCATGGACCCGAATATGAAAAAGCGCCCGAAAGGCGACCGCGACCTGAACAAAATATGCAGGAGTGTCACGTATGATGTAAGCATCCTGGAATTTGATTTTATTCCATTCGACAACCTCATTTCCTTTTCGTATGTGTTTGGCTCTGAAGAATATCCTGAATATGTCGGATCGAGGTACAATGATGTGTTTGGTTTTATCATTGACGGTGAAAAACTAAACAATAAGAACCTCGCAGTGATACCCAAAACCATATTGCCTGTAACCATCAATACCATTAACTTTAAAGAGAATGAGGGTTTTTATATTGATAATGATTACTTCAAAAAGGTAGTGTTGAAGAAAAATCTGCCGGGACAAAAGAAAAACAAGAAACCGGTTTACACCTTCAGCGATACGTATGAAATCAATAAGAAAAAGCTGAAAAAACTGAATCAGGAGTTGGTTAATTCCGTGCAATATGATGGCATGACGGTATTGCTGACTGCCTCGGCTTATGTGGTACCCTATAAGAAATACCATATGAAAATTGCAATCGGAGATGTAGGCGATCCGCAGTACGATTCCGGCGTATTCCTGGAACAGGGTTCATTCACCAGCAGAAGAGATCCGGGCCAGACGAGATTTAAAGAATATGCTGATCAGCGAAACACCATGAACTTCGACAGTATATTCGGACTGAAACCGGTACTTACGCAGGTAGCCAGGGATTCTATTGCCGGGGAAGCGGCCGCTTACGAGCGTTTCAGCGTTACCAATATCAATTTTGAAACCGACTCATACAGTATCCCGGATACCTCAAAGGATGAACTGCAAAGCCTTACCGGCTATCTCAAAGAACACCCGCGATTCAAGTGCGAACTTTTTGGCTATACTGACAATCAGGGTTCAAAAAAATACAATCAGCGTCTTTCGGAAAGCAGGGCCAATGCCGTCATGAGCTTTCTGGTAGCTCATGGCGTTCCTCCCACAAAGCTGGAAATAGCAGGTTACAATTTTGAAAATCCGATTGCTGACAATAACAATGAACGCGGCCGTGCCATGAACAGAAGGGTGGAAATTATTTTGGTGGAAGAATGAACCCGAATAGTGGTTTAACATGGCTGCGCTGTTCAACCGTCAGATTGTAGTGCCGGTTTATTCATCCGTTTGAACCGGCAGTGTATCCGGAGCATAATTATTCCTCACGAAGTTGCACCACTTGCAGTCTTCCTTTCCGCAACCTTCATAAAACTCATGGTTCATTATGGCAGCATAAACTGCTTTAATCTGGCCTTTGACAAAAGCAACATCATCATTAGTGACCTGAAGCGGAAACTGAAGGAAGCCTCCTGTTTTTGCATCCTGCTCAATAAAGTCAATGATGCCGGCCTGCATCTTCCAGTTTTTTGTTTTTAGATTGTCTACCAGAATTTTATAGAAGACCAGTTGCCGCCAATAGTCACCACCTGCCGGATTCTCTTCATCAGGGGGTTGCAGTTTTTTACTCTTGCGTGCATTAAAGAGGCTTCCGGTTTTGTAGTCAATAACATTGACTGCGTTTCCGGAAAGTTCAATTTTATCCAGCTTTCCTTTCAGGGGAATACCATCCACTTCAATATCCTGAATAAAATATTCCAGCACCACCTGCTTGTTCCATTTCTCTTTGTAGAAATCATAGAAGGCAGGAAGCAATTGCTTCCCCAGCTCCAGGCGATTGGTGAATTGCTTTTCAGTAAAAGATAGCTTATTGCGATGCATGGTTGTTACAAAATCATTCACCATTTCTTCCTTAGCAGGAAAAACTTCATGGTTAACTTTCATCTTCTCAAACAAACGTTGCAATGCATAATGTACAGCAGAACCAAAGGCCATCGAATCATTGGCAGCTTTGGGAATACGGATGATGTTTTCATAATAAAAACGTACCGGGCAATCGAGGTATGCATTGAGTGTCGACGGACTTAAAGCAAAATGCTGTAAACGTTTCTCCACAAGTTGTTGCTCAATTTTTGCTGCCACCGGTACCGGTGCCGCCTTTAAAAGGTCACCCAAGGCAGCAGCTACCTCTTCTGCTGTTAGTGTGATAGCCCTTACCGCGATGCCTGTTTCCGTAACAAAACGGGAAGCTACCTTTTGTTTACCCTCATTATTCTGCAAAGCATAACTGATATGGAGTCCTTCTTTTGCCCGTGTCATGCCAACATAAAACAAACGCCTTAATGCTTCGGTCTTATTCTCTTCCGTGGTAAAAGTTAACGTGTCCGGCAATGAGTAATTTTTCGCTCCGCTTTTTGACTTTTCCCAACCGGTATCATGGCAACCTATCAGAAACACATGTTGAAATTCCAATCCTTTTGCAGAATGACAGGTTGAGAAGAAAACACCATCCTTCGAGGCTATTGTCTTTTCCACGTTCAGCCTGATGCGGTGAGTTTGCATCTGTTCAACCATATTCAACAACATGGTCAAAGACAATGCGGTATTCTTGGAAGCTTCCTTCTGAACAAACTCAAAAAGTGTTTGCAGCACCTGCAGGTTCCAGGGCTTATCATCACTTTGTAATACCCATTCCAGGTAACCGCTTTCATTAATAATTTTTTCAAACAACATCGGAAGGGTCAGGTTGCTGGCTTCCCCTAACCAGTGTTCCAGTGTTTTCCGGAATCGCCGGATACTATCAATATCTGCCAGCGGCAGCGATGAAATAAATTTTTCATCCCGCAAAAGCAACAACCAGGGAACCGTTTTTTTCCCGTTGTTGGCAAAATAAGAGATCGTTGCGATGTCTGTTGCCTGCAAGTGCAACCAACGGCTGTGCATTACTTCAAAGAGCAGGGCATCATTGGTATAAGGCTTCCGCAGTTCCAAATCGATATAACGCAACATGCTGAGTAGCTGCTGCACCTCCACCAGGTCTAATATATTTACGCTGCGGTTTACCTGGAAGGGGATGGCTTTCTTTTCAAACAGGCTGAGCAATATGGATGCCTGTGCATGGCGATAGTACAACACCGCGATCTCATGAAGTGGCACACCCTGTTCCCGTAATGCGAGAATATGTTGCATGATGCCCGCTACTTCCTGCATATCATTCAGATACTCATTCACAACGGGAAGCATAACACTTGCTTTTCTTTCAGGCAGCGCAGCAAGCAGCTTTTTCTCTGGCAAATGTTCAAGATTTGCCAGCCGAAGCTGATTGTTATCAATCACCTGCTTCGCGCAATCCAGTATAGCCTGCGTGCTTCGGTAGTTTTCCCTGAGCACAACGGTTTGCAGTCCGGCTGCATGCCTGCTGATAAAATCCATAATATTATGCAGCCTTGCACCCTGGAACTCATAGATACCCTGATCATCATCACCAACACAAAAAATATTGGGTGATTCCCAAAAGCCGGTAAGCAGGTTTATGATTTCATTTTGCGCACCATTGGTATCCTGGAATTCGTCCACCAGGATGTACTGGTACCTTTCCTGGTAGTTACGCAACAGGTTTTCATTCCTGTTGAACTCCGTGATCACCCACAGGATCATATCATGATAATCGTACCTGCCAAGGCGTTGCATTTTCATTTCAAAAACGGGAAACAACTGTGCGGCCTGTTTCAGCAGTTCCATTTTTTCTGCTTCAGCGGCAATATCATTCTCTTTAAGATCCCCTTTCTTTTTGTCTTTGGTATTGCGTTTATAGATGTAATCTTCACGGTTCGGCAAGTCTTCGATATAACGGTCCGCTGCGTCAATAATTCGTGCTACCGACCAGTCTTCCTGTTTCATGGTGCTGAATAAATGCTGCAACCTCCCGGCCTCAAAATATATATCCCCTTTTAACCGGCGTAACGGATGCATAGGATCGAGTTCATTCAGTAATTCTTCCAGCAAGTCCGACCGTTCGAGTTCGCTGATGGGTTCGAGTTCCCTGCGTCCGAAGTTTTCAATGTTTTGCTGAATAACAGTATTACAAAAAGCGTGAAAGGTCTCTATTGTTATACGGTGCGCATCGGTTCCTATAATTTTTAACAACCGCTTCCGCATGGCAATTGCACCGGCTTCGGTATAGGTCAGGCATAAAATATTGTGGGGTTGTGCCTGCGCTTCTTCGGAGGCCAGTAACTGCCCGATCCTGGTAGCTATGATCTGTGTTTTGCCTGTACCCGGTCCGGCAATAACCAAAACCGGACCTTCAATAGTGGATACGGCAATCTTTTGCTGCTCATTCAGGCGGCTGAGTTCCTTTACAAAGGCTTCATTGTAATTGACTGCAGAGGTTAAACCGGGCATGCCATAAATTTACTATTCATCAGGAGATTAATGCGGCAATCTTTCCGTCATGCAATGCCGAACATTGAAAAAACCACTCCTTTTTGCCGGAACACAGAAAGGCAATATGTACCCTTCTACTATCACCATAATCAGTAGTTCTGGTGAAAGCGCAACATCCCTTCCTGCAAATACAGCATTTGCCAAAACTTTCCTGCGTTTCCTGTTAAAATCAGCTGCTGCCACCGGTTGCTGATCTTGCCGGATCTTTCTATACTGCCACATCCGCCCAAATAAAATAGAAACAAGAAGATATCAGCATTCAAATGCTTTTGTATTCAAAAAAACAAAAAAAAACACCCCGTATGAGGGGGTGCCATGTATGAAAAAAAGGGGGAACTTTATTACTTAGGAGTTTCAACTTCCTTAGGTGCAATCGCATTCGTAGTATTGGACTGCTTAAGATCTTTGGTGATAGCTGAAGCTTTGTTGTTTGATTTGCAACAAGATTTCGATTGCCCCGGAGCACAAGCGGCTTTGTCTGTCTTTACGGTTGCCTCCGGTGCACTTCCTGCATTGGCGTAATTTTCTGACAAGGTAGTTGTACTTTCAGCATGCGCTTTATCGTCGCTGCATGATTTTGCACAGGAAGCAGCGCTTTTGCTTTGCTTGCAGGCATCCTTGGCAACGGCTTCACTCTTTTTAGTGTCGGTTGCAGGAACGTTAGCGGTCTGTGCTTTGGCAATGGTCAGGTTTACAAAAAGTGCCAAAGAGAGGATAGCAATTAGTTTTTTCATTGAACGGAGGTTTTTAAGATTGTTTTTCAAAAGTAGATTAAATAACGCAAACAGAAAAAAATAGTATTTGCAGGCCGATTAACCGGCTGCGGCAGTTTTCAATAACCGCATGCGGTAAGCATACATTGCCGTATCCCCCAGTTTGGTGATCAACCGATAGTTAACGACAACCCCAACGGCTGCACCAATCAGCGGTATCAGTTGCGCGAGTTTGGCAAGGTCGATGTAATCACGATACTCCTGCTGAAAAGTGCGCCAGTCAAAATGATCAATATCTTCAGGCAGGTCTTTTGAATAAGCATCCCAGTTTTCGAGCCGGCGGTAAACATCCCCTCTTCGTGTTGAGCTGCAAAAGGCCAGCTGAAATACATACAAAATGTATAAACGCTCTTTATAGTTTTTCACATCGAAACCATAAAGTGAAGCAATATCAAACAACAATTTCATCTTTATAGAAAGCAAAACCGGAAACTCTGCTATGCCCAGTAAGATGCCGCCTGCGCCGGTAATGCCTCCTTCAGTGGCTGCAGTCTTCTTATAAAATTCAATTTGCTCCCTCACTTTTCCTTCACGCAGATCCAGAGTACCTTCCGTCAATATCTTTTTTGAGGTGAATTTTGCACCGGTCAATACAAGGCGCACCATTTCCTTAATTGCAGCTGTTAAGGTAAGATGTACTCTTTCAGGAATGAGACTATTCATCGTATCCTGTATTTGTTTGGTAAGACGGCCTGCCGGCGATGGCCCCCGGGCTGTTTTGCGCTGCCAGCGTTTCAATTCATTATATGCTGCTGATTCGTAAGGGGTCATAAGGTTATGATACGATGGTGATTAAGGTGCGTTATACAGTTCAAATAAATTGGGTTTATGAACAAGTGGTTAAATGGTTAAATTGCTGAATGGTTAAATTGTTGCGGTGAAACAGGATTCAAGAAATAATGGTTCAGCTATCTTATTGAATACTGTGTTAAAATACCTGGCATTAATCAAATGGCTTAATGGCCAGGTTGGCGTTTGGAACAATATGTTCTTTTAGCTACTTACTTCATTTGCACGCAAGATAAAATCAATAGCTTTGACGGACTTAGAAATCACGCTCTGCCATTTTCCATCTTAGGTTTACTCAAATCCATCACGATGCACGCTCATATAAATTTGCATTCTTGCCAGCTTCGAATTATGCGGCTGATGCTGATAGTGCTCACATTCTTGTTTGTCAGCAAAAATACAGCCGCATATACGGTTACACAACTTTCAGCAACTTATAAAAACGGACAGGTTTTCATCACCTGGAAAAATCCTGCAGCTACCTCTCTCAAATTCCATGTATATCAGGCAACCAAGCCTATCCTGACTAAGAAGAAAGTCGCTAACGCCACCTACCTGGGTTATGTACGGGATCATAGCAGCAAGAATGAACGCAAATCTCAGTTTTTCCTGCAGGACATTTACTTTACCATTGACCCCGCCGTTGGACCACTTGCACCTGATGATGGCTTATACGTGACT
>CAZGBP010000026.1:0-38522 GCA_964524035.1 uncultured Bifidobacteriaceae bacterium
TTAGCGCACTCGTTCGCCTCCCTCAGGGCTTGACTGCAAACGAGCGCGAGTTAGGAGCACAAACAGTGTATTTGCAACCTTTGACCCACCGGCAACAGCAGGAGAATATACCTATACACTAACCGTAACCGGCTCTTCGTGCACTTCAAGCGATGTGGTAACGGTTAAAGTGTTAAACTGCTGCAGCGATGGAGGTGCTGCCTATACTTTCAATCCATATTCAGACCAATACGATATTTGGGGAGGTGTACCCTATCTCACCGCTTACGATTTCGTTAACCTTGTTACACAAGCAGATTACAATGATAACGGTACTCTGTTGTCTTCATTTGATGATGCGGGTGATCTGACGGATTATAGCGGAAAAATTCTTATAAACGGTCGTTTTATTATCAACTTAAATCTAACACTTGAAAATTGCAGCGATATAGAGTTTGGACCCGATACCTATATCGAGATCATGCCTAATTGCCGGCTTATCATAAAAGGGTGTACACTAAAAGCCTGCGGCACAAGAATGTGGGAGGGTATTGTAATTGATGGAAACCTGGAGAATAACAATGGATTGTTAATTAGCGAAGGAACACGGATACAAGATGCAGTTACGGCGGTGAATGCCATGCGGGATTCAAGAATTAAGATAGTTGATTCATATTTCTGGTATAACTACTGCCACCTGAGCGTAAGTGATTACCGCTTTGGGCTTCAATCACTTATTGACAATAATGTGTTTGATTGTACCGGTTATTTATCAAGTATGCTCGATGATCCGTATGTGAACACCCGACCACCAGTTGCCCTTGAGTTTGATGATGTTCCAGATACAGGTGGAGAAAATCCAATTATCACAAATAATACGATAATTGAAGCTGATTTCGGGATGAGTGCTGTGGCTACCGGTTTTGCTGTAGAAGACAATATTATTAATAATGTAATAACCGGAATTAAATTAGTAGGTGTACCTCAGGATATTGTTTTTATCAATGACAATGAGATAGATAATTATAATCTTGGAATCTTTATGCTTGGCGTGCAGAATGAAAAAATTGTCAAAATAACCAATAATAAAATTGGACTGAGCAGTACATCCATTGTTCCAGGATCAACTGGCATAATGGACTTAGAATTTCTGCCAGGTGAGGGTGAAATGAATATCCGCAACAACGAAATAGCGAAATTTGGAACAGCGGGGATTATGCAATATAGCGGTGGTAATACACTCATAGATAATAACGCGATATGGATTGATCCAATTGATCCGTCAAGTAAAGTCTTTGGCATGTACATTGCCGGCAGCACCGGAAATAATATGGAAGACAATACGATTACTGGTGCTGATGGAAGTTATTCAGATAGAACAGCTATTTATGTATCCAGTTCGTCAAATTTCCTTATCACCTGTAATGTAACAGAAAACACTGAACTTGGTATTCAGTTTCTGGGACCGAATAATAATATGACCACTGGTGCTAACAATCTTATGGTGCATCTTAGAGCTATGATATTAGGTGAATCTGGTGTAACAACTTCAACCCTCAATAACCAGTTTTTTGATGCGGCACATACGCCGGGAAATGAATTTATTGGTGATGGGACAAATTCGAATCAATATGGTACAGGGGATGCATTATTTTCAATAGATTATTCTATGGCAAATGATCCAGTTCTCTATTACTCCTTGGAATGCGACCTTGAACCATATACTGATCCTGGTGATTTTACTGATGAGAATATAGGTTCAAATACTGGAAACGGATTTGTACTTCAATTTGAAGAAGAAGGATACATTGACTGTTTCACTTGTTCAGAAATTCAATATGTACCTATAGAATTTTTGACCAATCTCGATTTATTGGTGACAGATAATTCTCTGGAATTTTCAGAAGAGCAAACAAATTGCTATAATTTTACATTAATGAGCCAATTGTATTCCAAGCTAAAAAGAAATCCATTAATGGCGACATCAGAACCTTATGCAACTTTTTTGGATGTGACAAGTGAGAGCAATATTGGAGATTTTTGGCGAGTGGATTCGATGATAACTTTATTGAATGATACCTCATTATCCCCGGTGACAAAAGAAGAGATCAGATTAGATGCACTTGAAGCTAATGACCGAATAACTCCTGATGAGATTTACGAAACCAATTTGAAGTCTATAAATGAACTTTACCTCTCTACGATTGAAGCAAGAATCTATTCTTTTACAACTGAGCAATCTGAAGATTTATTTGATATTGCCAATCAATGTCCTTATACCGGTGGGAACGCGGTTTATAAAGCGCGCGGATTATACTATCTGGTCTCTTATGAGACATTTTTTGATGATGTTTCGTTATGTTCTATTAGTCCTCGATTATCAGATACGACCCCAATCTCAGTAAATTTATTGAGTGTCCATCCTAATCCGTCAAGTACGATTACAACTATCACGTATAAAGTTGAAGATTTTCAAGGTGCGGTTTTAAAAATTGGCGATCTGACCGGAAAAGATTTTTTTACAAGGAACCTATCATCAATAAACGGTAAAATTGACCTGAATGTTTCTAATTGGGAGTCAGGCATGTATTATGTGAAAGTAGAGAGAGAAAGCGAAATTGTTTCAGTTGCTAAATTTGTTACAGTAAAATAGTGTTGAGCTATTTATGAAATTAATTATATTAACCATATATTTTTCAGTTTGGAGTGTATCAAATGCTCAAAATCGATCTAATATTTGGCAACTTGGTGTAAATACGACAATGGGGACAACCTATCCTGGGTTAGGAGTTAATTTTAATTCAGGAGCAGCAGAATCATTTACTGTTTACCGTTCGATGCGCATGTTTATTACCGATGCATCTATTTGCGATACAAGTGGTCAATTACTGTTCTATACGAATGGAGTTTATATTGCAAATAGAAATCACGATACATTAGAAAACTGCGAGAATTTCAATCCAGGATATTCTACAAATTTTTATGATGAAGCTGGATTGGGACATACCCAAGCGGCTATGATTATCCCTAAGCCAGGTTCTTTAACTGATTACTATATTTTTCATACAACAGCCGAAAATCTTGTTTATAAAGGAGTCCCTGGTACGTATCCTGTACATCTTTCATGCACTGAAATTGATATGACTGCGGATAGCGGTTTAGGTGGTGTAAATTTAAACTTTAAAAATGTTCATGTTGTTGAAGATACGCTTTATAAAGGAAGAATTGCCGGTTGCAAACATGCGAACGGCCGAGATTGGTGGGTGGTGGTAAAAGAAATGACAACCAATCGCTATTATAAGCTTTTGGTAACCCCCGAAGGAGTGTCAGATCCTGTTGACCAATCAATAGGTTTTAATGGATATTTTGGAAATATATATGGGATGGCAGTTTTTTCGCCTGATGGAAATAAGTATGCTCATCTTGACATCAATGATACCATTTCGTACATGCAGTTTGATCGCTGTAGCGGTGAATTTTATAATCAATTAGTATTGGCGGTTCCCGATAGCCCGATTTCTTTGTCCGCAACTTTAGGTTGCCAATTCTCACCAAATAGTCGTTTTTTATATGTGAACTCTTATCGCAGATTATGGCAATTCGATACATGGGCAAGTGATGTTCAATCTTCTATGTTATTAATTGATACTACCAATAATTTTGAGGATAAATTTTTGCAACAACTTGCACCAGATGGGAAAATTTACATCGGCACCTTTAACTCCAATGGATTAAATCCTTTTTTAAACGTGATCCATGATCCAGACAATTTGGGTATTGCATGTAACTTTGAAATAGCAGGCCTGACTTTTCCTACACCATCAACTACCAATTCTGCTATTCCTAACTTCCCCAACTATGATTTAGGCGCATTATTTGGTTCAGCATGTGATACCTTGACAACCGTAGATGAAATCAAGGGCTCACCAAATGAAATCAGCATCTCTCCAAATCCTGCGAATCAAATAATTAATATCGTTTACTCAGTGAAAAACGATTGCGTATTTGAGCTAATGGATGTGAAAGGAGTAGTGCGCCAAAGAATCACGCTGTTTCACTATTTTAAAAACCGGATGCTTTGGGTTAATGATTTAGAAAACGGGATTTATTTCTATAGGGTAGTTTCAAATAAGGAAATATTGCAAACAGGCAAAATTGCTGTGGTAAGATGATGATTATATTGAGCGCAATTGCATGAATTTTCCGTCGTTAGCGCGCTCTAGGTCAGGATATCAAGGCATTTGCATTTTAACTCAAGATATAACAACTGCCATTCTTTATTGATTGTGGATTTTTCAACCACTTTTATTTCCGCAAAGATATCCCTTCACTCATGATGCAGTCAAGAGCAAGACAGGTCATTATGGGTATCTATTGCTGATTGTATCATGACTCTTGACAGCCATCGCTTGCGCCTGATGGTGGTGCGGAAAAAAAGCTTATGAAAAACCGCATCACCTGTTACTCAGCCGGACAACAACTTCCGGGCATTCATTTCTTTATCCTCTCCAAAGGGCTTAATGCAGGAAAACCTTTGGATGCTGCCTGTCCCAACTGCTTTGTCTTTTCCTACAAGTCAGAAGAAGAAAGGAATAAATACTTCCGGCTCTGCTATGGCCTGTGGCAGTCAAATCATTTCAGGGTTCACTTAGTGGGGTTTGTTTGAAGAATATAGTCTTTGATAATGGATGCATTCCGGGCTTAATAAAATTTACCTTATAAAATACCGTGGCTTGCACCTAACTGCTGATGCTGATGGTACCATTTCTTAGTGATCAATGAGGCCTGTTCTGCAACAGGCAATTTTCAGAATGCAACAATGGTCTTCCTGATAATATCAACGCACTCCAGCAATTGTTCTTCAGTAATAACCAACGGAGGCGCGAACCTGATTTTATCGCCATGAGTGGGTTTTGCCAGTAAGCCATTGTCGCGAAGTGCCAGGCAAAGGTCCCATGCTTCTTTACCTTCTTTTGGTGTTACCACAATGGCATTCAGCAGCCCTTTGCCCCGTACCAGCGAAATTAGCGGCGAATTGATTGCACTCAATTCTTCCCGGAAAATATTGCCGAGATAAAAAGCATTTTCAGCAAGTTTTTCTTCTTTCAACACATCCAGCGCTGCAACGGCAACCCTGCAGGCCAATGGATTTCCGCCATAGGTGGATCCATGTTCTCCGGGTTTGATGGTCAGCATAATTTCATCGTTGGCCAGTACTGCAGAAACAGGCAGTACGCCTCCTGACAGTGCTTTTCCAAGAATCAGGATATCGGGCCGCACCGATTCATAGTCGCAACACAACATCTTTCCGGTTCGTGCAAGGCCGGTCTGAATTTCATCTCCGAGAAAGAGTACGTTGTTTTCTTTACACAATTTAAAAGCACCTGCCAGGTAACCATCATCCGGCACATGAACACCCGCTTCGCCCTGTATGGGTTCGACGAGGAAGCCGGCTATGGTTGGGTCAGTAATTGCAGTTTGCAGGGCAGTAAGATCATTGTATGGCACGGTTACAAATCCTTGTAACAAAGGACCAAACCCATCCTTAGAGGGTGGATCGCTGGAAAAGGAAATGATGCCAATGGTACGGCCATGGAAGTTTTCTGCGCAAACAATAATCTTCGCTTGTCCGTCAGGGATTCCTTTCACTTTATGTCCCCATTTACGACAGAGCTTCAATGCCGTTTCTACCGCTTCTGCACCGGAGTTCACAGGCATTACTTTATCGTAACCGAACATCGTGGTGATGTATTGTTCATATTCTCCGAGTGCATTGTTGTAAAAAGCCCTGGAGGTAAGGGTGAGCGTGCGTGCCTGTTCAGTAAGGGCATCTATAATGCGCGGGTGGCAATGACCCTGGTTTACCGCTGAGTAAGCAGAAAGAAAATCGAAATAACGCTTGCCGTCAGTGTCCCATACAAAAACACCCTTTCCCTTAGCAAGTACCACCGGTAATGGGTGATAATTGTGTGCGCCGTATTTCTCTTCGAGCTCAATGTGATTGACTTTTGCGGTACTGATCATATCGGTGAGTATTTCTGTTAAGGGTACTAAAAGTTTTTGCCCGCTAAATCATTGGCCGGGAAGGCAAAGTTATCAGAAGTATGTGGTAAATAAAATTCGCTAATCAATGGAGCAGGAGCAAGGTGCAGCTGGCTTGTAATAGTCTATTGAATATTTTGTCGGTGCTGGTTTTATGAAATATGCGATCGGGATGCTTAATTATAGCCTGCATCAACGCTTCAGGTTCGCCCGGCTGAACGCCAGTGGAAGGAGCATGGCCGTGTTTTTAAACCAAATTATTTTTCCGGATTCTCCTTGCAAAACCAGTTGTATGGGTTTGTTGAAACGTTCTTCATATTCAAGTAGAGACTGCCTGCAGATTCCGCAGGGTGCCACCGGTTCGGTGAGTATATAATTGCCGGGTTTGGCAGTAATGGCAATAGCTACAATGGAAACTCCGGGGTACAATGCGGAAACAGCAGACAGCATAGCGCGTTCGGCACAGATTCCTGCTGGGGAAGATGCATTTTCCTGGTTGCTGCCTTTAACCACTGTTCCGTTTTCCAGCAATGCTGCCGCGCCCACTCTGAATGAGGAATAGGGTGCATAGGCATCATGAATTGCTTCTTTGGCTTTTAATAAGAGCGATTGCAAATCAACCGGAAGTTCGCTTGCATGATCGAGTTCTGAGAATGTGGCCGTGATTTTTTTTTCTGTCATCCGATAAGTAGCATTGCTTGCAGCAGTTCAATCATTTTAAGAATAGCGCTAAGAGTTGCGCACATCGTTGCTTACTTTTGCAAGTTAATTTTTTTTCAATGATGAAGAAAATTCTGCTGTTGGGTGCCGGCCGTTCGGCCACTGTATTAATAAAATACCTGCTCACTCATGCGCAGGAATGGAATGCTTCTGTTACAGTCGGCGATCAATTACTCGAAACGGCTGCTGCAAAAGTGGGCACAGGCAATTCAGGTCATGCCGTTGCATTTGACGTAACGGATGAATCGGAACGCATAAGGGAAATTTCGGCACATGACCTCATCATTTCTATGTTGCCACCACACCTGCATATCCTTGTGGCAAAGGATTGTTTGGCGTTCAGAAAACATCTTTTAACAGCATCTTATGTTTCGCCTGAGCTGCAGGAAATGAATGAAGCGGTTAAAGGCGCGGGGTTGTTGTTTATGAGTGAGATGGGGCTGGATCCGGGCATCGATCACATGAGTGCCATGAAGATGATACATGGAATTCAGCAACAAGGGGGAGTCATTACGTCTTTCAAATCAGGTACAGGTGGTTTGGTTGCCCCGGAATCCGATGATAATCCGTGGCATTATAAAGTAACCTGGAATCCAAGAAATGTGGTGCTGGCCGGACAGGGCACTGCACAATACCTGGAAAACGGTATCCGTAAATTTGTTCCCTATCACCGCATCTTTACTACTACGGAACAATTCAAGATTTCCGGATACGGAAAATTTGAATCGTATCCGAATAGAGATTCACTGAGCTATATTTCCAAATATGGCCTGGATAAGGTGCAAACCATTTTGCGTTCTACTTTGCGAAAGGAAGGCTATTGTTCCGCATGGAATGCCCTCGTGCAACTGGGTTTGACTGACGACAGTTATGTGCTTGGTAACCTGGATAAGATGACCTATGCAGATTGGGTGAATTGTTATCTTCCGCATAAACCGAAGTGGGCAACAAAAAGTGTAAAGTCGAGAACGGCGAAGTTTCTTGACTTGAAACGGGATACACTGGAAAGGCTCGAATGGCTCGGTATCTTTGAGCCCAAGCCAATTCCAATATCGCAGGGAACGCCTGCAAACATATTACAGCAATTAATTGAGCAGCAATGGAAGATGCAACCTGCCGATAATGACCTGATCGTGATGCGCCATGAAATAAAGTACTTGTTGAATGGGGAAGCAAGAGAGCAAATCAGCAACCTGGTGCTAAAAGGAACAGATTCTTTAAACACAGCTATGGCAAGCACCGTGGGCCTGCCTTTGGGAATTATGACCCGTTTACTTTTGCAGGAAGAACTTTTTTTAACCGGTGTGCATATTCCGGTGATGTCGCAGGTATATCTTCCTGTATTGAAAGAATTAGAGACATTGGGCATCTGTTTTGTGGAAGAAGACCATCCATTGACATCAAAACCTGAATAGCAGCTGATGTTCCTGGCACCATTTTAAATTTGATTCAAACTAAAAATCCTGTACCATGGCTGACAGAGAAGTGTATTATTGTGAACCGGGAAAGCATGCAGTTAAGCATGGCATATTCTTTACCTCCGGTACCCGTATTATCCGGTACCGGTGTTCCACATGCGGCACCATATCGTGTGCTAAACACATAGTGAAAAACTTACTCTCACGTCCGCAATGCAGTAAATGCAAAAGCAAACAGTTGGTAAAAGAAAGGATTGCAGATGGCGTGTGGAGAAATGACTAGGACTACCATGAGCTGGTAGGAAAGGAATGCAAGAGGTTATTTAGCCTCAGCTTATCATTTTGCACTTCTCCTTAAATTTAATATAGGCACGCTCTGACTAACCCGCACTTCAACATCGGTGAAAGCAACTTCATGCATATAGACCTCAGCAGGTATTTTCCAATCAG
The DNA here is from genome assembly GCA_964524035.1 of uncultured Bifidobacteriaceae bacterium. Taxonomy (GTDB): domain Bacteria; phylum Bacteroidota; class Bacteroidia; order Chitinophagales; family UBA10324; genus JACCZZ01. The sequence goes on from CAZGBP010000026.1 coordinate 8,610, forward strand.
AAGTTGATTATTCAACCCGGATTTTGCAGTTGGCCTTTTAGAATTTTTAAAACCTTTATTGAGTAAGAGCTATTGGCAATTATGCAGGTTAAGGAATTCTTAAGTGCTATTTTTTTACATCACATTTTTTGAAATCCAATATCTATGTATGAAACTATTACCGGATAATGATTCTATGGTTTTCTCCATTGCATAGCTGTTGGAATTTATTCTGAAGTAAACAACATTAAACTTCGACTGCAAAATACGGGTTGAACAAATTCGTACCCTTCGCGCCTTCGCGCTAATAATAAATTGGTACATCTCTATGAAGTAAAATCAACTATGATTTAGCGCTAAGAGTAATGGTTGGATGGCGGGGCCTGATGCTGAAATGCCTGATGAAATGTTTTTCATAGACTTCCGTCTTTCTTTACTTGAACCCGGATTTTTGAAGTTGGTTTTCTAGAATTTTTATAACATTTATTGATTAAGGGTTATTGGCAATTATGCAGGTTAAGGAATTCTTACTGTTTACATTTTTTACATCTCTTGCTTTGAAATCCAATATATATGCCTGAAACCACTACCGGATAATGATTATATGGTTTGCTCTGCTGGATAGCAGTTGGAATTCATCCTTGAGTAATCAACATCAAACTTTGACTGCAAAATCCGGGTTAAATCCACAAATTGCCCTTCGCTACAAGTTATGCGTGGCCAGTTATTAAAAATTACTTTCCGCAATTTCTGCAGGCTATTTGGTTTTTTATGCGCTCTTCAGTAATTCAGTTCCTGTATTGCTGCTATTGGAATCATTCCTGTTTGAAGGCCTGATGATTGCTGTTTATACAGAGGATTAAGAGCCATGGACTTTTCAACTTCGGGAATGCGTGGGATAATAATTTTGATTTTTCACACTTAAACTTTTTACTTTGCGGCGAAGTGGAAGAATGATTTTTTGTAATGAATACTTATCAGCAGTTGTATGGCCAAGAAGAAAGTAAAAGGAGAGGGAAAGCATTTAGTGATTGTGGAAAGTCCGGCAAAAGCAAAAACGCTGGAGAAATTTCTCGATGATTCTTTTATTGTGAAGTCCAGTTATGGACATATCCGCGACCTGCCAAAATCAGATAAAGCCATCGATATTGCCAACCGCTATCAGCCAACGTATGAAATCAGCGCTGAAAAGAAGGATGTGGTTAAAGAGTTAAAACGCCTGGCCAAAGATGCCGGCGATGTATGGCTTGCGACGGACGAAGACCGGGAAGGGGAAGCGATTTCCTGGCACCTGTGCCAGGCATTGGGGCTGGATGTGAAGGAGACCAAGCGTATTGTGTTTCATGAAATCACCAAACCGGCCATACTGGAAGCGGTTAAGCATCCCCGGCTGCTCGATTTGAATATGGTGAATGCACAGCAGGCCCGCAGAATATTAGACAGGTTGGTAGGATTTGAATTGTCGCCTATTCTTTGGCGTAAAATATCCAATTCCAAATCGCTTTCCGCGGGCCGCGTGCAGTCTGTTGCGGTAAGGCTTATTGTGGAACGTGAAAGGGAGGTAAACAATTTTGCGTCAGAGTCTACCTTTAAGATTATCGCCGTTTTCAGAGCGAAGGATAAATATGGCAACACCGTAACATTTAAAGCGGAACTGCCTAAGAATAAGAGCAAAGAAAAAGATGCGCTTGCTTTTCTCACGGCCTGCATAGGAGCAACCTATACCGTGAGAGATGTGCAGGTGAAGCCTGGAAAAAAATCTCCCGCCGCACCCTTCACCACCTCCACGCTGCAACAGGAGGCGAGCAGGAAACTGGGCTATTCAGTAGCCAAGACGATGTTGGTGGCGCAACGATTGTATGAATCCGGTAAGATTACTTATATGAGAACCGATTCCACCAACCTGTCGGAGATTGCCATGGCGGCCATTCAGGAGGAGATCGTGAAGTCGTACGGAAAAAAGTACGCGCATCAAAGGAAGTATGCTACCAAGACTGCAAATGCGCAGGAAGCGCATGAAGCCATCCGGCCAACGTATATTGAAAACAAGGAAACAGACGGTGAATACGATGAGCAGCGTTTATACAGCCTGATCTGGAAGCGCACGATTGCTTCACAAATGAGTGATGCGCAACTGGAAAAGACAACAGCAAGGATTGCTATTTCCAAACTGAAGGAAGAAGAACTGATAGCCAGTGGTGAAGTGCTGATGTTTGATGGCTTCTTAAAAGTGTATATGGAATCGGTGGATGATGATGAGAAGCCGGAGGCAACGATTGCGGTAACTGACGAATCCGGCACACTGCCACCGCTAACCATCGGACAGGTGCTTGACTTTGTTGAAATGAATGCCACGGAGCGATTCACCCGGCCGCCGGCAAGATATACAGAAGCTTCTCTTGTAAAAAAACTGGAAGAACTGGGAATAGGTCGCCCTTCCACTTATGCACCTACCATCAGCACGATTCAAAAGCGTGGATATGTAGAGAAAAAAGATAAAGAAGGAATACGCCGTGACTACCGGTTGCTGAAGCTGAAAGAAGATGCCATTACCAAGGTGGTGGAGGCGGAGACTTTTGGCGCGGAGAAATCAAAAATGTTTCCGACCGATATCGGCATGATGGTTAATGATTTCCTGATGCAGCATTTTCAAACCGTAATGGATTACGGATTCACTGCCGACATCGAACGTGAGTTTGATGATATCTCCAACGGCATGAAGAAGTGGGATGAAATGATTGACGATTTTTACAAACCCTTTCATAAAAACGTGGAAAACACTTTAGAAAATGCCGACCGCGTAACCGGTGAGCGCGAACTGGGAACCGACCCAAAATCAGGACGCAAGGTGATTGCCCGGATGGGACGCTATGGCCCTATGGTGCAGGTGGGTGCCACGGAAGATGAAGAAAAACCAAAGTATGCCAAGTTGCGTAATGGTATGAACCTGGAGACGATCACCTTCGACGAAGCCATGGAGCTTTTCAAACTGCCGCGCATAGCAGGCACGTATGAGAATCTTGATGTAACGGTGAATGAAGGCCGGTTCGGGCCCTATGTACTATACGATAAGAAATTCTACTCCTTAAAAAAAGAACAGGATCCGATGACCATCACCCTTGACGAAGCCATTGAACTCATCAAGGCAAAAGCATCGAGCGTGATAAAAGAGTTTAAAGAAAACGGCATTTCCATATTGGAAGGGAAGTGGGGCCCTTATGTTAAGAGTGGAAAACTAAATGCGAAAATACCCTCTGGAAAAGAACCCAAAGACTTAACTTTGGATGACTGCATGGAATTACTTGAAAAGGCTAAAGAGACACCGAAAAAGAGTTTTGGCCGTTTTAAACGAAAAGGAAGCTAAATCACAGGCAACCACATCTTGAAAGCGCACCTGAAGGAAAATGAACTGAACGCCCTTATCAACCTCCTCGACGATCCTGATGAGGAGGTCTATCGCCATGTAACCGACCGGTTGATTGCGCTGGGAACCGCCATCATACCTTCCCTTGAAATGGCCTGGGAAAAAACTTTCGATCCCAACCTACACTACCGTCTGGAAGAACTGATACACCTGATTCAGTTTGAAACCTTGCTGAAGGAACTGAAAAGATGGGCGAAGAAGCGACAGGATAACCTGCTTGAAGCGGCGATACTGATTGCACGCTACCAGTATCCGGATGTGAACACTGCAAAGATTCAGGCACAGATTGATAAGATCGGCAAAGAGATCTGGCTGGAGATGAATTATAACCTCACGCCCCTGGAGCAGGTGAATGTTTTCAACCATGTGGTATTCCAGCTAAACGGTTTTACCGGCAATACGGCAAACATACATGACCCCCAGAATGCTTACCTGAATGTTATGCTGGAAACAAAAAAGGGCAATCCTGTTTCCCTGGCAATGTTGTATTTGATTCTTGCGAACAAAATCAAGATGCCGGTTTACGGGATCAATCTGCCGCAGCATTTTGTATTGTCGTTTCATAAAGACCTGCTGGAAACCGATGAACCGGAGCAGAAAATAAGAAGTAGTTTGCTGTTTTATATTAATCCCTTTAACAAAGGCATCATTTTTTCGAGAGATGACATTACGTTGTTTCTGAAGAAATTGAATATCACTCCCAGGCAATCTCACTACCTGCCCTGCACAAACCGCGATATTGTGTTGGCATTAATCAGTTCGCTGCAGCATTCTTATGAACTCTCAGGGCTGGGAGATAAAGTGCAGGAGCTGACCAGGATGAAGGAGGTGGTTGCTGATACATAATTGATACAGCAATTATTATTGCTCCCGTATTCTGCCAAACGCTTCCATAATTAAAAATTGCAGTCGATTAACCGTGTTTGCAACCACAGTGCAAACGAAGTGGAGCTGCGAACATGAATTATAGCTGCGCAAGTACGCGCTATACCCGTTAAACAGGTGAATACTCCGGTAACCTGCCATAAGGTTGTGCAGTCAAAATAAATAGATCCTGCAATCAGGAAAACATTATATTTCGTTAAATATCAACCCATGAAAATCTGTTTTTCTTTACTGCTGCTGCTGGCTATCGCCTCTTCTTCCTGCAACCAGGCGGAGAAAAGTACTGCGGCAAACACGGCTACAGCCACTTGCGGCTACCTTGATTTTAAAGATGAAGGCGTTCAATCGGGTGGTGTACGAATGATCACCATCGATGGCAAGTATAAAGTTTGGACTAAACGCTTTGGCAAGGGAGATATAAAAGTGCTGTTATTGCACGGTGGCCCTGCGATGACACATGAGTATATGGAATGCTTCGAGAGTTTTTTCCCAAAGGAAAATATTGAGTTTTATGAGTATGACCAGCTTGGCAGCTATTACAGCGATCAGCCGGAAGACAGCAGTTTATGGACTACAGAACGATTTGTTGAGGAGGTGGAACAGGTAAGAATCGCTTTGGGATTAAATCAGGATAATTTCTACCTCCTGGGAAACTCATGGGGAGGAATACTTGCCATGGAATATGCGCTTAAGTACCAGCAGCATCTGAAGGGACTTGTTGTTTCCAATATGGTGGCCAGCATTCCCCGTTATGAAGCCTACAATACCATGCTACGCAGCCAGATGCGGAAAACCCTGATTGATACATTGGAGATGTATGAATCGAAAGGAGATTACCAGAACCCTGTGTATGTTGACCTGGTGATGAAGGAATACTATCATAAGCATATCTGCCGGCTTGAGGAATGGCCTGATCCCGTTTTGCGTAGTTTCAAGCATGTTAATCCTGTAATTTATGTGATGATGCAGGGCCCCAATGAATTCAAAGTAGGTGGGCGATTGTTACACTGGGACCGGTGGAATGATCTTGCTGATATCAAAGTACCAACTTTGATGATAGGAGCTAAATACGATACCATGAATCCGGAAGACATGGAAGAGATGAGTAAACTGGTTGCCAAAGGAAGATACTTGTATTGTCCGAATGGCAGTCATCTGGCCATGTGGGACGACCAGGAAAACTATTATCCGGGCATCATTCAATTCCTGAAAGATGTGCAGGGTGGAAGTTTCTGAGTTGGAAATATTGAATTACGAATCCTGTAACGAGTTCGGAATGGCGCTATGGTTGGAGATTATTACAGAGATTACAAGAATGATTACATGAGTGATTCCTTTATCTCAAATATAAACTCAAATCGTAGTGTCATGCTGAACTTGTTTCAACCTCTCAATAATAATTCTATCCGTGGTTGGCGGGACGCCAACCATGGATAAATCGTAGCGTCATGCTGAACTTGTTTCAGCATCTCAATAATAATTCTATCCGTGGTTGGCGTCCCGCAAACCATGGATAAATGGCATTGCCCCTGTTAATATGCTTTGCCGCCGTTTTGCAGAGTCCTTAATGATTGATTGTTTGCTGCGAAGAATCTGGCTTTTGAACGGACATTAGTAAAAGTATTTCCTGCCCGAGTTCATCCAGGTCACTGGCAACATTTGAAAGCAGCACTATGCCTTGCTGCTGTTCACCTATGAATCCGATGTATGCTGCAAAACCATACGTTTTGCCTTTTTGCCAGGTCATGCGTACTGTTGTATTACCGGGAATGGGGCCGATCATCCAACCCAAGCCGGCATAGGAGCCCTGGAGTTTTTTGTTATCCGTGGTGGCAACCCGGGGGTTCGCGGTATTTGCCACAGCCATTTGAACCGGCGATTCTGTTAAATGCAAATTTGTTTTGAGAAGAGTAGCAAGGTCATTTGCATTGGAACGTAAACCTAATGCCGGGCTTAATGCGCCAAAAGATCCCGCCACGGCCTGTTTACCATTCTTGTCATATCCCTGCAGAACGGTAGCGGTACTGCTCGCCGGCTTATCAAGAAAAGTGTTTTGCAATTGCAAAGGATCCAGTAGTTTTTCACGAAGCAGTGATTCATAAGCCGTGTTGTATTTCCAGGCAAGGCCATTGCCAAGCATGGCTATTCCGAGCGGTGAAAACTCATAGTGCAACCCGGTAGGGTAACCTGCCTGGTAATTATTAATAAAGGCGTATAGGTCTGACAGGGAAAAGTTGCTATAGGCATTCACTGCTTTTTTGCCGGAACCTCGTTTTAATGGATAGGCCGGCAATCCGGAAGTATTTGTTCCCAAATCGCAGAGCAACATTTGCTTTGGATGATAGGAAGGGTCGGCAAAACAATAATAGGCAGTATGTATTGGATTTTCATTCTGGTAATGCGGTGTTTCGATTGGCTCGCAGATTATCTCAGTATAGACGGGTATATTTACAGTTGCTGGAAAATAGGCTTGCACAGGGTCGTTCAGGTCGACGCTGTTGTCTGATGCCAGTACGGATAATAAGGAGGTCGTGAAAATGGAACTCACTTCACCTATCTCAAAAACAGACGCCTGGTCCGGTTTAATACCATTGCCTTTTTCCGTTTCACCATAAGCAAAAAATGTATCGCCGGTTTTAGTGACTATACCAATAACCAGTGCCCGGTTGTGATTTTCAGCAACATACTTATTTGCCAAACGATCAATGCCTTCTCTGAACTGGTCCTGGCTGTATATTGCCTGGTTCAGGAAAAGCATTAGCAGGATAAAAAGATTTGTTTTCATTGTGTTTCGGTTTACCTGTTTTCAAATCGTCCCGTTTTTTCTTTTAATTCAATTCTGAATACGATGGCTTTGTAAGGCCCCGCATCGTTCTGGTGTCCTTCCGTTGCATGATGCACAGGCATGGCAGTTTCGCTGGCCTGCACTTCATGCATACGGTTAATCAGTAACTGCAACCCCATCTTCCGGTCGTTATCATGTAATTCTTCAAAAGTTCCATGGCAGATTACACTTTGCCATTTGTACAGGTGCTCCATGCGGTCCACTTCAAAACATACTATTGGATTGAGCCGCATCAGTTGTATTTTTTTTCCTTCTTTGGAGTGTGAGTAGATGAACCGGCCATCATAGGCATACGTTACAGGCACTACATAGGTAATGCCATTAGCACTGCATCCGATCCTGCCTATAAGTTCCTGATGCAGCAATTTTTCAATCTGGTCGTGATTTAATTCCCCAAGCATGCTTGCAAGTTTGTGTGCAACTAAATTATTAAAGCTTCACGCAGGTTGTCATGATCAGGATCAGTAGGTTATATGATCGCGCTCATTCCTTCTAACTCTCAGAGAGCAAGAGCTTTAGCCGGTCAAAAATGCAGGATACAGATAGTGTATCAATACAAAATCAACTGTTGGTGTTTTTGTAAATTGAGATCATGTTTCAATGCTACCGTTATGGTAAACGACTGATCAGGCGCATTGATACCCTGGCAAAGGAAGTCTGCGAATTTCCGCTGGAAGGCGATGTGCATGCTTTACGTGTAGCCATCAAGCAGTTGAATGCGTTAGTGAACATGCTGGCATTTTACCATAACGACCTCGATGGCCATTGCCTTAAGAGAATGCGAAAACTATTCCGGGCAGCCGGAAACATGCGGGAGTGGCAACTGCTTGATAAGTATATTTCAATGAATCATCCCGGCATTGCGGAAACTTCGGCATGCACCCAGCAGGAAATACATAAAGCCTATGTAAAATACAGGCGCATATATAAAAACACCTCGACAACTTACTTTGATAGTACCAGCCGTTACCTGAAAACATTCTGCAAGAAGTCTTCCGGGTTGCATTTTGAAACCTATTTTAATCACCTGACGGAAATAATCCGGAAGGCGCTCAGGACGGAAAGTCAGTTACCGGAAGACTATCATAAACTGCGCATGCTGTTGAAAGTATTGAAGTACAACTATGCGGCAGTAAATGAGTTTTCAAAGGATGCGGGTATGGCCATACCAGATCTTCGATTCCTTAATGAGCATGACAGGATACTGGGTAAATGGCATGACCTGCAGGTGATTGTGCTCCAGCTAACCAGTTTGCCGGACACCTGCAACATCAGCGAAGTGGCCAGGGCGCAGGTGCTGCAGCTTAAAGAATTGACGGGAAGAAAGGCTGAAGCCCTGCTCAATCAATATATACATGATATGCATCAGTTCCTGCGCTGACCTCGATCAGTTTGTCATTGCCTGGCGCCGCTGATTTTTGCAGTTCTAAAAATTGTTAGCTACTTTTCAAGCAATTGAATTCTATGGAAACGAAGTATGCATATAAATCCGCTGAAGAGGCACTTCGGCAGATTAAATCGGGCAACAGGGTATTTATTCAGGGAGGTGCATGTACGCCATCATACCTGATTGCACACCTTGCCAAAAGAAAGGATGAACTCAGAAATGTAGAGTTGGTATTTATTACGGTGTACGGTGACCTCATCGTGGATGCACCGGAATATGCGGACAGCTTTCACATCAACACCATGTTTGTAAGCGCATCGGTCCGCAACTCAATCAACGAAGGCAGGGCGGATTTTATTCCTGTTTTTCTGAGTGAGATTCCTGAATTGTTCCGCAGGGGGGTATTGCCGCTGGATGTGGCAATTGTTCAGGTTTCGCCTCCTGACAAAAAAGGTTACTGCTCCATGGGTGTTTCGGTAGATATTGCGCGCTCTGCAGTGAACAGTGCAAATCATGTGATAGCACAGGTCAATCCAAGGGTGCCCAGAACGCATGGCGACAGTTTTATTCACTGCAGCCAGTTTGATGCCATGGTATTGGTGGATGAGCCATTGCATGCTGCCGGCGCACCAGCCCAACTGACACCGGAAGAAATAAGAATCGGAGCACATATTTCGCCTCTCGTTGCAGATCAAAGCACCTTGCAACTTGGCATTGGAAGCATTCCGGATGCAGTTTGCAAGTTCTTAACAGATCATAAAGATCTGGGTGTACATACTGAAATGTTCAGTGATGGATTGATTGAGTTATGCGAAAAGGGAGTAGTCACCAACAAGTATAAAAACATACACCCGAATAAAACGGTTTCGGGATTCGCTTTCGGCACTACAAAGCTGTATGATTACGTGGATGATAATCCGGCTTTTGCGTTTTTGGATATCGATTATGTAAACGAACCGTCGGTAATCAGGCGGAATAAGAAGGTGGTTGCCATTAACAGCGCGGTCGAAATTGATATTACAGGACAGGTATGTTCAGATAGTATTGGTACCTATCAGTACAGCGGAATCGGCGGACAAATGGATTTTATTCGCGCAGCCTCACTCAGTGAAGACGGCAAGCCTATCATCGCGCTTACCAGCAGAACCAAAAAGGGAATGCCCCGCATTGTTCCTTTGCTTAAACCCGGAGCCGGTGTGGTTACCACGCGCGGGCATGTGCATTATGTTGTTACGGAGTATGGAGTGGCCTCACTCTTTGGCCAGAACTTAAGACAGCGGGCTAAATCGCTGATCAATATTGCCCATCCTGACGACCGTGAGGCGCTTAGCAGGGCATGCCATGAAAGGTTCAAGATATTCTTCTAACATTTGTCTGAAGTCATGCCAGGCAGGAAGCAGGATGGCCGGGATATAATTGCCTTAATTTTAATCTGCCGGAAAACCTGTGACTTATATCATTCAGGGTTTTGACAGTAGTCATGCTGTCATAACCTGATTGCTTTCATATTTGAACCGATAGGTTATGTATTGATTGGTGCCTGCAGCATAGTTGCTGTTGATGCATTTTCAGCGAAGGAGTAATGACGAAGAAAATCCTGATAAAAAAGGTTTTATGAAAATTAACAAAGAGTGGCATGAGAAAAACAGAATGCCGGAGCATCCGACTTTTGCACAGCGGGTGAATTGGCACCTCGCCCATAAGCAACATTGCAGTTGCAGGGATATCCCTGCAAAATTGCTGATGGAGATGAAGAAAAGAGGAATCAAATGCTGAAGAAGGGTAGCAGGGCGATTAAGCAGCCCCGGCACCTGTAAAAATTCCCGGATGGAGTGTCAGCAGGGCTGCATTTCAGTGGTAAATGGTGCAGACCTTACCCATCATGCATGTCTGATTTTGTAGATGTGAATTGATTATTTGATAATTTTAATTGCGGAACACATAAAGGACAGGATAATAAAAATGACAAACGATGAAACCGAATATTGAAATTTCTGAAAACAATCTGCAGGAAGTGGCCACACTCTTAAACAATTTATTGGCAGATGAGTATGTGCTGTACACAAAAACCCGGAATGCGCATTGGAATATTCAGGGGCCACATTTCATGGAAATGCATAAATTCTTCGAAGCACAGTATGATGAATTGGACCGCATCATCGATGCCGTTGCAGAGCGTGTGCGGTCCCTTGGTCATTATTCACTGGGAACACTGAAGGAGTTTTTAAGCATCACGCATTTGACAGAGGAACACCATGACTTTGCCAAACAACAGCAAATCATACAATCATTGTTAAATGACCATGAAACCATTATCAAAGTAATCAGGAGAAACATCCCCATCATCACCGAAAAGAATAAGGATGCAGGCACAGGTGATTTTGTAACGGGCATCATGGAGCAGCATGAGAAAATGGCGTGGATGCTGAGAGCGCATATTTCCTGATAGCGCCTTCTCATCAACGATGATTGCAGCAGTTGCAGCAGGTGCATGGTTGGACAGCTGCTCCGGTTTTTTCGGGAGCAAGTAGTTTCATGACAAAAAAGGCAGTTGATAAGTATCATGTTTAAAGTTGAGGAAGATCATGCCGGCTATAAGGTATATTTGATTTCTTCGTTGGGAGTGTAATTGCCCAGTGACCAGTAATAATTTATAATTATGAAAACCCTTCTTGTACCAACCGATTTTTCAGATAATGCAATAAATGCCATGAAGTATGCAGTGCAGCTTGCGCAATGGCTTGATGCAAAGCTGGTATTCTTTCATTCTACCAATATTCCTTTAAGCATTGATTTGTATGGCGCTTCAAAATCAGAGCTGGCAAAGCTGAAAAGACAAAATGAATTGGAAAAGACCAGGCAGTTGCAGGATCTGGTTACAAAAGTTTTTACCCGTCTGGATATACCGCAGGATAGAAACCAGGTTGTCTGCCAGGTTGAAAACGGAACTCTTATTGTAGAGGATGTCATTGCCGCGGCCAGGAAACATAAAGCGGACATGATTGTTGCCGGAACGCATGGTGCCACCGGAATCAGCAAACTATTTGGCAGCAATACCTCCATACTTATTTCCAAGAGCAATGTTCCGGTTCTTGCCATTCCGCCTAAGTACCGTTTCCGTAAACTAAGAAATATCCTGTATGCCTCAGACCTGAAAAATCCCATGGCGGAATTAAAAAAGATTATACCGCTGGCGACATCCTTTGGAGCGGCGATCGATGTGTTTAACCTGAGTTATACTGCCGGTGCACAGGAGGAGCAGTTGTTCAGAAAACTGACGAATGCCTCACACTTTGAAGCATTACGATTTGTGCAGTTGAAGCGTAACCCGGGCGAAACGGTCTTGCAGCAGTTAAGAGAGTTCCTGGCCTATCGTAAACCGGACCTGGCGGTAATGTTTCATGAAAAGAAAAGCTTTTTGGAAGGACTGTTTGCAGGAAATAAAACCGAAGTATTAAGCTATAATCTTAATGGCCCGTTGTTGTCCATACGAAAAAGCAGTTGATAGCATGCAGAGCCGATGATCAGCCTTAACGTCATAGATGATTTCAAATAGAAGTGATTTCGCGAATTATCTTATTTGCCTTGTTCTTGGAGGGGTGGTTCTTTATATCGGGAAACCGGTGTTTATCCCATTGAGTTTTGCGCTGCTGATAAGTTTTATCGTTTATCCTGTCGTTAAATGGATGCAGCAAAAAGGAGTGCCCGGCATGATAGCCATAATAGCAGCAGTATCTCTTGTAATGCTGTTTGTTCTGGCGATAATCGCTTTGTTGCTGCAACAGGTAATCAGTTTTGCAAGCGAATGGAGTGCCCTCAGCGGGCAATTGCTGGATAGTATTCTCGCGGGCAGCAAGTACATCAATGAGCATTTTAATATCACACCGGAGCGCCAGGAGGAGTGGTTCAAGACAGCGGTGGAAAACTCGACAGCAGGAATTTTATCCGTGATAAAAAACCTGTTGTTTACTTCAGGAATTTCCTTTGTTTTGATCGTGATCATCCCGGTGTATGCGGTTCTTATCCTTTACTACAGGAGGGTATTTGTTGAAGTACTGTTCGGGTTTTTCCCGTTTGAGAAAAGGCCGGTATTGCAGGAGATCCTGTCTGAAACCATTCACCAGTACCATAATTTTATTCGTGGAATGCTGATTGTTTACCTGATAGTAGGAACGCTGAACAGTATCGGTTTACTTGCTTTGGGAATAGAGCGTGCCATTTTCTTTGGTTTTGTAGCTTCTATACTCACCTTCATTCCTTATGTGGGAATTATGGTTGCGGCTTTATTACCCATTGCGGTATCCTGGATCACCTATGATTCTGCCTGGTACCCCATAGGGGTTATTGCTGTTTTCGGTGTGGTTCAGTATCTTGAAGCGAATGTGATCTATCCATTGGTTGTTGGAAGCAGGTTGCACCTGAATACCCTGGTTATTCTGGTAGCCGTAATTGCCGGCGGAATTCTGTGGGGTGGTTCCGGAATGATTCTCTTCATACCCTTCCTGGCGATACTAAAACTGATTGCCGACAGAACAAAAGGTTGGGCGCCGGTGGCCAGGTTGCTTGGCGAGCAGGAAAGTGCGATAAACAATAAATAGTCATTGATCAGCTAAGAGCATTTTATGGTCAAACCGGATTTTAATTTTTCTGGAATAATAAATCAGGCAATCAGGAATGCCTGCTGGACGGGATATTGATTAATTAGGTTCATTTAAATCAGAGTGTTATGATCACTGTTTTGTTGCCCACCGATTTTTCGAAGAATGCCGATAATGCCATCAGGTATGCGCTCCGGCTATCCGGTAAGACGAATTGCCGCTACATTTTTTTTCATGGCGTGTTGATTCCGGTCGCGGCGCCACCCGAAGCTTCTATGATGATGATTGATATCAATAAGGCAGAGATTGAAAAGCAACTGGAGAACTATGCCGTTAAAATGTTTGCTTCCGCGAAAATGAAAATGCCTGCAGGGAGGGTGCAGTGTTTCGTTTCGCAGGGATTTTCAGTCGGAGAGCAGATACAGGATCTGGTTGAAAAAACAGATGCAGACCTGATTATTATGGGCGCAAGAGGCGGTTCAAAAATGAGAAAAGTGCTGTTCGGAAGCAGCACGGCGGACGTAATCGCCAAAGCTCAGATTCCGGTAATTGCCGTTCCCGAATCGTACCAATATGTTCCATTAAAGAAAATGTTGCATGCTTCAGATCTGACGAATTTCAGGAGAGAACTGGCGTTCACCATACCACTTGCCAAAATATTTAATGCCACATTGGAAGTGGCACATATAGCCGACGAAACACTGAAGGATGAAAAATTAATATCGCTTGCACAAAGTATCATTAAGCGCAGATCGTATAAGAAACTCAAACTGTATGTAGAAGCGACTACATTCGGACAATCTGTTGCCACAGACCTCAAATTGCTTATTGCCCGGCATCATCCCGACATGCTTATCATGTTCAGGCATAAACATAACTGGTTAGGCAGGATGTTTTTTACCAGTAAAACGGAAAACCTGGTGTATGAGACCAAAGTCCCGTTAGTGGCATTTAATCTGCCTGCGGAATAGATCAATTCATATTTGTTAGAGGAGAAATACAACAGGGAATACCGATCGTACAATCTGCCCGGAAGGGTTTCATTAAGCACATTACTGCATAGGAACAGGATTATACGATATACCCGCACTTTTTATCACTGACAGTCGACATACCGCATCCACTCATAAGATAAATGCGCAATGCTTATGGTGTTTCCATCTGGCGAGCCTGTTGTGGTTGGTTTTCTACCGCTGGTAACAGGAATTTGGTAAACCAATCAAGCGCGCATTGTGCGGCTTCGCCCAGTTTGCCTCTTTCTTCAAATAGCCGGGAAGCGCCGGGAATAACTTTCAGTTCGCAGGGTATTTTAAGACGCTCAATAGCCATTTCATTAAGGGCAATACCTTCTTTATCATATTCGCCGCAAATCAGCAGCGCCGGGGCTTTTACCTGGTCTATGAGTGCTACCGCTTCTTCCGGTCTTCCTCCACGGCATACTATTGCTTTTACATCATGCCCGAATTTGGTGGCAGCAGCCATAACAACAGCAGCGCCGGTCCCTGATCCATAATATCCAATGGAAAGTTTTCCAGTCCGGCTGTCTGACATTACCGCTTTTGTAACCTCACCAAACCTGTCTGCCAGCACTTTAAGGTTACTACCTTTCAGAAAAAGATCCTCATCAATTTTCTCGATACTAATCAGCAATGTCGCTAAGCCGCTGCGGTTAAATAAATCTGCGGCAGGAATATTTCTTGGGCTGTGCCTGCTGCTGTTAATGCCATGGCAAAAAATGACAATAGCCTTTGCATTTGCGGGAATTACAAGGTCTCCTGTAATAGTCTGATCACCCACTTTGAAGGTGATTTCCTGCTTATCTATCAAGTTTGTTTTCATTGCCGAATCATTTAGTATGAACCTGCCAAAAGTAGAGGGTGTATTGTTGCCACAGGTATGATATTGGTTGTGTTGGCATTTGATATTTATCATATGTTGAATCAAACAGGTGAAACCATTATCAGTAACTTATCGGTATACTGCTGTTTCTATTCTGAAACAGAACGCAAAGAAGTCTTGTTTCAAACTGCCGGAAAGCGGTATTAGCTGCTAACAAAAATCATCCTTCAAAGTAACATTTGTCATAAACTGCCTTTTCAGCCGGGTCTAGCTTTACTGAAAATTAATCAATATGAAAACCAGGAATTTAAATCCAAAACTGCTCTTCGCAGCATTAGCCATTATTCTACTGAGTAGCGGAATAGTGTACTCCCAAACCCTCAATAATATGAATCTTACTTTTGCATCAGCAGCAAATACTGAGGAAATGATTGTGACATCACGGCCTGTTGTTTCTGTTGTACCGAATCCTTCCAGCGGACCGATTACCGTTCGTTTTACTTCCGAGATAAGCGGCAAGGTAGGTATCAGCGTAATGTCCAGTCATGGCATACCATTATTTGTAGTAGATGCAGTGGCTGTTGTAGGTAGTAATGCAATTGCTCTTGATCTGACTCCTTATGGACCTGGAAATTATCAGGTATTTGTTTCAGGTGCCGGTATCAATGCCCGTGTAGGTGCAGTTATAAAATAGCATGATAGAAAGATCAGGAAGTAATTTTCTTTCGGATGGCCGTCGTTTCAAGAAACAACGGCCATCCGGTTTTTTAGTCAAATGGCAATTTTTTGATTTCTAAATCAGTGATAATATGGAACTCAGTATCTGGTTAGACACGTATGATGATCTTTATTCTGATTTTGATTCGAGGCATTTCTCCAGGCGACTGGTTTCAGAGGATTTTTTGCATGAGTTGAAACGGAATGCAAAAGAGATCAGGGAGCCGGTCACAGATTTGGTGCTGCACATTCCGGCAGCCGCTCGCCAGTTGCAGGTTGAAGCCGGAATCATTCAAAGCCTCAATACATATTTTCAAAATCAATATCTCTCAATAAAATCGGAAATCTCGCAGTTCCGTAGAAGGGGGCTGATGCTCACCCTTTTGGGTTTTGTTTTGCTTATTGCGGCTGCCTATCTGCACTATATCGATGCTGCAAGCTTCTTATTCAGTGCCATACGGGTAATTCTGGAACCCGGAGGCTGGTTCCTCATTTGGAACGGGCTCGAGACACTGATCTATGATATGAGAGCGAAAAAAGTGCAGTATGACTTCTTAGAAAAATTAAACGGCTGCAGGATCCGGTTTGTCGCAGCATAATTTATTGAACCGGGGCGCTAAATGGTACTCCTTTATGTATAAATGGATGCCATAATTTTTTTCTGCGTACGATGTACGAAAGCAATTCATGCAATCAACCGTCATTCAACCTGCCCTGAAACCGGATAATTACTGATGCGCAATAAAAAGAGGCACCTTAACATCTTTCAGGAGTTTGTTTGAAAGGCTGGTATGAAACATTCTCGACCAGGTACTCCGGCCATATGCGCCCATAACCACGATGGTTTCAGGGTGCTTGCGGAGATGTTTTTTTATTTCAGTTTCCGGATCGCCATTGAGCACTTCATAACTGATATTCCTGAAATGCAGACCCGCAAGGTCTTTCAGGTCCCTGTTCTTCGGTATATGGTTGGAAGTTGAATGATTTACTGTTAACACCGTAGTAGGAAGATTATCCCATTCCGGAAACAGGTAGCTGAACATCTTCAGCGCGAATACGCTTGAATCGCTGCCGTCATAGGCAATTACGGCATCGTTTATAGGTTGCCCTTTGTCAGGTAATATGAGAATGGGGCTTTTTGCCTCGCTCAGCAAATCCTTTAGAAAAATGCTTGGAGTTCTGTCGCCAATTCTGAGAAAGCTGGTTGTAGTATCAATCAACAGGAGGTCAGCAAAAGCACTTTCCTTCAGCAATTCCTGCAGCGGGACACCACTGTCAAGATGAATTTTGTGTTTTATTCCTGCCGTAGTACAGAGCTTTCTGAAAACTTCCACGTTCTCTTTTATTTTAAGGTTTTCCTGCTCTTCAATTTCCTGGAAACCATAATAGTATTGTGTGGGCACATCCCAGGCATACGTGTACACAAACCTGGAATAAGTCAGGTCGTGAAGAAATACGCCGACAAGCAAAGAATCTGTTTTTCGGGCCAGATCAATACCAAAAGTTGATGTGTTGTCGGAATAATTCACACCATCAAATACGGCCAGTATTTTTTTCATGGCTTTTAGAGTTTAGCATTCGTTAACTGATTATGTTATCAAAATTAATTGACATTGATTGGATGCGTGTATGACTGATATCAGCAGTACACGTGATTTTAATGGGGTCACTTTTGCTGAATGCGGAGGCATTGTACTCACGTTTGAAAAGGGAGGCCGGTACTTCTCTGTTCGGGAGGCATACGGCACGCAACTGAGTGCCTTTGCACGCCGGAAAGCAGGAAACCACCGTGCTTTTTAACATGCGCCGGTAACAGGGCCGTTTGAATTAATTGACTAAACGGTTTGTTCGCAAGGATAACTGCCTTAAATTTGCGCCTTTTACAAGCTGATTGTTTCCTTTCACTAAATACTCCCTGCCATGAATGAAGTGTATATCTTATCAGTAGCAAGAACGCCGATTGGAAGTTTAGGTGGTGTGCTGTCGTCGCTTGCTGCCCCGCAACTGGGCGCTATTGCAATAAAAGCGGCCATTGAAAGGGCGGGTATTGTTCCGGAACAGGTACAGGAAGTATATATGGGAAACGTACTCAGTGCAAATGTAGGACAGGCACCTGCGCAGCAGGCTTCCATTGCTGCCGGAATTCCCACCAGTGTTCCCTGTACAACAATCAATAAAGTGTGTGCATCCGGTATGAAATCCATAATGTTAGCAGCACAATCCGTCATGATGGGAATCAATGATATTGTGGTGGCAGGTGGAATGGAGAGCATGTCAAATGCGCCGTATTATCTTGAAAAAGCAAGAACGGGGTACCGGTATGGACATGGCCAGATTGTAGATTCGATTATCAAAGACGGATTGTGGGATCCCTATAGCGATTTCGCCATGGGCAATGCAGGTGAAATATGTGCAAAAGAGTATCAGGTAAGCCGAGAAGACCAGGACAATTACGCTATTGAATCATATAACCGGGCGATAAAAGCTGCTGCATCAGGTGCATTCAAAGAGGAGATTGTTGCCGTTGAAGTAACTTCCGGAAAGGATAAAATCCTGATACATGAGGATGAAGAGGTGAAAAAGGTGAAGTTTGACAAGATTCCGGCTTTGCGTCCGGCATTTCAAAAAGACGGGACCATTACAGCGGCCAATGCATCTAAAATCAATGATGGCGCCGCTGCAGTTATATTAATGAGTGGCCGCAAAATAAAAGAGCTTGGATTGAAACCGCTGGCCAAAATCATAGGTTTTGCAGATGCGTCGCAAGACCCAACCTGGTTTACAACCACCCCGGCGAAAGCAATGCC
Source organism: uncultured Bifidobacteriaceae bacterium (assembly GCA_964524035.1). Taxonomy (GTDB): domain Bacteria; phylum Bacteroidota; class Bacteroidia; order Chitinophagales; family UBA10324; genus JACCZZ01. The sequence goes on from CAZGBP010000026.1 coordinate 27,091, forward strand.
TAAAGCCATGCAGATGGCCGGACTCGAGATGAAGGATGCTGAACTGGCGGAAATAAATGAGGCCTTTTCCGTGGTATCTATAGTGAATAATAAATTGCTCAACCTGGATCCGGCGACCGTTAATGTTTTTGGCGGCGCAGTTGCCTTAGGTCATCCGATAGGAACCTCCGGTGCAAGAATTACCATTACACTACTTAGTGCTTTAAAGCAAAAAGGGAAGAAGATAGGGGTTGCCGGCATTTGCAATGGAGGTGGCGGTGCCAGTGCAATTGTAATTGAAAATATGCATTAGCAGAATGCACTCCGGGAATCTTATGAAATCAAACAGCCGTATTCAAGTTCCGCTTGCCACGATAATGATCTTCACCTTTTTCGTTCTGTCGTGCAATACACCATCCTCCACTACCGGTGCAAAACTTTCTAAATCACTTACTGCACTATCAGCGCAAAACTGGCAGCTTTTTTCCCTGAATGGTCAGAAAGTGAATAATACAAAAGGGAATCAAATACCAACACTGTCATTCGACCCGCAAAACATGTCCGTAAGTGGTAATAGCAGTTGCAATTCTTTTTCCGGTGGGTTCACTGTTGAAAAGGAAATGCTAACACTAAGCAACCTCGCCGGCACGAGAATGATGTGTCCTGATATGAAAATGGAAACCGAATTTCTGAGCACAATTGCCAGGGTAAATAGTTATACGATCTATGAAGGCAGGCTGGTATTGAATGATGCTTCCGGCAAACAATTGATGTCTTTTGATCCCGTTGCCAAGTGAAAGGAGTTCCGGTAAACATTCAGATTAAGCCAATAGCGCCCAAATAAAATCAGGCCTGCTTCGTTGTTACGGTTCCCTTGTTGTTCGATTTAATGGCGTGTTCAACATAACTTAAACAACAAGGTTAAATGCTCAAAGGCTCATGGAAATACAGCAAAACTGCTGCAACTATTCAAGCCGGTGTGCCTTGATGTTAAAGACGCGTACATATTACGTTTGAGACAGGAGAACTGAACAGAAATGACTTATTAATAATGTGGACCGCAACGGATAGTCAGAGAAAGTTACATGGTATAGTTAAAGCGTCTGCAATCTGCGTGTTACTAGGTATTTATGCAATTTCTGCTGCGCAACGCCCACCTGATAACACGCAAAAGCTTCAGGAATATGAAGATTCGCTTAATCAACTGACCGATCTTTTTCTGGATGGCAACGAACAGGGTATACGGCAGAATGCCTGCTATGACTTCATCAGGCAACTCGTGCAGGCATTAAAACTGGAAGGATCTTTTGAATATCCTTTTGACTCCCTGCAGAGAATCTCCATCCTGTATCCGGAAGACAGATCATTCAGGATTTTTAACTGGCAATTGCCATTAACTACCGGGAAGCAACGTTATTTTGGTGCTATTCAGCTTAAGGACGATAAAGAGCTTAAGTTGTATCCGCTGTTTGACTATTCAGACAATATGGTAAATGCTTCCGATACTACTACCGACAATGAGCGATGGTACGGCGCATTGTATTACCGTATTCTTGAAGTAAAGGGCAAAGGCAAAAAATATTATATGCTGTTTGGATGGGACGGCAATAATTTGCGCAGCAATAAAAAGTTACTGGAAGTATTGAGTTTCACTAAAGAGAAAACCCCTGTATTCGGTGCACCTGTTTTTTATTTTGGAAAAGAATCGGATCTAAACGGCATCAGGCGTTTTATTATTGAATACAAGGAAGATGCACAGGTTTCCATGAACTACGATGAAGACCTTCGCCTGATCACTTTTGATCACCTCATTCCCGCAGATCCTTCCACCAGGGATTTGCCCTATACCTATGTGCCTGACGGATCGTATGAAGCGTTTGAGTGGAAGCGCGGAAGGTGGAATCATATCGACAATATATTTACCTCAACTATGAAGGAGGCTCCTTTTCCCAGCCCTGTAGATTTCAGCAAAGAGAAACTAAAGCGGAAATAATACCATACTGTTTTTGCCTTTGACAGTATTTGCATTGCAGGCCGGCTGCTCATTTCTTTTCCAGCAAAATCAATGCGATATTGCATTTTCATCAATAGGAACGGATGAGCAAGGTATTCCTGCGTAATGACAGCAAGCTGATCAATAGATGGGCAATGTATGATTGGGCGAATTCGGTTTATTCGCTGACCATTGCAACTGCGATCTTTCCAATTTATTACATATCGGTTACCTCAGCAATCAATAATGGAACGGTTAGTTTTATCGGAAGAGAATATGTGAATAATGCCTTGTATTCTTACGCGCTGTCGTTTTCTTTCCTGGTTGTGGCGCTCATTGCGCCGTTGCTTTCTTCTATTGCAGATTTCAGGGGAAACAAACTCTCGTTTATGCAGTTTTTCTGCTATCTCGGTGCCGGAAGCTGTCTTGCGCTTTTCTGGTTCACAGGCGAGAATGTAACGTTTGGTATAATGTTTTTTGTGCTGGCCAGTGTCGGCTTTGCCGGTAGCATTGTTTACTACAATGCTTTTTTGAAGGAAATAGTTGATGAAAAGGACCAGGACAGGGTGAGCGCAAAAGGGTTCGCATGGGGTTATGCTGGCAGCGTAATCCTGCTGATCATTAACCTCATCATGATCTTGTTTTATGAATCATTTGGTTTTAAAGATGCATCTGTACCAAGCCGCCTTTCTTTTGTAATGGTCGGTATCTGGTGGGCCGGTTTTGCCCAAATACCTTTTTATGCACTCAGAAGATTCCGGTATGTTCCACCGGTGAGCGACGATATAGCTCCTGAAAAGAGGATTACGATGAATTCTTTTTTTGGCGGATATCATGAATTGAGAAAAGTATGGTTTCAACTCAGGCATTATACTTCCCTGAAGAATTATTTGCTGGCATTCTTTTTTTATAACAGTGCCGTACAAACCGTTATGTATCTGGCTACCATATTTGGCACCGAAGAGTTGAAACTGGGCCAGACAAAGCTGATCATCACGGTGCTTATTATTCAATTGGTAGCTATAGCCGGTGCAGGACTTTTTTCCAGGTTATCAGCTAAGTTTGGAAATGTAAGAAGCTTAACCATTGCCATGCTGATTTGGATTGTTATCTGCATTGCTGCTTATCTCACTACGAATGAGTATCAGTTTTATGCCATTGCTTTTACGGTCGGCATGGTAATGGGAGGCATACAGTCAATTTCAAGATCTACCTATTCGAAGCTGGTGCCTCCAACCAAGGATACGGCTTCTTTTTTTAGTTTCTACGATGTTACGGAAAAGATGGCCACAGTATTTGGAACTGCCCTTTATGGGTTGGTGCTGGAGCTTACCGGCAATATGCGTAACTGCATCCTGGTGCTGATCGTGTTTTTTATCGTCGGACTCTTGCTCCTTTCAACAATCAGGAAGGAAAAAGCCCTGCAGGCTACAACAGGGTAGCTAACCGATATTCAATGAGCCGGTGCAAAAAAATCAGATAGGTTCTGGTTGAACGGCCCGCCTCTTGTAGCATCACGTTTTAATGCAAAGCCTGGTGTGAGCGCTTTTCGCGGCATCATTTTCAATCTAACCGGTTAACAATCAGACAGGGTTCTGGATTGCAGAATAGCTGTTAATGTACAGGTGTATAAATCAACCTCAACATTTGGAAAATACACCTTTGATATTCCTACTTTAGCGCACGAATCAGAAAATGGACGTTAAGTGAAAGTAAGTTTGTTTGTGCCTTGTTTTGTTGACCAGCTTTTCCCGCAGACGGCATTTAGTATGGTTAAAGTCCTGGAAAAGGTGGGATGTGATGTGCATTACAACCCATCTCAGACCTGTTGTGGACAACCTGCTTTCAATGCAGGTTTCTGGAATGAATCAAGGGCGGTTTGTGAGAAGTTTATTCATGATTTTTCAGATTACAATTACGTGGTGGCTCCCAGCGGAAGCTGTGTGGGTTTTGTACGAAACTTTTACTCTGACTTATTCGACAATGCTTCTCTTCACAATGAGTGCAAGCAATTGCAGAAGAATACCTTTGAATTTACGGAGTTCCTGGTAAAGGTGATGAATGCCACAGATTTTGGCGCAACACTGGAAGGTACGGCAACCTATCATGATGCCTGCGGGGCATTGCGCGAATGCCATATTAAGGAAGAGCCGCGTAAACTGCTTTCCAGGGTCAAAGGATTGAAGTTGCATGAAATGAATGACTGTGAAACCTGTTGTGGATTTGGCGGTACCTTTGCCGTAAAATTTCCTGATATTTCAGCGGCCATGGCAGAACAAAAATTGTCAAATGCCCTCGCCAGCGGAGCCGACTACCTGATATCTACTGATATTTCATGCCTGATGCACATTGATGGATACCTGAAGAAAAACAATGCAAACATAAAAACCATGCACATTGCCGATGTGCTGGCTTCAGGATGGTAAGGACACGACAAACCGGTTCTCAGGTTGCAACAGTAGATGTTGCCGGGAATTAGGCTGCGAACAGGATACTATCAGTTCATTGCCGAAACGCTTACCTGGTGAATACAACAGATGGGTATAGCTATGCCGCCCATCAATAATACATTTACATCGGTGGCCTCCCAAATATTGGCATGTACCATTACCAAGCCGTCTTCGGTCTCAATAATCAGGTCAGCCTTTTTGTAAAAAAACCTCCCTTGTAATACGGCATTGTTCAGTTTTTCTGCCCTTTCTTTAATTTTTTTCGGGCATTCCAGCACTTCGTTTTTAGGAAAGATTAAATGAAGCAGTTCTTCTTTAGGTACAATAGGGTATACGTCTGCCATACTGTTGGTGTTTGAACCCTTTACGGAAAAATATGATGTTTGGTTACATCTGTGATCATTCGGGTAATTCATCTTAGCTTGCATGCTTTCCGGAACCATACTTTTTTACCTGAGCTTTCTAATCTTTTAAAATCGTGGGTCAGAAGAAAACGACACTGGTTTTAGGCGCATCCGTTAACCCTGCGCGTTATGCATACCTGGCAATTCAAAGGCTGGTGGCACACGGCCATCAGGTTTTGGCAATTGGCCTGAAGGAAGGCTCGGTTGCAGGTATCAGTATAGTAACCGGAATGCCGGACCGGGAAGATATTGATACAGTTACACTGTACCTGAATCCGGTAAGACAAAGAGCGTATTATTCCTATTTGATCAGCCTTCAGCCACGCCGCATCATCTTTAATCCCGGTACGGAGAATCGCGAACTGGAATCCCTTGCTTCAGCAGCAGGAATTACAGTACATACTGATTGTACCCTGGTAATGCTGGCTACCGGTCAGTATTAGCAAAAGTTCAATGGTTGCTTAAAACTGCTCAAGTGTTGAAAAGAAGAAGTTACCTTCAATGGCAGCATTTTCGTCCGAATCAGAACCATGCACTGCATTACGTTCAACAGACGTTGCATAAGCTTTTCTGATGGTGCCATCTGCAGCATTGGCGGGATTTGTGGCACCGATTAAAGCACGGAATGATTCTACCGCATTTTCTTTTTCAAGAATGATGGGCACTACGGGTCCGGAAGTCATAAACTGAACCAGTTCCTGGTAGAAGGGGCGCTCACTGTGCACTGCATAAAATTTGCCTGCCTGCGAAGCGCTCAGATGGGTATATTTCATTGCAATAATCTTAAACCCGGCATCTGTAATTTTTTGAATGATATTACCTGTGTTTCCCTGTTGCACTGCATCAGGCTTGATAATGGTTAGTGTCCTGTTTCCTTTCATTGCTAAGTTTGTTTGTTGTTAATTTATAGTACAAACGGGCCTTATGCCCGTGCATGGCTTTTCCATGTTTTATCGTTCAGGATAGTGCCATAGGGTGCAGATAATCTTCTGTAATGGCCAACCGTTTCATTTTATGCCGCAAAACTAACCTTCCATTGCATAGCGTAAAATTTTGGCGGGAAATAAATTTTTTTAGACCTTCGCGCAGCAATTTTTGAATGAACGACCTTGAAGAACTGAAGGAGCTGCTTTCAGTTCCCAGAAAGATCATTATCACCACGCACCAGCGTCCGGATGGCGATGCAATGGGTTCCTCGCTTGCATTGTATCATTATCTGCAGCAGAAAGGCCACAAAGCAACGGTAATATCTCCCACGGAATATCCTGATTTCCTGAGTTGGATGCCCGGAAACGATTCGGTCATAATTTATGAGAAAGAACCCCTTCGTTCCAAAACACTGGTAACAGAAGCGGAAGTCGTTTTTTGTCTTGACTTCAATAAATTGTACCGGCTTGAGGAACTGGGCAAACTCATTGAACAATCAACAGCCATAAAAGTGCTGATTGACCATCACCTTGAACCGGATGATTTTGCCGATTTTCAGATGTCAAGAGTTTCTGCATGCTCTACCGCTGAACTGGTATATAATTTTATTACCCAATCCGGCGATAAGAAGTTGGTTTCGCAGGATATTGCCACGTGCATTTACACGGGCATTCTGACAGATACCGACCGTTTCAGGATACCAACAACTACACCAGCCGTTCATCATATTGCGGCTGAGTTGCTGGAACTGGGCATTAACCATACGCAGATTTATGAAGCGGTTTATGAAACCTTTACAGAGAACAGGCTGCGTTTTTTTGGCTACTGCATACGCGAAAAACTGGAAATTATCAGAGAGTTAAATACAGGTATCATCTGCCTGGAAACGGCCGATCTTAAAAAGTTTCATATCCAATCGGGCGACACGGAAGGGGTGGTGAACTACCCGCTTTGGATTAAAGGAATACGTTTATCTGCATTCATCATTCAGCGTCCAGATGAAGTAAAATTGTCTTTTCGTTCAAAGGGAAATTTTGATGTGAACAAACTGGCTCACGCCCATTTCGCCGGAGGGGGCCATAAAAATGCTGCCGGTGGCCGTTCCTCCTCTACCGTAGCCGAGACCCGCGAAAAATTAATTGCTATCTTAGCGCCCCTCAAAAATCAACTCAATAAGTAAAAAATATGAAGCGTTTCAGCAGATTTTATTATCTCGTGTTGGTATTGCCTTTACTGGTTTCCTGTAGCGGAGAAGAGTATACAAAAAGCGCCAATGAACTTGAATACCGGATTATCACCGACAAAGGGCAGCCGAAAGCAAAGGTGGGAGAGGTGATCAAGTATAATGTGTACTGGAGAAAAATGAATGATTCATTATTCCTGAGCACCAAAGACAAAGAAATTCCACTCTACAGCCAGGTTGATTCCCCAAAGTTTAAAGGAGATCCCCTGGAAGTGCTGGCCATGATGGGTGCCGGTGACAGTGTTTCATGCAGGGTACCGGTTGACTTGATTTTCAGGGGTAATCCACCGGCTTTTCTGAAGAAAGGTGATTTTATGAAACTGGACATCACGGTTGATCAGGTACTTACCAAAGAAGAGTATGAGAAGATGATGATGGAACAATCAGTAAGCCAGCTGCAACTTGAACAGAAAACTATCGAAAGCTACCTGACGCAAAACGGATTAACCGGCATTAAAACCGCCGATGGCATGTATCTGATAACAGAAAAAGAAGGCACTGGAAAGCAGCCGGTGAATGGCAATACGGTAAGGGTAAACTATACCGGTAAGTTGCTGAACGGGCAACAGTTCGATTCTTCGTTAAACCCGGGACGTGAACCTTTTGAATTCGTTATTGGCCAGGGTTCGGTAATCAGGGGTTGGGATAAAGGCATTCCGTATTTTAAAGAAGGGGGAAAAGGTAAATTGTTTATTCCATCCAGCCTCGGCTATGGCGAACAGGGAATGGGCAGCCAGATTCCACCGAACTCCATACTTGTATTTGATATTGAACTCTTAGAAGTAAAACAGTAAACCCGCTTTTTTCAGGGTGTTCGACAAATTGAAAATACATTATTGGGACAATTAAGCAAGTGAGCAAAGTAGCGTAGTGAATACAGCATAGCAAGTGATCAGCTTCGCCGCAGCCATTTAACCATTTAACCATTAAGCAATTTAACCCACCAACCATTGCGTGACAAGATGAACGAATTGTCGTACACCTGTTTTTCAGAACTTCAAAAGATAACAGGCCAAGAAAATCCGGAAGCCGTCATGCCATCCAAATTTTAAACGAAAATGAAAACCTATTCAGCAATATCAGCAATTCTGATCCTGATAATGATTTCCGGGATTGCTGTTTCACAGACAAAAAGTACGGAAGGGTTCTCAAAAACCTCTCGTGGTCTTTATTATAAGATCATTGTTGATGCAAAAAATCCGAAGGGTAAGATGGGTGATATCATCAAAATGAACCTTGCTTACCTTACACAAAAGGACTCAACCCTCTTTTCAACGTATGATGAAGACATGGGCCCTGTTCAGTTTACGATTGGTCCGCCTACGTTTAGCGGTGATCCGATGGAAGGATTTGCATTGCTTGGAGAAGGAGATAGCGCCATTTTCCTGATGCCTGCAGATTCAGCCTACAGAGACCAGGAAATGCCGCCTTTTGCAAAGCCGGGAGAATTTGTAAAAATTCACGTAAACGTATTATCGATGATGACGAAGGAAGAATTTGAAAAGAAAAAAGCAGAAGATATGAAATCACAAATGGAAAAAGATGAAGTAATCATTGGAAATTACCTTTCAGCCAAAGGGTTGAAGGCGCAAAAGACGGCCTCGGGCTTGTACTATATTATTGAAAAGCAAGGTGAGGGCGCCAAAGCGGAAGCAGGCAAAACAGTGACGGTAAATTATACCGGAAAATTCCTGGATGGCAAGCCATTCGACTCATCACTTAATCCGGGCCGCACACCTTTTACCTTTAAACTGGGTGCCGGCCAGGTTATTAAAGGCTGGGATGAAGGAATTGCCCTTTTGAATGTAGGGGGAAAGGGGACCCTTATTATACCTTCACCACTTGCCTATGGCAGTCGCTCTTCCGGGCCTATTCCCGCCAATGCTGTATTGCTGTTTGATGTGGAATTGCTGGGAGTGCAATAGGCTGATCTGAACAAATCAGTACTTCTTAAAAAAGTAATGTAAATGCCTCCGGTTATTCCGGGGGCATTTACATTTTACTACTTTTTGTGAAACAGAAAAATGGATACTGCGATTTAAATCGTTAAGCTATTGCAAAACAACACGGAATGAAAATATATCGAACATTCATTCAGGATTTTCTTATTTATGACCAGCTGGATTTGTTAACTGAAAAGACAAGACCACATTGTATTAGTTGTCTGGTGGATCTGCTCATCTTCAACACTATCAATTCAGGTTTGAAAGTTGAATTTTAAAATTCGCAACAGGAAGGGTAGGAGAAGATGGTTGCTTTTTCAGTATCTTGTTTTCTTAAATCATACGGACTATGGAAATCATTGATTCTTCCAGCACACAGCATAACATTATTCCGGCAGCAAATCCCGCCGGTTTCTTGCTTCGGTTTGTTGCTTATTTCATCGACAGGCTCATTGTTGGCTTCATAAGCCTTGCCGTAATATTTCCAATCCTGGCAATAATGGGAATCAGCCTGTTTGGACTCAGCGAGCTTGATGCATTCCGGGATTTTGATAACCTGAATGATAGTGAGAAGGTAGCGTTGGTGATGGCAGCCATAGCGGCCTATTCCATGTTGATAGTTATTGCGGTTTGCATTAACTGGCTTTACTATTCCTTGTTTGAATCGTCGGAACGGCAGGCAACACCCGGAAAAATGGCTGTTGGAATAAAAGTGACCAGCGTGAACGGCCGGCGTATTTCCTTTCTGAATGCCACCGGTCGTTTTTTCGGCAAAATCATTTCCGGGATGTTATTTGGCATTGGTTATATCATGATTCTGTTTACAGAAAAACAACAGGGATTACATGATATTATGGCAGGAACATTAGTGGTAAAGAAGTGAATATATGTTTGCTGAGTTACTGTAATCTTTACGGGTTGCATGAAAGGTGGCCGCAACCAGGGATTAAATCAATGTAATTATATTGGCTTATATCCCATGTTGCGGCCACTGCCTATTCTGACTGTACAGTCAACTTCCTGTTGTTAATCAATTTGAATACTGCTGATCATCTGATCGACGTAGGGATAAATCTGCTGATACAATTCGCTGCAGGGGCCTTTCACTTTTGTTTTCTGATTCTTATCGGAGAAATAGATTTTGCCATTCTTGCGTTCCAGTAGTTTAACATCCGGTAACTGGGATTTTACTTTTATCCATTCCTGCTCAGGAATCTCCGTTACGGAAAATAGAAATACCGGAGCCGTATCGCCATTTACCAAAGAGAAAATGGTTACCTCTCCGTTAACCTCTCTAATGATGTTGCTTTTCCACTGATCAGGTATGCTGGCATTGATGTGTGCATTGCCCGGACGATTACCAGCCGCATGGGCATTCGCAATAAAAGCGGTGGAGAGCAGGAAGAAGCAGGCAATGAGGGTGTAATGTTTCAGCGAGGAACTGGATTGTGCTTTCATAGGATGATGATTTTGAGAGTGAATTTTATGTTTTGAATGAACATAAGTCGATCTGGGAATGGAAATGTTACAGGTCTTTTTCGCAAATGTGACAAAGCCGCCATTATGATGGATAACCGGTCACAATTCTTCGACGAATCGAATAAAAAAAATCTATCGCTGTAACTCCGTATACTAAACCGGACTTTCTGCGGATTAATACACTCAGCTTCGGGAGATACTTCTAAATCAGTGCTTCGACAAACAGTTTTGAATTTCCAAAGAATCCACAGGCTTTATGATGTGTTTTTTCAGCCATTTCAAATGTGTCGCTGTGTATCATCTCATCAAAGTCAAATTCACTTTCTGTAGCTTTTTTGTAGCCTACATAGGTAATGTACTTGCCGGAATCATTAGCGGCATGTTCAGGAATTGCAAAACAGGTAAGTATCATAACGCTTACCCTGAAGGGAGAACGGCCTGCAAAGAAAACAGGTCCCAGCCGGAGTGGGTCCATTTGAAGGCTGCCTGCTGTTTCTGCAGGCAGCAGTGATTTGAAATTTGTTTCAGCAGGATGATGTAAAACCGGGTTGGCAACAGTTGGCAATTGTGTTACGGTAGCTTTCATAAGGAGCAGGGCTTGTTTTGATTGATTGTAATACGGTCAAAATGAGTGTTTGTAATATAATCTTTTTTCCAGGAAAAAAAAGCCCCGCTAATTTTAATTGATAGCATGGAGGATTCCGGTTATTGGGATCAGATTGAATATGGAATTACAACATACACCTTACAGGTTATTGCGGTGTAACCGGCAGTATTTGTCCTTAGACACGAATAAACCGTTGTTATTGTATAAAATGAAAAGGCGATCTTAAAGCATCCGCTGGTTTTTCAGCTTGCCTTGATGTGGAAAGTATGCCTTGGTTTAGGAGAATATATTGGAGTAAAAGTTAGTATAGTATCCGGATTGTAATAACTGCAACCCATCAAACAATAAAAAAAGTGCCGGAGGAGAGATTCGAACTCTCATGCCCTTGCGAGCGCTGCGCCCTGAAC
>CAZGBP010000027.1:0-36591 GCA_964524035.1 uncultured Bifidobacteriaceae bacterium
TGACAGTTATGGTGATCTTGCTGATATTGGAAGTTCTCTTTGCAACAATCCCGGAATTGGATTTTCAATAAACAATATGGACTGCAATGATGCAATTGCAGTAATCAATCCTGACGCAGCAGAAGATTGTAACGGAATAGACGACAACTGCAATGGAACGGCAGATGATGGATTGGTCTTCACCACTTATTACACTGACCTGGACAATGACAATTACGGTGATCTTGCTGATACCGGAAACTCACTCTGTAATAATCCAGGTTTTGGATTTTCAACTAACAACACCGATTGTAATGATGGTGAACCTGCAATCAATCCCGCTGCTGTTGAAAGCTGTAATGGAATAGACGATAACTGCAATGGAACGGCAGATGATGGCTTGGTCTTCACCACTTATTATGCTGATCTGGATAATGACAGCTTTGGTGATCTTGCTGATATTGGAAGTTCACTTTGCAACAATCCCGGAGTTGGTTTTTCAACTAACAACATGGACTGCAACGATGCAATTGCAGTAATCAATCCGGACGCAGCAGAAGAATGTAATGGGATAGATGACAACTGTAACGGAACTGCCGATGAGGGCCTGATCTTCATTACCTACTATGTGGATGCAGATATGGATAATTTTGGAAGTGTCTTAAATGCGGGCATTTCCTTATGCTATAATCCGGGTAGCGGATATGCTGTAAATAATACCGATTGCAATGATGTTAATCCGTTAATCAACCCGGCCGCCCCGGAAATATGCAACGGAATAGATGATAACTGCAACATTCAAATTGATGAAGGTTTGCCACTTACCGTATTCTATCAGGATGCTGATAGCGACAGTTATGGTAATGCATTCAATACTATTCTTGCCTGTGCTCCTCCGGCAGGGTTTGTTACCGACAGCACCGACTGTGACGATACCAACGAACAGGTGTCGCCCGGAGCAGCGGAAATATTACCGAATGGCATTGATGATGACTGTGATGGGTATATCGATGAAATCAGCGTAGCGGCAACTTCACCTCAAACCTATTCGGTGCCACTTGAAGTTTTCCCCAATCCGACATATGGTGCATTCACTGTTTACCTGCATCTGAACGGCAAACAGGAACCCGAAGCCGAAATTGAATTGACCACAACGGTGGGCCAGGTGATCTTCAGCAAAACAGTAAGGCTTAGAGAAGGAGCATTATCAGAAGAAATTCAGCTGAGTACTTTCGATGCTGCAGGAACGTATTATGTAAAAGTTACTATTGACGATAAAATGTACATTGCGCAAATGGTGTATCAAAAGTAAATACGGTAACAGGCGCCGGCTAAACGTTCTGTGTCAAATGGTATCTTGTCTATGATTTAAGTGATTTAACGATATCAAATCAATGAATTGCATTGCAACCACCAATTTCCTTATGCCGGTCTGCCACCTGAATAAAGCAGATTGCAGCAGAAAACTATCAGCATTGGGCAACTCCTACTTCCATTTCAAACAATTCTCCGTCAATCAGGATCAGAGTGCTATGAAAGTTTCTACCGATGCCTGTCTGTTCGGTGCGCTTATTCCTGTACGCGGAAACGATACCGTACTTGATATCGGTACCGGAACAGGTCTTCTGTCCTTAATGCTTGCACAAAAATGCAATTGTGAAATTGATGCCGTCGAACTGGATGCCGGAAGTTATCAGCAAGCTGTCCAAAACATAGCGCTCAGTCCGTGGAGTTCCCGGATAAAAGTGCACCACAAAGACATCAGGCTCTTTCAACCCGGCAAAAAATACAGTCTGATAGTTTGTAATCCTCCCTTCTTTGAAAACCACCTGCGATCTGCAATTGATCATAAAAACACCGCTAAACATGCCGATCAGCTACCTTTCCGCGATCTGATTACAGCGGTAAAAACGCACCTGAAATCAGATGGGCTATTTGCAGTATTACTTCCTGCTGGCAGCACTGACAAACTACTCAAACTTGCTGCAATCGCCGGATTACAGGTAGTGTATCAAGTATATATCAGCGACAACATAAACCGGCCACCCAAAAGAATAGTTACGATCTTCTCCGCAGACATCCGCCAAAAAAATGAATCCTTCCCGCTTCACATAAAAAACGCGGCGGGAAGTTATTCAACGGAGTTTCAGGAACTGCTGCAGCCGTATTATCTGAACTTTTAGGAAGTGCATCAGGTTGGCACATGCAGCATAGATTTCATAACACGCTTTATGTACAATTTCAATTGTATGGGACATGTGTTCAATCTGTAGAGGTAATCGGAACGCCGTTATAGCGAATGGAGCATATCGTCATTTGATTGTCTGAAAAAATTCCATCCTGTATAGCCATTGTAAAAAATGGTTTTAAATAGAACTTTTTAGTTGAAGCTGAGTGGTAAACTTCGCTGTTTGCTGACACTTTGCCAACTGCAAAACAGCATGTGTATGTAATCTTTGATAATCATCTTCTGTAACAGTGCGGTCGCAAAGGATCCTGCAGCATCCTTATGAAAAACACATCTATGTCCAATATAGACTACACAATGCATGCGCCTTGTTGAGTACTAGATACAGGCAGGGTCTGCTGATCCGGTATATTTGTATTTCCCTGAAAATAAAAGATTCGGGATTGCGTTCTTAAGCCGATTTTTCACTATGACCTTATTCCTGCAGATTACCCAAACTGTCATTGATACGGTTGCCAACAGCACTGTTACCGATCCGGCAGTTATTGCCAAGGCAGAACCGCTAAACATGCTTACGCTGATCATGAAAGGCGGATGGATCATGATTCCATTGATCATACTCTCCATGCTCACCGTCTATTTTGCAGTAGAAAGATTCCTGGTAATCCGGCGCGCTTCGCGCATTGATCAGCATTTTATGTCCAACATCCGGGATTACCTGTTGAATGGTAAAATGGAACCTGCCGTGATGCTTTGCCGTAATACCAATACACCCATTGCACGTTTACTTGGCAAAGGCATCAAAAGAATAGGCAAACCAATAAAGGAAGTAGAATCCGCTGTTGAGAGTGAGGGCCGCCTGGAGATTTACAAACTCGACCGCAATATGAACTACCTGGCCATCATTGCGGCAATCGCACCTATGATGGGTTTCGTGGGTACGATCAGCGGTGTAATTAAGATTTTCTATACCATCTCTGTTGAAAAAGTAATCAGCATTGATGGCATTGCAGGCGGATTATATGAGAAGATGATTACATCGGCCGCCGGACTGCTGATCGGCATTTTCGCCTATATCTGTTTCAATTTGCTGAATAATATGATTGACCGCGTGTCATACATGCTCGAAGCAAATGCTGTTGATTTCATTGACCTGATACAGGAACCTACCGCATGAAATTCAGGAGAAATACAAGAATGCATGCAGAGGTAGCCACCTCTTCACTGAATGACATCATGTTTATGTTATTGTTGTTCTTTCTCATCATTTCAACTATGATGAATCCGTCCGTAATAAAACTCACCCTTCCCAAATCCACCAACAGCGAGCAGACCGTGGCCAAGAAGATGGTGACTTTGTCCATAGATAAAAACATGAATTATGCCGTCGACGATCAGCCGGTAGCTTACCCCGACCTGGAATCAACTTTGGCAGCGAAACTGGCTACCATGAATGAACCCACAATCGTACTCCGGGTTGATAATTTGCTGACTGTTCAGGATGTAGTTGATGTGATTGATATTGGCACCAAACTAAAAGCCAAAATGGTATTGGCTACAGACAAAAAGAAATGACCGGGGCCGCTATCTGAAAAGGTACAAAATGAATGGAAGGTTGGCCAACCGGCAGGTTACGGAAAGGGTATTTTGGAATGGCCATTCGCCGGATTACTGTCTTCATAGTATTTGGCGATAAGTAAAACAAAACATAGTTTTAAGAAACCGAACAAAACGAGGCAGGATTATTTTCTTAACCATGGAGTCCATCAATACATCTAATTTTCTGAAACATGAAGTGGACATCAATCCATCTTTCGACTCAGAAAATATACGGCTGGAAAAAAGAAGCAGACTTTACAGTTTGCTGAGCACGGTTTGCATTCATGCGGCATTGCTCTTGCTCTTGTTTCTCTTTTTTACACTTACCCCACCCGACCCGCCACTATCTGACCAGGGAGTATTCTTAAACATTGGATTCGCCGAGGAAGGAATGGGTGATATACAGCCAATGGGTAATGCGGAAGAATTGGTGGCGCCGGTTCCCGATGCAAGCAGTGCGCCTGATCAGCATGAAAAAACCAATGAGGTGGTAACACAGGAAACGGAGGAAGACATACCTGTCATTCAAAAGAAAGAAACTCCCAAAAAGTCAAATCCTGTTGCTACACCCCCCGATGTTACTAAAAGCGATGCCGCCAAAGCAACTCCTGCGCCACAAAATCCAAAGCCTAAAGCATTATATCCCGGCAGTTCTGCAAATAACAGCAGCAGCGAAGGAACAGGAAACAAAACTGGTGACCAGGGAAAACCGGATGGCAGCCCGTTTGGAGATAGCTATGATGGAAACCCCGGTATAGGCGGACCAGGTTTAGGAGGCGACGGAGGCAAAGCGCAACTCGGTATGAGCGGCCGTAAAATCATATACTTTCCGGCAATTATAGATAATACTCAACGTACCGGTAAAGTAGTAGTGAATATTAAAGTAGATAAAGCAGGTACGGTAACTTATGCCAAAGCCACCCAGAAAGGGTCAACAACAACAGACAGCTACCTTTTTCAGTTGGCGGAAACTGCGGCGATGCAAACACGCGTGAATGCTGATCCGGATGCTGCTGAGGAGCAGTTCGGAACAATAACATATACGTTCAGGGTAAAATAACCGGCTGACTGCTATTTTATCAGTTCAAAATTTCCTTCCAGCCCACTTACGGAACTTCCGCCTGCGTAAACTTTAAACATTCCCGGCTCTGCCTGCCTGATCATATCCCTGTTATAAAAAGCGAGGTCATCAGCATGAATCATGAAGCTTACGGTCTTTGCTTCGCCCGCTCTAAGCATCACCTTGCTGAATCCTTTTAGTTCTTTCACCGGCCGGGTTAAACTTCCAACCAGGTCCTGAATATACAATTGCACCACTTCCTCCCCGTCACGTTGACCGCTGTTGGTTACCGTTATGGAAATACGCAATGAATCATTCATGGCAAACTTTGCCTTACTCAGTTTCAGATCCTTATAATCGAATTGTGTATAGCTAAGTCCGTATCCGAAAGGATACAAAGGAGTATTGGGAACATCAAGGTATTTGGAAGTATACTTGTTAGCTGCTTCAAACGGCCGTCCCGTATTTTTCATGTTGTAATGAATTGGAACCTGTCCCACATTCCTTGGAAAAGTCATTACCAGTTTACCGGACGGGTTATAGTCGCCATACAAAATATCTGCTATTGCATGCCCGGCCATCGTGCCGGCAAACCATGCCTCAAGAATAGCATCTGCTTTTTGATCCAGTTCAGGTATGGCTAATGGCCTTCCATTCATGAGTACCACCACGATGGGCTTCCCTGTTTTCTTCAGTTCGTCAAACAATTCCTGTTGCATGCCAGGCAATGTAATGTCTGAACGGCTGGCTGCTTCCCCCGACATGGCCGCACTCTCTCCTAAAGCTAAAACAATTACATCTGCCTGCTTCGCTACAGCAACGGCAGCTGCAAACTGATTGGTAGAATCATCATTGATGTTGCAACCTTTTGCATAGCGTATATTACCCTTAATCGTTGTCCGGGCTTTTATTCCCTGCAATAATGAAGTCGCTTTCTTGCCATCTCCTGCAGCCGACCAGGAGCCAATCATATTCACTGCATCATCGGCGAGCGGTCCGATTACGGCAACATTCAAATTATTATTTAATGGAAGAATACGCTTCTCATTCTTCAGCAACACCATTGACTTGCGCGCTACCTCTCTGGCAATGGCCAGATTTTCCGGTGTCATTACTTCTGTGGCCTCACGCTTCTCATCAAGGTAGCGGTAGGGATCGTCAAACAGGCCTAAATCATACTTAACACTTAATACCCTTCTGACAGCATCATCAATATCAGCGAGCTTCACCTTTTTTTCGGACAAAGACTGCGCCGTGTGATTATAGTAAACAGCACCCTGCATATCCATATCTACACCGGCATTCAAAGCAATTTCGCCGGCCTCTTTATTATCTTTTGCAAATCCATGTGGCACCATTTCATTGATGGATGTATAATCGGTTACCACCATGCCCGGCCAGTTCCAGTCCTTTTTAAGAATGTCTTTTAAAAGGAAAGGATTTCCGGTTGAAGGCAAGCCATTAATCTCATTGAACGACGTCATGAAGGTGGCAACACCGGATTCGGCACAGGCTTTAAATGGGGGCAGGTATACATCGTGCAACGTGTTTAAAGAAATATCTACCGTGTGATAGTCGCGTCCGGCCTGTGCAGCGCCATAGGCTGCAAAATGTTTGGCACAGGCTGCAATGGTATTCGATTTGCCCAGATCTGTACCCTGAAATCCTCTTACACGCGCCAAGGCAATCTGTGTTCCCAGGTAAGTATCTTCACCTGCTCCTTCAGCTACCCTGCCCCACCGCGGATCTCGTGCTACATCAACCATTGGCGCAAAGGTCCAGTTGATTCCCTCTGCAGAAGCCTCCACGGCAGCCACCCTGGCTGAAAGTTCCATTGCCGCAAGGTCCCAGCTACATGCTTCGGCAAGTGGAATAGGAAAGATCGTTCGATGTCCATGTATCACATCATATCCAAACAACAATGGTATTTTTAACCGTGTTTCTTCCACTGCTGCCTTCTGCAGAACACGGTTGTATTTCACCGTGTAGGCATTGAAAATAGACCCCATCTTTCCGCTTTTGATATCTTCAAGATAATTGCTGCGCACCGTTGGTCCGGTTACATCCCAGTCAGAAGTGAATAAGGTCATCTGGCCGATCTTTTCTTCCAACGTCATTTTACTGATCAGGGAATTAATAAACTGTTCCTTGTTCTGTTGTGCAAACAAAGGAGTAGCCTGCAAGAAAACAAAACAGATGATGGTAAGAATACGCGCTGTCTTCATTAGGTTTGGTTTTATGTTTTTGCTGTTTTGAAATCAGCTTTAATAACTTGCCTTCTCCCGGGTAACAAATTGCCAGTTCTCCGGCAACATCAATAACAAATCAGCATTAAGTTTAACTGCCCGCCCGGGTATCGTTCAAATGCCACTTCATACTTACTGCAAAGAATACTTTTTAACCTGATTATTCAAATTCAATTTGTAAAACCCAGCTTATTCATGGCAACCGTTACTTCCGGATTTGACATGAAAAGATCCCAGAGTAACCCGGTGCGGTAATTCTCTATCATCAGTATAATCGGTCCCTGGTCAATTGCCAGCGTTGATTTGCCATACCATCCTGCAGTGACATTAAATGCATCATAAAAACCATAGGGCCCCCAGAGTTTATCACCCAGTGTGTAATAGAAAAATTTCATGGCATCCATTGATGCTTCAGGAGTATATGGAAATGATGACAAAGCTGCCGTTGGTGTAATTACTCCCAGGTCATTGGTCGGAGAATGGGCACTGTACCCGCTTTCATTGTCACTTGCAGTAAGGCCCCAGCAGTCGGTACTGTACCCTACAAAGTTTTTCGGATTATCAATACAATAGGCACGGTTAATGGACGTATGATTCACATTTTGCTCCCAGTAATCAGCATAGTCATCTTTTAAATTCCGGGGGTCAAAACCTAAGAAAGAATAGTGTGCAAAAAACAACGGGCCTCCATAAGCAAATCCGACAGGCAAATGTATACCGTAGTAGCTGTTGCCATTTACGATCCCTCCGTTACTTGCCCAACCGGTGTGATACACGGTTTCATCAATGGTATAGGTAGGAGAAGCTGCAGCAAGCAGGTACGTGATCAATGCTTCATTATACCCTTTTATCTGCATGTTCATAATCCAACCCTTATCGGGCGACCAATGCCAGTATAAAACCTGCTGACCGCTTTTGGTAAACCAATCCCACTCAACTCCCGTCCACAACAGGTTGATTTTTTCTATGAGCGCATTTTCCTGCACATTTCCCGGGTTCAGAAACTGTCGTACAGTAAGTAATCCCTGTATCATAAAAGAAGTTTCTACCAGGTCTGCTCCATTATCGTTAGAACTGAAAGGAACTACCTCTCCCGTATTGCCATTCATCCAGTGCGGCCAGGCGCCATGAAAGCGATCGGCGGTACCCAGGAAATCAACAATTTTTTCCAGTCGGTCGATTCCCTCCTGACGTGAAATAAAGTTACGGCTTATGCCTACAATAATTGCCATGACTCCAAAACCTGAACCACCGGTTGTAACCAGATAACCGGACGATTCTCTTTCAAGCGCCATCCCGCATACAGGATGTGCATGGTCCCAGAAATATTTGAAGGTGGTAGCCTGTACCAGGTCTAACAAGGCATTATCCGAAATAACCGGGAACTTGGGTGTTGTATCGAGCGCGGCATAAAATTCTTTTGTATAGCCTTCAAAAATATATCCGTTTACTCCTGTTAACTGCGATGAGATGGTTAGGAGGTATTTCTCAAAGTGCCGTAATTCCGGATTGACACTCACACTCATTTTTTTTCCGCTGTCAATCAGTGCAAATTGCACAGTGGCATATTCTCCGCCATTATAAATTCGGACACTATTGGCATCAAGCGATGCCGCATCAATCTTCTGATCAAAAGTTATTGTTGCAGGGAAATTGCGGTTAACATCAGTAACCCGGGAAGTGGTGAACAGTTCTTTTCCTTCTACCTGAATTGATACGATATTAATAGAACCGGGTATCGTAGTAAAGTTAACGGAGATACCGGGATAGGTTTCTTTTTGAGCGCCAAGCAATGCCGCGGTGATTTGCAGCTGATAGGTGGTATTGTTTGCGAGTTGAACCAATGGCTGGGCTGCAATGGTTTTCTGTTGATTCTGAAATGTAATCTTGAGTGGCAGGGAATTTCCTGCTGTTATTATCTGAACAGCCGCTGCCACCGTACCGGTGTCCAGTGCTGTTGTAAATGTGATGAGGAAAGGCATGTCTACCGGCACCTCGCTATTGGATGCACCTGCCGTAAGGTCAAACACATCAGTACCAGCTTTTATAGAAGTTAACTGGAGTAATCCGGTATTTATCGTTCCTGTATCATCCTTTTTGCATGATACGAGAATGAAAATAAGTACAGCTACCAGGAATTTACCGGATGATTTTATAAGCATTTCTTATTATTCGTGTTGCATTTATCCGAATCGGTTAGCACCTATGCAAGTTCTTGACAGAAAAAAGTATGGACCTGAGCCGTCATTAATAGTGAAGCCTTTTTTCTATCGGAACCTTTGTATAAACAATCCAAAGGTTCCCGAAAAAATGGGAACCTTTGGATGTCAGTTAATCTGATTTACAAGAATGGTAATCAGGCAATCACCTCCGCGACACTATGTACTGAACGATTGCCTTACTACCCGATCTCATTACTTGCTTGAATTGTACATAAGCGTAATCTCATCCTGTGTCAGCGTCCTGTGATACACTCTCACATCATCCAGGTTACCCTGGAAGTGATTGGAATCAGGTGAATTCACATTACCCCATGGTTCAGTAGAGAATAAGGTACTGGACTTATCCTGTGCAAAGCCAAATACAAAACCTTGTCCCACATCTGTGGCAAGCGGATCAAATTTCAGACCTACAGCATTCAGCTTATTAGCACCGGCCGGCCAAAGGTCAAAGTCCTGCGCTTTCATCAACTCACCATTGATGTACATGGAACCTACTTTAGAAGGTGCATCATACATTACTACAATGTGTGCCCAGGTGTCTTTCAATAACACAGGAACACCACCGCTACCGGTAAGGTCTTTGCAGAATGTCCAACCCTGCCAGCCACCATTGTCTTTTGTTTTGCCATCCCCGATAAAGAAGATATCCTCTCCTTCAGTTACGGTACCGCAATCATACTGAGCAGCCAGTTTGCACCATGCATAGTCACCCGGTATTTCAAACTGAAATCCTTTGAAAAATCCGGTTCCCATTACGAAATTACCCTTAGGATTTCCATTGGGATCAGTATGACCAACGCTGTTGGCATAAACCCAGAAGCTCAGAGTAAAGCTGTTCGAATTCATCAAAGCAGGTCCTCCCGGATATTCAATATAGGAGGTAGTTCCGTTGAATGAAGCGGCCTTACCTAAAATGCTGTTCTTAGAATCAACAAGCGTTACGTCTGTATTCTCTACAGCAGCATATGCACCCGTAACATCATTAACACTGCCATCTTCAAAGTTCCAGTAAGCAACCGCGCCGGATGGAGCAAAGGTACCGATGGTTGTATAGGTTCTGGTAATGGCACCTAATACCTGTCCGTCTGATGACTTAATGTTAGCCATACCTAATTCATACAATGCACCTGAAGCTAACTCCTCGTTAGGCACAATGGTGATGCTATTTCCTGAAGAAGTAATGGTAAGATCTACTGATGCAGCATCGTAATCGCGAATAAGCGTAATGTTTGTGGCATTAGCTGTAGAACCGTCAACTTCTGTTGAAAAAGTTGCAACGATCGTGGCATCTGTGGCCACACCTGTTGCACTGGAAGCACCATTAAGGTCAATTCCATCCGCAAGCAGGGAAGACAATGCAAAAACAACAGGGTCATCTTTCTTGCAGCTTTGTGCCAGCATGGCAATCATTGCAAATGCCACCAGGGTACTCGAAATCCATTTCATGTTTTTCATTTTGATTGTGAAGTTTGGTTTAAAAAAATTGGTTTACCTATTATTGAATTAATAAAAATGCTTTACCATCCCGGATTTTGAGTCAGGGTGCCTTGTGAAATATCTATCTCTGATTGTGGAATCGGCAATAACTCGTGTTTATTCGATTGAAAACCTAACGGTCCCAATACCTGTGCCGCTTTTTTTGTCCGCACCAGATCCCAGAATCTGACCCCTTCCATTGCAAGTTCAGAACGTCTTTCCTTCCATATCAGCTCCCGTAAGGCTTCCTTACCGGTTTCAGTAATATCAGGAAGAATTGCAGTGTTTCCCTGACGCGCCCGCTCCCTCACCTGGTTCAAATAAATCAATGCATCGGCAGATTGGCCATTTTCATTCAGCGCTTCCGCTGCAATTAACAAAACTTCTGCATACCGCAGTAATCGACGGTTATGGCCCCATTGCTCACTGGTGGTAGTGCCCGGTATCCACACTTTCTGATTGTAACATTCGATCTCTTTTATTACGGTATTGGTTTCATCTGTATAGGTTATATCAGGGGTACTTCCATCGCCTAAAATCGTTATCCCGTCAATCACCTCACCCAGAAAGATGATGGTGCCTTCCATGCGCGGATCGCCCGGCTCAAATGAATCACGCAGGTTGATCGATGGCCTGTTGAATCCCCAACCCCTGTTTGGTGTGCCACGAACTCCCTGGTTATTTGCATACTGATTTCCTCCATTCTCTGTGCCTTCAAACTCGATGGCGCCGATCTCAAAAACCGATTCTGAATTATACTGCCCGGCCAATGAAAAAGTATGAGAATAATCCGGATCCAGAAAATACTGGCCGGACAAGATTACTTCCACTGCATAGGCTGCAGCATTGGGGTAATCTTCATCAAACAGATAAACTTTTGCAAGCAAAGCCTTTGCAGCACCTTTGGTTGCCCTGCCAAAATCTGACGGGTTCAAATCCGTTTTTTCAGGTAAGTGATCTATGGCATTGAGCAGGTCATTCTTAATCAGGTCATACACTTCCTCCCTGGAAGAACGCGGCAGGTTCAACTCCGGATTGGTGGTTGTCACAACAGGAACCCCACCCCATGAACGTACCAGGTCAAAATAGTAAAGCGCTCTCAGGAATCGGGCTTCGGCAATATACCTGTTCTTCAAGGTCTCATCCATACTGATATCCGGTACTTTTTCAATTACGACGTTAGCACGCTTGATGCCTTCGTATACCGCACTCCACCACCTTGAAAGTCCGTCCTGGCTGGCACTCATAGTAAAATCGTCGTAAGGCCCTACATTATTTGACTGATCGGCCGGATTGCTCCCTTTATGCGCATCATCCGACATGATATCCAGTATCGGATAACCACCAGAATGGTAATACCAGTTACGCAATGTGCTGTAAACCGCATTGGTGGCCAGCAGGGCATCTCCTTCTGTAACCGGGAAATTTTCCTGTGTCAGGTTTCCTTGTGGTACTTTATCCAGAAAATCTTTACAACTACCGATGATAAGAATCAATGCAGCTAAAAGTGAACCTGTGATTAGTTTTCTCATGCTGTACATCATTAAAAGGTTAGATTAAGTCCAACTGAATAGATGGAAGTAACAGGATAAATCCCGGTGTCTATACCATTTGCCAGTACATCTGAACTTCCTATTTCAGGTGTGTAACCGGTAAACTCCGTAAAGGTTAACAGGTTGGATCCGGCTACATAGAATCTCGCTTCTTTCATATGCACTTTAGCGGCAATCGCTTCCGGGAAATTATAACCGATGGTAACATTGCGCAATCGCAGAAAAGAACCATCTTGTATGAATCTGTCTGAAGGCGCATAATTTATACCGCCTGAAGATGCCCGCGGTTCAGTAGTGCTGGTTCCTTCCCCTGTCCAGTGATCAATCACATGCGTTTCAAAATTGTATAAATCAGGCCGCACCGCTTCTTTTCCATTGTAAATTTCATTACCAACCTGGCCTTGAAAATCTACAGACAGGTCAAACCCCTTAAAGGATGCTTCGAAGCTGAAACCATACACAAAATCGGGTATCGGTGAACCCAGATATACCCGATCCAATGAATTGATCAGGCCATCGCCATTTTGATCAACAAACCGGAGATCACCAACCTGAGCCAAAGATTCATGAGGGTAAGCAGCTAATTCTGCCTCATTCTGAAAAATGCCGTCTGTCTGATAACCAAAAAATGAACCGATAGGGTTTCCGACGCTGCTACGGGTTACCAATTGTCCGTTTCCCAGATTTCCACCAAACAAAACTGAATCAACTCCGCTATTGCCTCCTACACTCAGCACTTCGTTGTGGATGGTGGAACCCAACAATCCGATCCGGTACCTGAATGCTCCCAGAACTTCATTGTAAACAACATTAAACTCAAAGCCACGGTTGAGCACGGAACCTGCATTATACCTGACTTTTACCCCTTCGCCATTTCCAAAATATCCCGGAGTAGAAAGTTCAACCAGGATGTCATCGGTGGTCCGGCTGTAGTAATCCAGTTCTGCGGAAAGCCGGTCGTTAAGTAAACCAATTTCCAATCCGACATCTGTTTGTGTGGTAGTCTCCCACTTAAGGTCAGGATTTCCTGTTTTACCATAGCTGGAACCCGGCAATAATATTTCATTTTGTCCGAAAACGCCATTGATCTGATTTAAAACCAAAGCGTACTGATCGAGATAATTTATTTTTTCATTACCAATCTGTCCCCAGCTCGCGCGTAATTTCAGATTGGTAATCACCGGCACCTGTTCCATAAATGTTTCATTCACAATATTCCAGCCTGCTGCAATGGACGGAAAGTTAGAATACCGGTTTTCAGTATTGAATTTTGAAGAGCCGTCTCTTCTGAAAGTTGCTGTCAACAGGTATTTGTTATTGTATGCATAGTTGGCTCTGAAGAGGTAAGAAATAATCGCATAATTCAGATTTTCATCTACGCCGTTCTTAATAGTGGTGGGGTTGATATTATCCGCATTCAGGTACCACAGGTTCTCGGTGTCTCCTAATATGTTAATTGCGGAAGCACTCAGGTATTCAGAAGTAGCTTCCTGCATGGTATAGCCACCGAGCAGGTCAATACTGTGTTTGTCAATAAGTTTTTTATAATTCAATGTATTTTCCCAAAGCCAGGTTACATTTTCATTGTTGCCGACAAAGAGGTCGTTGATTTCATTTTGCTGCTGCGGAGAAACATAGTAAACCGGGGTGAACCGCCTGTTTTTCTGAAAGGTCATATCGGCTCCAAAACTTGACCGGAAGGTGAACCCCTTCAGAAAACTGACTTCAGCGAAAAGATTACCCACAGTTCGCAATCCTTTTTCAAAATCATTCGTGGTCTCAATATCGGAAAGCGGGTTGCCAACACCCGGCACCTCGCCATACGTTCCGTCAGGATTATATGGCACAGCAACCGGCTGGGCGCGATAGGCCGCGTAAGTTGCATTGGCGGTATTCTGTTGTTTATAAGGTGCAAACGTCAGGTTGTTTCCTATCCGCACATGGTCCGACAGATAATAGGTGTTATTTAATTGCAGATTGAACCGCTCATAACTGGATTTATCAATAATGCCTTGTTGGTTGAAGTAACCAAAACCAAGATAGTATTGTGACTTTTCTGTTGCCCCTGCAACAGACAAATGGTAATTCTGTATGGGAGCGCTGCTGAAAACAAGATCCTGCCAGTCGGTATTGGGTACTGCATCAAGGTTGTTATAAGACCCGGGTGTAATATCATTAACATAAGCAGCAAATTCTCTTCCGTTCAACAATTCTATCTTTTTTGCGAGCACCTGTGAACTGTATTCTGCGACGAAGTTCACCGTCGGCTCAACTTGCACGCCCGCTTTGCCATGTTTTGTTGTTACCAGTATAACCCCATTGGCACCGCGTGAACCATAGATCGCTGTTGCAGAAGCATCCTTCAGCACTTCCATAGACTGGATATCAGATGAATTAAGGAAAGAGATATCATCGAGTATCACACCATCAACCACATAAATCGGTGATGAATTGTTAAATGTACCAGTACCCCGTACCCTGACAACCTGGTCAGCACCGGGTGCACCGGATATGCTGGTAACTTGTACGCCGGCTACCTTGCCTTGCAGCGCCTGTACCGGCGAAGACGATGGTATCTTAGTCAGGTCTGCTCCGCGAACAGATGATACGGCGCCGGTGAGATCACTTTTCCGCTGCGTTCCATAACCCACCACCACCACATCTTCCAATATTTCCACATCTTCTGTCATAATCACATTCACCTCGTTCCTGTTATTAATACCTATCGTTTGTGTAACATACCCCAGGTAGGAGAAGATCAGCGTGTCATTTCCCGATGGTACAGTCAGGCTGTAGGTACCATCTACATCCGTATTGGCACCGGCTTGCCCGCCTTTCAGTACAACATTCACCCCAATCATGGGCAGACCGTCATCCTCGGCAATCACGGTTCCCTTTACCTGCAATGCCTGTGAATAAACGTGCATCGTTACGAAGAAACTGAGTACTAAGAGTAAGGTTCTCTTCATATAAAGTGTCTGTTAAATGAACTAAACTTGCTTTTAACGGAATGCTGATGATGGTGAATGCCGGTTATCTCAATCCAAAAATAAATCCTTTCTTTTTTAAACTACGGTATCGTGATTTGTTGAATCTGTAAAAACTTGCTGCCCTGTGAGAAACTCCCTTTTGTTTCTGGTTTAACTCGGTTAGCAAACCATAGCTGAGCATCTTTCTCCTGAAATTACGTTTATCAATTCTTTTCTGGAGTATTGCCTCATAAATATGCTGTAACTGAGTTAACGTAAACTTTTCAGGTAACAACTCAAAACCTATTGGCTCATAGCTGATCTTGTGTCGCAACGTTTGCAGTGCTTTCTCAACAATTTCATTATGATCAAATGCAAGTGCCGGTATTTTATCTGCTGGCCACCAATATGCTTTTTTTGCATACCCCGAAACCGGATGTAATCCATTGTCCTTTCGCTTGATAATGGAATAGTATGCAACCGTAATTACCCGTCCCTGCGGATGCCGGTCTATTCTTCCAAAGGAATAGAATTGTTCGAGAAAAATATTACGCAATCCGGTCAGTTCATAAAGCACCCGCTCTGCAGCTTCATCAATATTCTCCTGATCAAAAACAAGGTTGCCTGGAATGGCTTTCCACGACTTGTATGGAGGCTCGTTCCGTTCAACCAGTAATACTTTTAACTCTTCATCATCAAAGCCAAATATCACACAGTCCACTGAAAAATCGGAATGCAACTTTGGCAAATTGCCTTTCGTCATCCTATTATATAAATTAAGCAATTGTCACTTACAAATATAAACATCTTTTCCTACTTAGTGTATTCTTTACACTTTAATTTCTGCCATTGCGGTTTAATGGCCATTGGGTCAGTCGGGATGAATGGGCGGCATTCAGAATCGTATCGCCACCAGTGGAAATCAGTTACCTGTCTTTTCAGAATAGATGGCTGTATGAAACTGTCACCGCTTCGTGAATAAAACAGGGTTAAAGAAATCTACCGAACATGATACAAAATAAAACGCGCCGGCGCTGTCATGGGATTTATCAGATCAGAAAGTAACACAATACAAGAGGGTGGTGAACAGCTTCACATCAATCAGTCCTTTAAACCCGCTTAACTGCCTATTACGGCTTCAAGTGAATAATGGTGATAATAAAGATCGTTTCCACGGCAATACTGAAATCATACGGTACAGCTTCCCGAAAGAACACTGTTAAAACAAACCGGAATCTGCACTGATTCATCCGGATGAAAACTGGATCTCAAAAAATGATGGCACTGGCAGGAACCCAAATTCGCAAAATGAAAACCCGAACCGCCAATGCAAACTTGTACAAGGGCTATTTGACTTTATCCAGCCAGCCTCCCTTGAAACCGGCCTTCTTCAATCCTGCAACGATATGCGGATTTTTTTTCATCAGTTCCCAAACTAACCCACTTCGGTAATTCTCCAGCTGAATCACGATTGGCCCCTGGTCAATACCCAGATAATCAACATCCACCCAACCCTGGGTTCCATCTTTATTTTCGATGCTCAGGTTAAAGGCATCTTTAAATCCATACTGTCCATAGATTTTCGTTCCATACTGCCGTTTCATTGAGGCCAATGCAGGCAGGCATATTTCTGGAGCAAAGGGGACAGAGCCACCCGCTGCCGTTGGCGCAATCGTACCATCATCCTCAACATACCATTGAGCAGCTCCCCTGGCACTGTACCCCATAAAAGCAATATTTGGATTGCTCTTATTCTCATTACCCGGGCCATCACAGGCGGTAAGTCCCCAAATGGATGCGGAATAGCCCGTATATCCCGCCGGGTTGCTGATACAGTAGGCCTGGTTGGCATACGTGGCGCGACGGGAATTTTCGAAATAATCCAACCCTTTTTTGCTCATGTATTCATCGGTAATTCCCCTGAAGTCAATGTACATATGCGAATACTGATGTCCGAACAGCGGTCCGAAGTTGACCATCTCCTGTCCGTAATACTTGCCCCACTGATAGGTATCCGTCCATGCTTTCCAACTGGAAGCCGGAATCGTATGGGTAGGTGAACCGAGTGCAAGTACATATAAAATCATGGCTTCATTATATCCTTTCCATCTTGCATCCAGGAACCCGCTCTCCGGATGCCAACCCATGCTCATCGTTTCACCGTTATTCATGGCCCAGTCCCATTCTACATTCCTGTATAACACATCAGCAATATCACGTATCTGTTTTTCTGTTTCAGAAGTACCATCAAAGTAGGATTGGCATGAGAGAATTCCGGCCATCAGTAATCCTGTGTCAATGGTAGAAAGTTCCACTTTCTCAAAACGCAGACCAGTGACCATATCAATAAAATGATAGAAGAATCCACGGTATCCGGTAACTCCTGTTGCTGCACTTCCGGTTTTGGCATTTTTAAAAAACAGCAAGGTCTTCAACACCCGGTCTGCCGCCTGCGCCCTGGTGATATATCCACGTTCCACCCCCACCAGGTAAGCAGTAAGCCCAAAACCTGTTGCGGCAATGCTTGAAAAGCTTTTTGTCGGCCACCGGTCCGGAATCTGTCCGTTTTGCTCGCCTGCAAGATCCCAGAAAAAACGAAACGTATGCTCGGATAAAGAGTCACTAAACGTGGCCGATACCTGTTCCGGCTGAGGTACCGCCCTGTTCACAGCAGATAAGGAAACAACTGATAGCAAGATCAACAGCAGCATGTCTGCGATGAAGAAGGAAGGTTTGTTAAGTCTGAGCATAGCGGATGGTTAGTTTTACTTTTTTAGTTACTGACTTTTTATTTCAAGTAGTCGTATTTCAAGTGCCGGTTAAGCGTACTGAATCCCGGACTGCTCAATACGCATTTGTTTTAAACAGCTTCACAGCAAGAGCCAGCAAAATAACCCCGAATATTTTTCTAAGGATGTTAATGCCGCCAATTCCAAGCAGTTTTTCAATGCGGTGCGTATTCCTAAGTACAAGATATACAATGACCAGGTTAATAAGTACGGCAACAATGATATTTTCAATGTGCTGGTATTGCGACCGGAGCGATAAAAGCGTAGTGAGGGTTCCTGCTCCTGCAATCAGCGGAAAAGCGATGGGTACTATGGAAGCGGTTTCTGCCGATTCCCCTTTGAAAAACTTAATACCA
Organism: uncultured Bifidobacteriaceae bacterium; assembly: GCA_964524035.1. GTDB lineage: Bacteria > Bacteroidota > Bacteroidia > Chitinophagales > UBA10324 > JACCZZ01. The sequence continues at coordinate 18,438 of CAZGBP010000027.1, forward strand.
AGAATCATCTCAAGGGCCAAAAAGAAAATAATGAATGCACCGGCTATCGCAAAGGAGGCAATGTCAATTCCAATCAGTCTCAGAATGGATTCACCCAGAAACAAAAAAACGATCATGATAATACCGGACACCACCACGATCTGCTCTGATTTCAGCCTGCCGGTCTTCTGCTGTATATCTACCAGCACGGGAAGCCCTCCTGTAATATCAATAACTGCAAACAATATCATGGTTATTGCGCCAATATCTTTTGCGTTAAGTTCCATGCTTCTTCCTTTTTACAAAAATGATCATTTATTTATTAAAAGTGAGTTCATGTGGCATGGGGCTTTCGTAATCTTTAAAACAAACTTTCGGCAAACGATCCAGGTGTGCCAATTAATCTAAAATTGTTATACTTTTAAATAACAATGAAACAAGTCATTACAATTGTAGTTTGCTGCTGCTCCGCTGTTTTGGCTTACTGCCAGCTGCCGGTCAACAAGGAAGAACTGCGAAAAAATCAAAACCCCTATCTACCGCTATTACCAGCCTATATCACCAGGCCATTCACATTGGAGAAGCCAACCAGCCGGGATGGCTTATTCTATCCTGAAGAAGAGCAATTCGATTATTTCAACTCTGTATCAGATGATTGGCAACCGGCATTTAAATATGAATACGACTATCAGGGAAATGGGAGTTTGCTTCATTTAAATGAACACAATTACAACGTATTCGAGCAATCATGGACTCACACCAAACGGGTGAGCTACACCTATGATGTTTTTGCACTTCCGGATTCGGTGATTGAAGAGGTGTACAATGCAGATGCCGGCAACCTGGTTCCGCAAACATTACTTCAGCTGACGCATAGCCCCGAAGGTAACCTGGAACAGGAACAGATCAGTAACTGGAATATGCAGGCTTCGGACTGGTTACCTGACCATAAGCACGGTTACTCCTATACAATCAGCGGCAAAGAACAGAGTGTAGTACATGCAGACTGGGTTGATACCAGCCAGGAATGGAATCCATACGAAGAATACCACTCATTGTATAATGCTAATGATAACCTGGTTCGCTACCTTGGATTAGCCTGGAACATGGAACTACTTGCCTGGCTGCCTGCAACAAAAGATACTATTGAATACGATTTGTTCCAAAATCTTCTGAGAATAACTTCTGCAAGCTGGTCACCTTCAGATACCTTGTGGACACCGTACTACCGGAATGAGTACGAACATGATGAAACCGGCAATTTGACAGGCATCACCGGGCTATTCTGGGAAGAGAGCATACACGATTTTCAAAATTCCATCCGGTATCTTTTTCACTTCAGCGGCGAGGTGATGGACGAGGCCATTTTCCAGGTGTGGAATAACGGCAATCTGGATTGGGACCATCTTAACAGAACCGTTTATGTGTATGATAGCCTATCCCTGCTGACTGAAAAAGTAATTTACAGCTGGACTGGCAGCAGCTGGGCAGAAAGTTACCGTTACCTCTACGTACAGGATGCTTACGGAAATGTTATCCAGTCCACCGGTCAATCCTGGAACAACAATACTGCAACATGGAAAGATATTGAACGGTATTCCGCCAGCTGGATTTCATTTACCACTCACAATAGCCAGGAACTCAATGAGTACAAATCAACTATTGTTTTTCCTAATCCGGCCAACCAATATCTGCTGGTAGATGGCCTGCTCCCACATGGTACTTATCTGGCAATTCTTACAGACCTGGCCGGAAACGTAAAACTGGAGACTACGTTTCTTAATGGACAATCCATTCCATTGAAAGGACTGACTGCGGGTGTATATCTGGTATATATAAAAGAAAATGGCCGCAATGTTGTTGCAGCCTGCAAATTGATCATCAGTAATTAACCGGTTCAGCTATGCTTGGCTGAAGTTGCTTCAGCTTTTGTGATAGAACCCGGGCAACCCATTTTTTGACTTGCACAGGAACTTATACCAATTGCAATCATCACTATCACTGCTAACAGCGCCAGTGTTTTTGAAATGGAAGGCAGGTTGAGCATGTTTAAAACAATTTAGTGTAGGCGGTTTACTTCTATTTATTTTCGGCCTCTGACGAAGCAAAAGTACGCGGAATTGTTGTTACCTGCAAAACAAATAAAATGAATGTTCACTTTATAGCAATCGGAGGAAGTGTTATGCACAACCTCGCTATTGCATTGAGCCTGAAAGGATACACTGTTACCGGTTCTGATGATGAAATCTTTGAGCCTGCACTGGGCAGCCTGAAAAAGTATGGTTTATTGCCGGGCGAAATGGGCTGGCACCCTGAAAAAATTACAACAGCCCTCGACGCCATCGTGCTGGGCATGCACGCAAAGCCGGATAACCCCGAGCTGCTGAAGGCGCAGCAAGCAGGGATAAAGATTTATTCATTTCCTGAATTCCTCTATGAACAGTCGAAAAATAAAAAAAGGGTAGTGATTGGCGGCAGCCATGGCAAAACCACGATCACGGCTATGATCCTGCACATACTGAAAAAAAGAGGGATTGATTTTGATTATATGGTGGGCGCAAGAATACCGGGTTTTGAAATTATGGTGCGGTTATCAGAATCCGCTTCCTTAATGATATTTGAAGGTGATGAATATCCCGATTCAGCCATCAATAAAACGCCTAAGTTTCACCTGTATCAGCCCCACATGGCCCTGCTAAGTGGTATTGCCTGGGACCACATTAATGTGTTTCCAACGTACGCTCACTATGTTGAACAATTCAAAAAGTTTGTGGAAATAATTCCGAACAACGGACTGCTTATATACAATGCGGAAGACCCGGAAGTGAATGGCATTGCAAGATCTGTGAATCTTAACCTGCCAAAAATTCCCTATGCGACTCCCACATACCATATCGAATCCGGAATGACTTACCTGTCAGTTGCCGGCAAAGAGATCCCGCTAAAAATATTTGGAAGACACAACCTTCAAAACCTGGCAGGTGCATTGGAAGTGTGCAAAGCATTGGGAGTAAATGAAAGTGACTGCCTGGAAGCCATCCGCGACTTTGCCGGTGCAGCCCGCCGTCTCGAATTAATCGGCCAATCAGAAACATCTGCTGTCTATAAAGATTTTGCCCATTCGCCCTCAAAACTTAAAGCAACAATTGCGGCAGCGAAAGAACAGTATCCTCAACGCAGCCTGGTAGGTTGTATGGAATTGCATACTTACAGCAGCCTGAACAAAAATTTTATCAGCGAATACAGTAACACGCTAAAAGATGCCGATGTGAAAATCGTTTACTACGATGCACATACATTTGAAATCAAAAAGCTGGAACCACTATGCCCGTCATTTGTATTAGAGGCATTTGGAGATGCGTCAATCTTGTTGTTTACCGACAGCAGGGCATTGCATGATTTTCTGAAACAACAGGATTGGAAGAATACCAACCTGTTATTGATGAGTTCCGGCAACTTCGGCGGATTGGATTTAAAAGAGTTGACTACATTTGTCATGGAGCATTCATAACTGCTATATGGACCTAAAACTGAAAAGGCCTCTTGCATTTGTAGACCTGGAAACCACAGGTACTAACTTTGCCAAAGACCGTATAGTGGAAATTGCCGTGCTAAAAATCATGCCCGATGGCAATGTACATGAGAAACAGACCCGCGTTAATCCTATGATGCCCATCCCGCCGCAGGTTGTTGCCATACATGGCATTACGGATGAAGATGTTAAAGACGCTCCTACCTTTGAACAGATCGCCAAGCAATACTTTATTTTTCTGGATGAGTGCGATCTTGCAGGTTTCAATTCAACACGGTTCGATTTCCCGATCCTGCTGGAAGAGTTTCACAGGGCCGGTGTCATATTTGATGTGACTACCCGCAAATTTATTGACGTGCAGCGTATATACCATACGCTTGAACCCAGAAATTTAGCCGCAGCCTATAAATACTATTGCGATAAAGAACTGGTTGGTGCACATGGTGCCATGGCTGATGTGAAGGCAACTTATGAAGTGCTGAAGTCTCAACTCGACCGCTACCCGCAGGCACTTAAAAACGATATTGATTTCCTGCACGAATTTTCGAAAGATGGTGACTATGTAGACCTGGGCAAGCGCATGTATTATGAGAACAATATTGAAATGTTCAATTTTGGCAAGCATAAAGGGAAAGCCGTTACTGACGTTTTTGTGGCTGAACCAAGTTACTATGACTGGTTGCTGAAAAGCGAATTTCCGCTGGATTTCAAAGAAAAAATAAAAGGCATCAAACAACGCATGAAAAAATAAAAGGATGCCTGCACCGTTCAGCAGCCTTGCCTTGCTTTTCTTTGCCTTAGAAACCTATACTTTAAAACATTAAGATAATACGAGTAGCAACCTTAACTGAAAAATTTTTACTTCGGAGTTGAAGAGTTCCCTTATCGTCATACCAACATTTAATGAGCTGGAGAATATTTCCAGAATGATCCGGGAGATCTTTTCACTTTATCCGGAAGCAAGTATCCTCATTGTAGACGACTCGTCACCCGATGGCACGGCAACTGCCGTTAAGCAATTGCAGGGTGAATTTCCGGGAAAACTTTTCCTGGAAGAACGGCCGGGCAAACAAGGTTTGGGCACCGCTTATATAAAAGGCTTTAAATGGGCCATTGCCGGAAATTATGAATACATATTTGAAATGGACGCCGATTTCTCCCATCCTCCTAATGCACTTGCCAATTTGTACCATGCCTGCTCTCAGGAAGACGTAGATGTTGCGATCGGCTCGCGGTATGTGAAAGGAGGAAAAGTGATCAACTGGCCCACAGGCCGTGTGTTGATGAGTTACTACGCATCTATTTATGTACGCATGATTACCTGGATGCCAATACGAGACACTACTGCAGGGTTTGTATGCTATCGGAAAAAAGTACTCGAAACCATCGACCTCGATAAAATCAAGTTTGCCGGATATGCCTTTCAGATCGAAATGAAATTTGCTGCCTGGAAACTTGGATTCAAAATCAGGGAAGTGCCTATTGTCTTCAGCGACCGGATAGAGGGCAATTCAAAAATGAGTAAGGGAATTTTTAGCGAAGCAGTAACCGGAGTGTGGAAAATGAAGTGGAAGAGTTTTTTTGAGAGTTATGGGCATACGTGAGGAAATCAGGAGCCGGGAACCAGGAGCCAGGACATAAGACATAAGACATAAGACATAAGACGGAAGACGTAAGACGGAAGACGTAAGACTGTAGACTTACGGCTCAAGACTCATGACTCATTACTCATTACTCATGACTCTGGGCAAAGCGGAAGGGTAAGCGGAAACCAATCACCATAAAAAACAGTTACTGCCTTTCTTTTGTATGCTTGTTGGTAATAATTTATTTTAAATGGCGTTACAGCAGGCATCAATCTGCAAGCAGATGAATAGCCTTAAGAAGTCCTTCCCTGTATTAACCCTGGTACTTATACTCGCTAACAACTTTCAAAGTAGTGGAGCGGTTACCTTGACCGACGCCATAAAAAACAAATGGGTAACGGCAACTATCCGCGGCTTTGACTATAGGCTGGATTCCGTATACAGATCCGCATTTTATGGGCGGTGCCTGGTAATCACCTGCAAGAACCTGAGAACAACGCCTATAGAAATCACCGAAGCTGCCGGACGTTTTTTTATTCCGGATGATACTGCAATTCAGCGAATGGTGCTAACAGATGCTATTGCATTTACATTAGGATCGCAAAAGGAATCGAGTTTTCCGGTATATGCAATGTGCACGGAGGCGCAGGACGGCGCACCCGGTGCTGGCTCCTTTTTCAGGCCGGGAAGGATGGCAGCAGAGCAACTGGCGCCCCTTATTCGATACATCGATGAAAATAATTTCCAGAATGACGCCGCACAACAGGCAATCTGGTGCATGACCAATGGCTATTCACCGTACCAGATCCATTCAGATGATTCATCAGTCACGAACAAGCTCCGGAAAATAGTGTGCGAATTGAACAACGTACCTTTTGTTAAAGATACCGGACAACGGCTTCTGCCATCACTCCCGCTCTTCCGGACAGTGGATGGAAGCTTTACCTATATTATTCAGAAACCCAAACTGGTTGATCTTATCATTTACAATGAAGCCGGACAGGAAGTTAAAAAGCTGGTCACGCATGCAAGTCAAGGGGCCGGAAGTTATACGTACGACTACCACTTTAATTTTCCGGTTAATGAAAGCGCATTGCTCCGGCAGGCATTGGTAATTAAATTTTACCTGAATGGTGAGCTGATTGCCGAAAAGAAGCATGTACTCGGTCAATCGAACTGAGAAAGGTTGGTGCGCCTTTAGCGTGTCTTTATTGGTATAATATTAATATCTGTTGTCAATTGCTTTCATTTCATCAATTATCATAATATGCGAAGCTGCCATTCATTAAATGCTGCGTGAGCCATTTTTCAAATTATACAATAAGGTATAAAAATGATACCGCTTACAACACTCCGCCTGTTTACAATAAAACAATAATGTATGCGGCAGTATGCAGCAGCATGAATATCAAATAACATTTATCGAAGCACCCGCTTTCCATCGATATTAATTTTTGAGTTACAGTGGAGCCCTTAACAACCAAATGCCAATTGTCGCAGAATTGTCATGAAACCAATTCATTTGACCATTCTTGAACAATTGAACCGGAATGCAGTTATACTGCCATTCACCAAACAAAAAAAACATAAACCAATGCGTAAAACTTTTTTTCAATTTGCCCTTATAGTGCTGGTTGCAGCTTCCATTGTTTCCTGTAAGAAAGATGAGGAGGCCGCTATGCCGGAAACTATTTATGAACTGGCTAAAGCCAATCCTGAACTCAGTACCCTGACTGCTGCCCTTGAAAAAACCGGACTTGACGATGAGCTGAACAGCGCTGCATCCTTCACGGTTTTTGCTCCGACCAATGCGGCATTTACAGATTTTCTTTCAGCAAATGGATTTGCAAACCTTGACGCTGTGCCCGTGGATGTGCTCACGAATACTTTACTTAACCATGTAATCAATGCGGAGAAAAAAGCAGCTGACCTTTCAACCGGTTATCTGAAAACTCTTGCTACTTACAGCAGTAACAATGTAAGCCTGTATGTAAGTACTGCTTCCGGTGTTATCCTGAATGGCGGTGCCAAAGTTGTTACGGCTGATGTAGACGCTTCCAACGGCGTGATCCATGTAGTGGATGCTGTGATTGCTATACCGACTGTGGTAACATTTGCTGTTTCCAATCCTGATTTCAGCATATTGGTGGCAGCGCTTACACGCCCTGACCTAAGCACCAACTACGCAACAGTATTAAGTGGCACAGGACCTTTCACCGTGTTTGCTCCTACCAATGCAGCTTTCACAGCATTGCTGGCAGAATTGGGTGCTACATCGCTTGATGATATCGACGCACCTACGCTGGAAAAAGTACTCACCTACCATGTTGTAAGCGGAAATGTGGTTGCATCCAGTTTAACCGAAGGACAGGTAGTTACCACGCTGCAATCAGGTACGTTTACCGTTGGATTGGCAGGTGGAGCGAAGATTACCGATTTCAATAACAGGGTTTCCAATATTGTTGCCACCGATGTTCAGTCCGGCAATGGTGTGGTGCACGTGATTGATAAAGTTTTACTTCCACAATTGTAAGTCAGTTCTCTGACCTAATAAAAAAGACTGCCCGCTTAAGGCAGTCTTTTTTTTTAAATAACATCTCATTCTATCCGGCATTACCGATCAGTTGCATGATTTCCTTTTCAGTAACTGCAGGAATTGCCCCTGGATAGGTGGCTACCAGTGCACCAGCAGCACAGGCAAAATTCAAAGCTTCCTGAACCGGTTTTCCTGAGGCAAACATTTTTAAAAATCCGGCAAGGAAAGCATCTCCGCTACCAATAGTATCAGCAACTTTCACCTTGAAACCGGGTGATTCGCAGAACCCTGTTTCATTCAGTACAATAGCACCATTGCCTCCTCTTGTTACCAGCAATACCTTTAGCCTAAAAGATTCCCTCAGATAATCCATTATTTGATAGTCGCTTCGTTGTGTTAATCCATACCAACCTGAAATCTCCCGCAATTCATCATCATTCATTTTTACCATATCAGCCTGCTGCAGGAGTTGCTCCACCAGGTTTTGTGAATAATGTGGCGGGCGGAGATTTACGTCAAATATTTTATAAGGTGCCTGCTCCAGCAACTTAAGCAGACTCATTCCGGAAACCTGATTGCGGCAGGCCAGCGAGCCGTATACAATGCACAATGAATTTCTAACCAGGGAAATCAATTCAGCTGATACTTCAATAAAATCCCAGGCTGCAGGCTGCACGATCTCATAAGCCACCCGATTTTTGTCCGTCAAATCCACACTCACCCTGCCTGTTGGATACTGCATATCAGTCTGCACCCAGTTGAGCGGAAATTGATTCCTGCTTAACCATGCTATTATTTCATTTCCAAGTTCATCTCTACCCACCCTGCTGATAATTAAAGAGGATAAACCCATCTGCTTCAAATGCGCTGCGACGTTCATCGGTGCGCCACCCATTTGCCTGCCGGCTGGAAGCAGATCCCAAAGCACCTCACCAAAACAACAGATATAGGATTGACCGGATGCCTGCATTATTGAATGATTTATTGATTGCTATAAACTTTCTGGATCAAGGATTAATCAGGAATGCGTTAATTTTCTTTGCAGGTCTTCCAGCGAAACGCCCTTTGTTTCAGGCATCATCAGCCAAACATAGAGCAATTGAATCACCATCATAATTGAAAAGAAAGCGAAAATGACACCACCTCCGTATTGTGTTGCAAACAACGGAAATACATTGGCGATCAATGCTGCAAAAATCCAATGTGTAAAACATCCCAATGCCATACCGGAAGCACGCACCTGGTTTGGAAAAATTTCGGAGATGAATACCCATATCACCGATCCCTGTCCTATGGCATGCGAAGCAATGAACATAAAAACATAGACCGGCACATTTGCATAGGATTCATTAAAAAACGCACCTGCAATAAGTGCCAGTGAAAGGATGTAACCGAATGAACCGATGTACATTAACACTTTACGGCCGAGCCGGTCTATCAATACCCATCCCAGTATCGTGAAAATTAAGTTGACTACCCCAATTCCAATTGTTGAAAACAAAGCACCTGATTTAGCCAGGCCTGTCATCTCAAAAATACGGGGTGCATAATAAATGATGGCATTGATTCCGGAAAGCTGATTGAAAAGAGCAAACAGGAAGGCAAGCAAAATCAGCTTGCTGTATTTTCTTTGAAACAATCCTTCCCTATGGCCACTCAATTGTTCCCTGCCGGATTTTCTGATATCCTCCATTGCCCTATCAGCATCATCTTCTGTGATAAGCAGCACCTTGCGTGCCTTTTGTTCGTCTCCTTTGTGTAACAGCAACCATCTTGGTGTTTCAGGCGTAAACAACATCATAACAGAAAAGAAGAGCGCCGGAACTGCCACAATGCCTAACATCCAACGCCAGTCATTTGCTCCGCCTTCCAATAAGTAATTGGAAACATAGGCAACCAGTATTCCCAATACGATATTCATTTGAAAAGAAATGCCCATTCTGCCCCTGTACTTTGGAGGAGCAATTTCCGAAATATATACCGGTGCCACGACCGATGATGCGCCAATGCTGAGTCCACCCAGGAACCTGAAAAACATAAAAGTGTACACATCCTGAGCCACTGCAGTACCAATGGCGGAGAAAAAAAACAACAATCCAATAGATAACAAGGTCTTCTTACGGCCATACTTATCTGCAGGTACTCCGCCAAACATCGCACCTATTACCGTTCCGTAAAGCGCCATTGCAATGGCAAGCCCGTGGCTCCATGCATCCAACTTCCAAAGTGCCTGAATATCCTGCTCAGCACCGGAGATTACTGCAGTATCAAGTCCAAACAAGAAGCCTCCAAGGCCAACCGTAATGGACCATAGCACAAGTTTACTGTTCATCGAATGTTTGTTATTCTTTCGTGGAAAATAAAATGTAAGGCTGCATAAATGTATTAATTCAAATTAACTTTCAATGACTGATGCATGAAGAATGTCAGGGGATTTATTCCGCAACGATGATCTCTGAAAGCACTATTGACTTAATAGAAGCATAATCAAATTATCAAAAGAAATAAGCACTTAAAAGATAAGTATTAGTTTTGAAAGGAAATAAAAAACTGCGATGTCGAGCGTCTGTCACCACGCGGAAGTGAACGTCTTAAAATACACTCCCCTTTTTATTACCTATATGAAATTGGGAGTTCTTCTACATCTGATCACCTTTTTGGAACTACTTCTATTGGCCATATTCATTATTGAAGTGGACCTCATTTTGTGGCTTTCCACCGGTTGGATTGCAGTCAAGATTTTGATTCTTGGTTACCTGATATGTCTACCGCTATTTGCGCAGCTCGATGTCCGTTCGCGGTTTCAGAATTATAAACAGGCTAAAGACCAGCTATATATTCATGGATTTCGTACACTTATATTATATCCATTTCTTAAATCAAGGTGTCAGCGGGATGCAGTTTCAGTGGCCGCAGATGAACTGGGATATGGTGCGGCTGCAAAAGCATTTTTTGCTGAGAAGGGTTGCCGTTGGTATCATCTTTTTCCTGACTTCGCGTTCAGGCAACCGCAATTTATGCTAACCAGGTACTTCTGGATCAACACTTTTTTTTTGAGAAAGTATGATGCCAGGCACAATTTTAAATTGATATACCGGCAGCAACAGGAAGGCGTCTTTAAAACATTAGAGGAATCAGGGAGCTCACTTACATAATACAAATTAATCATTTTGTCCGGACAAAGTATTGGACTTCGCTCTGAATTCCTATGCTGACGGGCACCCAATAACTCCATAATTCAGCGATCAAACCAGCTATCGGTGGGATCTGGCCCACATTAGTCGGACCGTTGCCATAGATATTCCCAAAATCCATATTTTGCCAGAGTGAATGTTTTGGACGTGAACATTTAATAATTTATCTTGTTTTTAATGATTAACTTCTTTTCTTTTTCCAATCCAATCAATAGGATAGTATGCGTAAACTCTAGTTTGCAAATCGAACTTGCCGGATAAACCGCAGAAATGTTTACGTAATATTACCTTAACCAATTCAGGCATTGTTAAATGGCAAAACTAGTGGTATTGGCAAAAAGACATCCTTTGTTTTTAGGAACTGCTGCCTTTCTGGTAATCTTGGTAATCGGTTACTTTATTCTTCAAGCCAATCTGGAAAAAGTTTCTACATCATTTATTTCCAAGGCCACAAATGGAAAATACTTTTTGGAAATGGACAATCTCAAATTGTCCTTACTGAAAGGGAAAGTAGAACTGGTAAATGCCGTTATTTTTCCAACAGATACAACCCTCACTGGCGACCAGTACCGGATTTCCATACCTGCCTTCTACATAAAAGCCGCATCATGGATGCATCTGATTACAGGCAAAGCTGATATAGATAGCATATACATAAGTCGACCAACATTTGCGATTCACAAAAATGAACCTTCAAGTGCCAACATGCGGCCCGGCATAGCATATGCAAAATTGGTGGAGGATCTTAAGGAAGTAATGGATTTGTTAAGTATCCGCTCACTTAAACTGGATAATGGTACTTTTAAGCTGTACCCCAATCGTGGCGCTGTACCTTTCACTTGTACTGGTGTAGATATACTGGTTGAATCATTCGGGAAAAGAGTGGGCCGCGCCGGCACTTTCCTGGCTGCAGATGAATTCCGTATTACAATGCCGGCACAAAAATGGATCTTGAATGACGGAATGCAACGAATCGAATTCAAATCATTTGAATTTACGGGCAGCAGGCAATACTTTGAAATAGACAGTTTTAGCTTGCAAAACCATGCTTCAAACGGATACGACTCTGTTCTGCTTCATGTTGACCAATTCGGCTTCAAGTCATCTGATTTGAAAGCCTTTTATGAAAATAATTCACTTGAATTCGATACCGTTTGGTGCCTGAATCCTTCGCTCCAAATGCATATGGAAAAGGATCAAACAGTTACCGATTCAACAATACAAATTTCCACTTTGTTGAACAAGCTTCCTTTCAGTTTATCTGTTAATCACCTTGATTTATCCGGAGGACAGTTTGACATTAGTATGGTCAGCAGTAATAAAACCCTGGCATATAACACCGAATCTATCAATCTGAAGGTTGACCAGATTGCCATTAATCCCGATTCAACACCAGTTTTCAGGACTGGACCTATACAGCTTGCTGCACAAAATCTTTCCTTTTATACTCCCGATAGTTTGTATGAATTAACGCTTCATGAATTTGAGATCGCCGATAACGATATCCGGTTGCTCAATGCTTCGTTCCGGCCAACACCTGCAAATAAAGATCAATCATTAAGCGCCGTTATCTCCGAATTCCTAATTGTCGATATTGAACTGGGTGAGTTGCTGGAACAAAGAATAGCTGCATCACAGGCTATTTTGTCTATGCCGGTAATTTCCATTACTAATCCTGTACCTGCTAAAGCCACAGGCAGCCGGACAAAAAATGATATTTCCGTCTTTTATGATGCATTACACGGGCTTAGCCGTCTGCTAGCCGTAAACAACCTGGTGATAACCGAAGGCACCCTGAATTATACTTCCAACCAGCCCACGCCGATTGATGCCAATGTAACCGGCCTTCATGTGGAATTGCGGCTAAAAGAATTCCTTAAAGTCAGGGCTTTGGTAGATGTAAAGAAATCCATTTCCCAATTGGAGGCAGACCGGCTATTGTTAAATACCGGTAAGTTGCATATTGGTTTGGACAGTTTAATAGTACATGGCAATCTGCAGCATAACAATATCGAAAGACTGCAATTGAAGGTAGACGACGTAATGACTATTTCCGGTAAGGACCTCTATTGGCAGCAACTTGACTGGGATGAGCTTAAACTAAACAATGCTATTATATCCGACTCAATTTACTTCAACCATTTAAAGATCGAAACGATAGCTGCTGGGCCAAGAGAAGAAAATACTACTAAGGATTTGCCGGTAATTCATATCAGGAAACTGTTGGGAAAAACGATGGATATTGATGCGAAACTCGGTAATAATTCAAATCTAAGCACCTCATGTCAACACATTGCAGTCACAGAATTAGCGTCCAGCGCAAACATACTTCAATGGCAATCTGCAACTGCAGAATTCAATAATACCCTCTTTGTTTCAGAAAAAGCAACGGCTAGTATTCATCAGATAAGGCTAAATACCCAGCAAACCACATCGATTGAAGGAATTAACCTTAGCCTTGAGAATGCAACAGGAGAACTTAAGGCCAGCATACCCTCTGTTGCATTAGACCTGCCCTTGCAATCAACTGATTTTTCTGAATTAAACATTCCATCAATTACAATACTGGATCCAAAATTATCAATCGAAAAGCTGCATGCTGATTCATCCGGTACAAAACCGTTTTCTATTCCGATTAATCTTTCCATCGGAGAGTTGGCTGTTAAGCGGGCAGCTGCCACCTATAATATTTCTGATGGAACCAGCCCAACTGTTTTTAACCTCACGGCCGACTTACAGGCAATAAAAATTCAAGTTTATAAAAATCAATCCCAGATTGTCAGCCTGCAACAAGTAACACTGTCCGCTTATGAACAGCTTGTTTCGAGACCTGGCACAAATTCCTTTACACGTACTTTGAACCTTGTTGCCGATGGCTTAAATATACGGAAAACCAGTTCCGATAAGGAAAGTGGAATCAAAGTTACCGGCAACCTCTCCGGACAATGGTCTGACTTTAGCCTGAGCCTGGAATTGCCGAAAAGCGGAGGCTTTCTTCAGGTCAACAATTTGTCAGGCAGTCTCCATCCTACGGCTTTCCTGTTCAGCAAGGAAGAAAAAATCAAATGGGTCAATTGGATTCAACAAATAAGTATCAAAGACGGGCGTTTACAATTCAGTGACTCCGCAAATACCATCTCTGCCGGAAAAATTTCCTGGGATCCGGGAATAAACACATTGCAGGTAAGCGATTTTGCATTTGAACCGAAAATGCAGCCTGAAATCTATTTTTCTAAAACAATCTGGCAATCGGATTATATCAATGCCAAAGCAGGCAACCTGTATGTTTCAGGCATCGATCTTAATCGCTTGTACAACGATACTGTTTTTATTTCAAGTGGCATTGAAGTGGCGAACCCGGTCATCAATGTCTGGCGCGATAAAAGAATACCATTTAAACATGGTATCGAAAAAAATATGCCTACCCCACTGCTCCTTTCATCAAATGGAAAAGCCGGTCTAAAGATTGATTCTGTGTTGGTGAAGAATGGTACGGTAAATTATCATGAGTTCTCAAGTATAACCGATCAGCTTGGTATCGTACCGCTACGGGGTATTGATGCAGTGATTACCAATCTGAAGAATATGGATATCCAACCTGATGACTCCCTCACCATTCATGGCACTATGGAGTTATTTGGAAGCGCAATCAAAAAAGTCAAATACCAGGAATCCTATTTTGATACCTTATCCTCATTTAATATGGCATTTATCGGATCTCCTATGCAACTAACAGAAATCACACAGGTTTCTAAACCGCTGGCGGCTATTCAGGTGAATTCCGGCGATTGCAATACACTGGCTGCAAGCATCAGCGGTAATAAAAATGCTGCCTTTGGTGTTCTCAGATTTTATTACCGCGACCTGAACGTAAGCCTGCTTGATCACCACGATAGCTTACGCCACAGAATTGACCTCGCTTTTGTAAACCTGATTGCAAATAAGTTTGTAGTAAAAACCAACAATCGTAAAAAATCAATCATGTTTTTTATACGGGATCAGGAACGTTTTGTATTCAACTACTGGATCAAAACAGTGATGAGCGGAGTTCTTACCAGTTCCGGAGTGAAAAGAGATAAAAAATATTACAAGACCTACCAGGATCTGCGCCAGGTGTACAACCTTCCCGAACTGGAATTCTGATACTGATTGCTTTTGACTTAATTATGCATTCCACTGAATAATCAGATTACTTATTGCCTACTTTACTGTTAAACTTGCATGTACAGTTTCCATATAAGACAATCAAATGTAATTAGATCAAACACATCAGGCATGGATCATAAATACTTCCATTCATTTTTGTATTTTTTTCTGCTGAATCTTGCCGTTGCAGCATCACCGGCCACTCCCTATTCCGATTCCACAAACCTATTAAGAGATACCGGCAGGGTGTCAACTAGCCTGGCATTCCAGGGGATTAATGAACGATTGAATCTGCTGGAGCGCGTATCGAGACAAGCCAGCGACACCGCAGTCATCAATAAACAGATCAAAGACCTGGAGTTTAGGCTGAATTATATTCTGGAGTCAATAACTAATTCAAATGAACATTTCAGGTACCGCTTATTGAAACAGAATTCGGTTTACCTGTCTCAACTCAAAACCAGTGCAGACCAGGTTGCCAATCACATAAAAAAACAACAGGTCGACATACTGAATATTACAAAAGAAGTCGACCAGAGATTTACACTTGCTGAAAACCAGTTTCAACGCCAGGATGAAAATGTAAAACGGATTTATCAGGATGCGTTTGACAGGCTGGAACTCAAATGGCACCGGATTGATTCTGGCAATTATAAGACTATACTATTAATGAACCTGTTAGAATCCAAAGTAGCTGCCATTGAAATCACAGTTATAGATCTAAGAGATGAGGTTGCTGAAGGCATCCGGAATTTCAATACAACGCTGCTGGTTAAGTCAGAACCACCATTATTCCAGTCAAAAATTGAAAACTATTCCATTAATTTTTTTGAGAATATTACCAGATCACTGGAAGCATCCAGTGATGTGTTAATCTATTACCTCCGGTTGCATTGGTTTTCCGTGCTTAGTTCATTGGCCATTTGTATAATTATCTGTTTCTGGCTTGTATTCCTGGCAAGGCGCAACAAGCAACTGGCCAATGATACAGATGAAAGCAAGTTTGCACTGAAAATGGCACTCACGCAACCCTATGTAGCCGGAATACTGGTAGCCATTTCATTTGCTATTTTTATTTTTCCCAATCCTCCTATTGTATTAACAGAAATGCTCTGGACCCTACAGGGTGCTTTGCTGGTCTACCTGCTGTTGAAAACTAAAGGGATACCCAAAATCACAAAATTCAATTGGACAGTTTTTGTTATTCTATTCAGGTCTGTCGCTGTTTTCAACCTGTTTCTTCATGTTACCTATTTTGACCGCTGGTTGCTGTTGGTGATGAGCACAGCCTGCCTGCTAATTGGCGTGGTTTTTTTCATGAATGCAAAAAGAATTGTATGGCCTGAAAGGCGCCAGAAATTCAGGTTCGCTGCAACATTATTTATTCTTGCTGAATTGTTTTCTGTTGTTTGCAATATCACCGGCCACTTCAGGCTTTCCGTATTACTGGCAAACACCGGGGTGATCACCATGTATACGGCAGTGATACTGGTTATATTTTACGACATCACCACTGCGGCTATAGCGTATCAATTCGAATCTGTTAAAACCAGCAACGCCAAAGCAGCGCTAACAGACCAGGCCTATTTCAGCAATCAGCTTAAAAGATATGTGGGCCTATTCAGCATTGTCACTTGGTTCATGATTTTTTTGAGTATCACTAATCTGTATGATTTCCTCTCTTACAATTTCAGAGAGTTTATTGAAAACCCCATAGTGATAGGTGATTTCTCTTTTACAATTTCAGGCGTACTCATATTCTGCATCATTATTTGGGTATCTGTTTTTCTTAGCAGGTTTACCAGCTATATCTCCGCCACAGGTACCAATGTTCAAAGTGGAGGCTGGAAGAATAACTCCCTGCTGTTGTTCAAACTTGCCGTAATAACAGGAGGTGTTCTCCTGGCATTTGTGGCATCGGGTATTCCCCTCGACCGTTTAGCAATTGTTTTAGGTGCTTTGGGCGTGGGCATCGGTTTTGGATTGCAGGGTTTGGTAAATAATCTGATCTCAGGCGTTATGGTTATTCTCGAAAAGCCCGTAAAAGTCGGCGATTTTATAGAGGTAGAATCACATAGTGGAACCGTAATGGATATTGGGATAAGGGCATCCAGAATTCACACGAGAAACGGAATAGATGTAATCATACCCAATGGTGAATTGTTGTCTAAGCATATCGTCAACTGGACACTTGGCAGCCCTTACCGAAGCAGTAGCTTTTCCATTATAGTAGATGCCGGTAGTGATTTGAAAAAGGCAAAAGAACTCATGCTATCTTGCCTGGAAGCAGATCCGCTTGTTGTAAAAAACCCCGCTCCCAATGTTAAGGTTACCGGTTTACTGGAAGATGCCGTTGAACATCAATGTACCTTCTGGTCAAACTATGCCGACACAGATATGATCAAGAGCAGGGTGATGGAAGATTTACAGCAATGTTTTTCAGCATCAGGAATCAGGCTGAAAAACAAAATCCTGAATCTATCCTTAAGCAAATAGAAAATAGAAAAGCGATGAAATTATTTGCCGGGCACTACTAATCGGTATATCGTAATGATAAGTATGATAACCAAAATAGCAGTATAAATCAGCTTATTATATTTTGCCAGCCAGTTTGGAAGATAGATATCAAAATTGTCTTTTGTTGAATTGGAATATTTCCGGGCAATAATGGTTAGCGGGCAAAAGAACTTAAAATATAATAACGTAAGCCCTTCTAAAACAAACAATCCATACCCGATCCAAAGCCACATGTCCAGTTTATCTACAATTACTGCATATAACATATAAAAGATTACCACGTTAAAAAAGAGCCAAACCAGGGTATGGATGGTTTTTATAAGGATCAATTTTGCTTCACCGGTCATATCGGGCTGATTCAAGAGACTGCTTGCGAATACAAAAATACCAAAGCCACCGGATCACTCATATCACTTATAAAAAAAACAAACTCGCTTGCATGCAGCAATGCTCTTGCGCGCGACCGAACGCATGCGCCTGAAAAAAATATTACCGAAAAAGCTTGGTTAAGCCTTAGAATACACGGATTTGACTGATGAGCACAGATTAAAACAATTTTGAGTTTATTCTCAATAGACAAACTTTTCTGATAAAAGCGAATTGAAAATGATCAGGTAAAAATTAAATCCGCAAAAATCCGTCCGGTCAGTGTCATCCGTGTTCC